>NZ_BAAAEU010000011.1:0-1467 GCF_039523175.1 Dokdonella soli
ACCTGATAATCGATGCCGAGGCCGGATGGCACGCACGGCTGCGATACCAGGGACGGCGGCGGTGTGGTCGAGGGCGAAACAGCGGATGCGGCGCTGGCCGTCACCGCGAATTGACACATCGTCATTATCAGGACGATTAAGGTCTTGCAGACCAGCGTCATCAGTGGCGAATTAAATCCATTTTCGCGCCGACTGGTGATGCTTGATGAATACTGTCTCATGCAACGGCTCTTTCACATCAAGGGGCGCGCAGAATACAGTTCTATCTCTCATTCATTCTGTGAACAGGAAGGCAGTTGCGTCCTCCGAAAAACTGGAGAAAAGTGGTGCGCTTCTCTGCATCGAACAATATGGGCGCAGGCGCGCGGGTTATTCGGGCATTCAAACGAAGCCTCGGCAGACAGAAAATCGCATGAGGCATCGGTCCGAGTCGTGGCGACATGCAAGATAGCCGGCCGCCTTAAGGTTGCGCGGTGCTGCGCCGGTACCGCACACACACGGTTGCCACGCTGGCGAGAAGCCGGCGATGATCGAAGATCAAGAGGCGCGCACTCACCTGCTGCGATCACCGGCCCTGTACGCGCGTGGCCTGTGCGTTCGATCGGGATGCATCTGACGCGCTGGGGGTTTCGCCGTGCGGAAGTCAATCCGGCGTGTTTATGGGCAGTCGGTTCGGAGCGTATTCAAGCGATTTCCGCGTCAATCGCACGGCCTGAGATTCCGAGAGCGGCGTCAATTAAGCCCACCTGAGGCGCTGAATCCGAAATTATTGCGCGTATATATTGCGCCGGCCTTCGAGTGGTGTGATTTTCAACCGCCGTGCGCAGGGCGTAATTCCAACGCCCTGCGCGCAATTCAGGACTGAGGCGCTCTCAGTGCTCCTCGAAAATCAGTGCTGGACCGCTCCCAGATCCATGCTCGAGCCATTGGTGCGCGGGCTCGGGATATTCGTGACCGCGTCGATCTGATAATTGACCGGATACGCGGCCACTTGCGGCAGCTGGGCCTGCGCGCTGCCAGCCGCCGGGCCGTTCGCCACCGGCACCAAGGTGGTCAGATCGACCGGCGGGGTCGTGCCGGTGATCATGTTCTGGCTGCCCTTGAGCTGACCGGGGACCGGGTGCCAGGGATCGCTGTCGGCCCAGCCGGCGGTGATCCAGTTCACGCCCAGGTTGAGGATGCCGCCGGCGGTGTAGCCGGCAGCCACTTCCTGGGTGATGCGCATGGCCGGATACGTGATGCCCGGGTCGAAGGTGAAGACGTTGTTCCAGACCTGCGCGGTCTCATCGGTGGTCGACAGGCGGAACAGGTAGGCGCCATTGACCGTGCCTTGGGGCTGCTGGAGGCGCACCGTGTTGTTGTAGAAGTACAAGGTGCCCTTGCGATACTGCGGCTCGCTGCCGACGTGGTCGCCGCCGTAGTGGATCGCGATGGCGCTGGACGGCAACACGAGCTGGTTGCCGTAGA
>NZ_BAAAEU010000012.1:0-1852 GCF_039523175.1 Dokdonella soli
CGCTGCATCGAGGCGACCCACCGTCGTCGGCGCAGAGTCGCGTCAAGGGTACGGTTGCCCGGCCAGTATTACGATGCGGAGACGGGGCTTAACTACAACTACTTCAGGGATTATGAGTCAAATATTGGGCGTTATATTGAGTCTGATCCTTTAGGCCTGCTAGCCGGAGCAAACACATATGGCTACGCTCTACAGGATCCAGGCTACTTTGCCGACGCTCTCGGTCTGGATGTCGATATTAATCTGTTTCCCCCGGGAAGTAATGCGTATGATTGGATACAGAAATACCCCGGACTTTCTACGGAATGCACAATCGCAGGGCACGGCACTCCTACCTCCCTGGCAAATTTGTCTCCTGGTGATCTGGCCAAAGTGATGAAGACCTACCCTAACTGCGCAAATAAGCCAATAAGACTTCTTGCTTGCAATACGGGAGTAGCGCCTTCGCGAGGGAATCCGTTTGGTAAAAATCTGGCAAGAATTACTGGGCAGCCGGTATTCGCTCCAAACAATTGGGGATGGCTACATATCGACGGGAGTTACGGTATCGGACCATCCAATCCCCAGACCGATTGGCGAACGCCAAACGCTGAAGCCGAAGCATTGAGGAGAAAGCCTGCTTGTGAGTGTGGAACTTTTATGACGTTCAACCCATAGGAATTGGCCGTGATTAGATTATTTTGCGTGACATCCTTGTTATTTGTTATGCCAATCATATGCATGGCGAAAAATGATTCGCGGGAAGTAATTCTTGCTAGTGTTAGTTACTACTTGGATAAACAGGAAGTAAAAAAATATTCGGCAGAAGCAATGGAAGGATCGCCCGATGCCGCGCTCAAACTTACGAATTTTTATTGGATGCGGGGTAGACCTGATTTAGTGAGAGCGAAATATTGGGCAATAATAGGTTCAGAGAACGGTAGTGCGGAAGCTCAATTTAGAGCGTTCCAAGGGCTGCGAGCTTCCAAGAGCAAATTGAACCAGAGGCGTGCGCTATTCTGGCTAAAGAGATCAGCTGATCAGAACTATTCTGTAGCCGCTGCAATATTGAAGAGTTGTCCGACCATTTCGGAATCAACGTCTCCGCGCGAGCCCCCTTGTTTTGGTCCCGGGTCGGATAGATAACTTGCGTTTCCCCGGCCAGTATTACGATGCGGAGACCGGGCTCAATTAGCTCGCGCTGTGACTAGCTGTTGCGACGGATGGGCTTTTGCGTACAGCGTGATTGCGGTGACTCTGCCTTCTTGCTCACGTCGTAGACGCAGACGCTCTTGATCTGATGGCGCGGTCGGGGCTCGTAGCCTTCCCCACAGAGGCCGTCATTTGGAAGGAGAATCCCAGCAGGGACTGACTGGAGGTTCTCATGCGCACGAGTCGCTTTACCGAATCGCAGATTGTTTCGATCCTGAAGGAAGCCGACAACGGCATCCCGATCAAGGACGTGGTGCGTGCACACGGGATCAGTGTGCCGACGTACTACAAGTGGAAGTCCCGCTACGGTGGGATGGACGTGGCCGAACTGGCGCGGGTGCGTGAGCTGGAGCAGGAAAATGGCAAGCTCAAGCGGATGTATGCCGAGCTGGCGTTGGAGAACGCGGCGATCAAGGATCTGATCGCAAAAAAGCAGTGGGGCCATTGAGTCGTCGCGAAGTTGCGACGGCGTTGGTGGCTGACTACGGGTTGTCGATCCGGCGGGCATGCCGCATGGCGAGTGTGGCGCAGCGGACGTGGTATCGGCGAGCGCGCGATCCGGTGGCCGGCGATACGGAAGTGATCGATGCGCTACAGGCGCTGGTGACTCGGCATGGTCGCTGGGGATTTTGGAAGTGTTTCCGACGCCTACGGTTGGACG
>NZ_BAAAEU010000013.1:0-736 GCF_039523175.1 Dokdonella soli
TTCGGACGTCGCGGTCGCGAACTTACCGCCACGCACAGGCGGCGGCGACATGAGTTTTCAGAGTGCAGGAAAAGTCGACTCTGACCCCATGTTTTTCCCTTCCGACAAAGTATGAATGTGCGTCCTCGCGCGCCCCAGATAATTCAAACGGATAGTTCTTCCGCCCCCTTTTTCCGTCCCTTTTTCTCGGCACGAGTGGCACTTTAGTTGGGCCACGTCGATCATTCGGATGTAACATTCGGAAGATGAAGCAGCGCCTCGAAGTTTTTATGCAGACCCTCATAGGCTGCTCTATGTTTGGTTGCCTCGCGCTTTTCGTAGGTTTTGAGATTTCGCCGATGTTTCCTACGATGTTTTCGTGGTTATGGAAGATCGATTCCGTCGGCAGCGCGTTCGGACTGATCATCTATGCAATATTCGCCCTCATAGGCCTAATGATTGTTATTCCAGCCGGCTTGCTTGCCGTATACATGGTGTACCGCGGCTCGAGGGCCTTGGTGAAGGGAATTCCACTCGATTAGATCGCCGAATAAGGTCAGGTTCATTTTCTCCCCATAGCCATCATGCCATCGGGAGCTTGAGCCCCTGCTCCCTCGCACACGCCTTCGCAATCTCATACCCCGCATCCGCACGCAGAAACGCGGATCAGAGTGCAGTTTTTGGAAAAGTCGACTCTGAAAACTCATGTCGCCGCCGCCTGTGCGTGGCGGTAAGTTCGCGACCGCGACGTCCGAAC
>NZ_BAAAEU010000014.1:0-1810 GCF_039523175.1 Dokdonella soli
ATCCCGCCAGCGGCGGCTACGACGGCAACGGCAACCCGACCCTGTCCACGGACGGTCTCGGCACCTCGACCCAACAAGCCTACGACGGCCTGAACCGACTGAAGGCGACGATCCAGAACGTCAACGGCACCGATCCGGCCACGCAGAACACGACCACGCAGTACGCCTACGACACCCGCGACAACCTGCGCACGGTCACCGACCCGGACACCCTGCCCACCAACTACACCTACGACGGCCTGAATAACCTGACCGACCTGTCGAGTCCGGACACCGGGCACACGGGCTATGCCTACGACGCGGCCGGCAACCGCACCCGCCAGACTGACAATCGCAATACGACCAGCACCACCACCTACGACGCGCTGAACCGGCTAACCGCGATCAGCTATCCGACCGCGAGTCTTAACGTCAGCTACGCCTACGACCAGCCGAACAGCACGACCGGCTGTGCGACCTCGTACCCGATCGGCCGGCTGACCCAGATGACCGACAGCACCGGCTATACGACGTACTGCTACGACCGGCGCGGCAACGTGATCAACAAGGCGCAGCAGACCGTGATGACGGCCAGTTGCACGACCGGGACGCCGGGCTGCGGTGGATTGACCGCGTCGGCGATGCGTCTCAAGGCCGGCATCGCGCTTCCGCCCCCACAGCCGCCCAACCCGACGCAGAGCACGCTGCTGACCCTGACCACGCAATACACCTACACCCGCGGCGACCGGCTGGCCTCGCTGACCTACCCGAGCGGGGCGGTCGTGACCTACGGCCGCGATGCATCGGGTCGAGTGAACCTCGTGCAGTGGCAGGCCAATGCCAGTGCCGGCAAGGTGACACTGATCGCCAATGCCAGCTACTACCCGTTCGGTCCGCTAAACACGCTGACCTACGGCAACAACCGCACGCTGACCAAGAGCTACGACGCGAACTATGCGATCACCTCGATCGCCAGCTCCGCGCCCGGCGGCCTGACCCTCGGGTTCGGCGTGGACGTGATGGGCAACCTGACCAAGGCCAGCGCAAGCCTGGCCCCGCCGGTGCCGGATCGCCAATACGGCTACGACCCGCTGTATCGGCTGACCACGGCCCAGACCGGGGCGACGCCGCCGGCGCCGCTCGAAGGCTATGCCTACGACCGCACCGGTGACCGGACCCGTGCCAGCCTGAACGGGCAGACGGCGATCCCGTACACCTACACACCAGGCACCCATCACCTCGCCAGTGTCGGCGGCGTGGCCCGCACCTACGATCCCAACGGCAACACCACCAGCAGCGGCCTGAGCTACGACGACCGCAACCGGCTGAGCGGCTGGAACCTGGTCAACGGCCAGATCGACCTGACCAACACGTCTGCGCTGTACGGCTACAACGGCCGCGGTGAGCGGGTGTCGAAACAGGGCATGCAGTACGCGCCGTGCAATCCGCCAAGCTGCTATTCGGTACCCGGCGCCCCCGTGGGCTGGCAGACCGGCACGGTGGCCTACAACTACAACGAGAGCGGCCAACTCTTAAGCGAAGTGCCCGGCAACTACAGCACCAGCGTCGCCGGCGAGACGATCTACCTCGACACGACGCCGATCGCGCTGGTGCGCAATGGCACGCTGTATGCGATCGAGACCGATCAGCTGGGTACGCCGCGGCTGGTGTTTGACGCGACCAATGCCACGGTGTGGCGCTGGGATCCGCTGGCGAGTACGTTTGGGACCAACGCGCCGACGGGGTCGTTGACCCTGAACCTGCGCTTCCCCGGCCAATACTTCGATAGCGAAACCGGACTGGTTCACAACGGGGTACGCGACTACGAGCC
>NZ_BAAAEU010000015.1:0-169328 GCF_039523175.1 Dokdonella soli
GCCGAGTTTGAAGCCCAGTGCGCCTAACCAACGAGTGTCCACTTTTTCGTAGGAACTCTCCGACTGCGGGTCGGTTGCGTTAGCATGTTGCGCACCGCGGCCGCCGCCGCTTAGCGCAGGCCGTTAGACCTAGGCCAAGCATCCCTATGCCACGAAAGAAAAGCGTCAAACACTCGGCTGACGATTTCAAGACTGAGGTCAATAAGATCACTAGTTTCCTCGCATCTGTATCCACCGGGCAAACAGACGAGCATGTGACTTGGCTTCACAACTACGCCATCATCCGGCTATACAAAGAGTTCGAGGGACTAATGCTCGACGCGCTCGTCGGGGCCGTAAATAACGACACCTCAACGCTGGCGGCCACAACAGACGTGGAGTTTCCACAGCACCTAACGGACGAAGTGTGCGAGTTCCTGATAACCGGCACCGGGTACTTCGACTTCAAGGGACGCTCTGGTCTCATCAAGACTCTCAAGTCGTTTGTCCCAGATGCACACTATTTAGTTACTGCGGTAAAGAAGCCTGCATACAAAACCACCCTAGAGCAGCTTACAACTCTACGCAATTTTGCAGCCCATGAAAGCAGCTCTTCTAAGCGCGCCGCTATAGAGGCAATTGGTGCAACGAGGCTCTCGTCAAGCGGATCTTGGCTAAAGCGGCAGGGGCGATTCACCACAATAGCGAATCAACTAAAGGCTCTTGCCACCGACATTCATGCCAATGCCCCATACTAGGTCCAACAATTCATTCAAGCCGACGCCGCTTCGCGGCGTGGCTTAGTTCAGACGTTAGGCAGCGCATGACTGCTTCTCTTCCTGCAACTCTCTTACAGCTATGGAGCCTTACGGGTCGCAGCCCCTCCCACTCGGCTGCGGATTGGAATCACTTCTTCGATCCAATTGGGCTCATCCTGCTGGCCCCGGCAGCAAAGAACAACTATTGGTGCACGCCTCTTAACTCTTTTACATTTGCCGCAACTGGCGGTGATGGGGTCCACTACGGCCTTGTGAACACAGGTAGCGGGTTCACAGATTTCTCGCCTGTTGTAATGACGGTCCCTATGTGCGACACACCAAACCTCATCGTAGGCGCGAACTTGAAAGAGTTCCTGTCCCTTGGTTGTCGGTTCGGCTACTTTGCACTTGAGCAACTTATCTACAATCGCGAGCGCACCATTAGGGAGCTTGCCACTGGTCAGTTTGATCCGGAGCAAGAAGAGAAGGAGCGCCGGCTGCTCAAGAGCATAACGGAGGCTTTCAATCTCAAGCCGTGGGCAAATCCAGCCGCACGCCTTGAGGAGCTTGCAGTTGCTTTTACTGCAACCCTGCAACTGCCAGAAGCTTCCGAAAGTGCTGCCTAACTATTCGCTCAAGCGGACCGCTGCGGATGGGCTGCGGTAGGGCGAATGTCGGTACAGCAAGTTTTCGAAGCCTCATAGCGCGAAACTATCCCCCGAACGCTCTTGTAGCTCGATCAATCCGATCCTGGTGCGTATATTCCGCAGGGTTCAGCGGCGTTTGTAGCACATGCTCTAGCAGTTTCTTCTTAAGGGCCGTTGGAATAAGGCCCGCGTCTGCTGGCCGTTTCTGGTGAAACGTCCACCCACCGACGAGGCGCGCCGCTCCTTCGAGCTGATTCGCATCCAGATTGGTCGACTGCACCGTTGCGACAATGTCTCCTGTCGAATAGTCCAGCAGCAGCTTCTCAGCGACTTCCTCGTATGCCGGGAATCCAGACCACGGACCTGCTCCTGACCCATACCACTCGAGCAGCTGCAATATGCGCGTGTGCTCGTCGCCGACTTCTTTCTCGAAAGCCTCTCGAATCGCAGCCAGATCTGGTCCCATCGGTAACGTCATCGTCACCCAGTAGGGACGGATTGCTTTTGGGATCGCGTCCACCCAACGCTTTTCGGCAGCAGTCCGTCGAGCGGCCTGTTCTCGCTCCTTATCTTCCGACCAGGATTGAGACGCCGGTACATTTGCATCAGCAAGCAGCTTGTTGAGTACGCTTGCAGACCCGGTGGCGCCAATCGAGGCGACCTGAGCATCGTCGCGATACACCTCAAGCTGGTGACACGCATAACACAGGAGAAAATCGTAAACGTGCCCGTCTGAAACGATCCTCAAGGCGTGTCGTGGATCAAAGCACGTTGCGATTCGGCCATCCCAGGCAGCGGTCGCCGATTTGAACGCGCCGCGTGCGGTCGCCGTGTGTGATTCATCGAGTTCCGTTTTCCCAAGTACCTTGTAACCGTGGAACGTGACTTCGACTTTGCTCGGTCGCTCCCATGGCTCGAGGGAATAGAGAACGATTTGCTTGGCGGATTCGAGTGCCCGACTCGCATCTGCCGGAAGGGCGTTGTCTCTCGCCTCCGCCACGGCGACGGGCACAAGCAAAGCCAAGAACATCAAAACTGTGCGAATAGTGATCATGATCTGCTGCAAGCAAGACTCATCGTTGTAATCTGACAGTAACCCGTCGCCACAGCCGCCGCCAGATCAAAGCATAGGAAGGCAAGCAGCGCGGACGGAAGGCCATAGTGGAGGTTCGGCCACGCACCACCATCGAGAATGACGGCGCTGCTCTCAGCTTCCGCAATTGGGTCGAATGCCCTCAAGAGGGTTCTAACGACCTAGGCCGCTTCTGGCGGATGCTCTGGGATGGCTATCGAGATATCGCCGAAGGAATTTCTCAGTCCAGCGATGGTCTTCGGCAGCTAACGTCGAGCTACGTGCGGTCGCGTGCGTCCGCCGGCGTTGCCTGGTCAATACCCCATGCAACTCTGATGGGCCTGATGGTCGTAGGCGGCTCGCGACTCGAATTGGGCGGTGTAGCTGTCCTTAGGCGGCAAGGGTGTTCCTTTATAAAGCCACGCCCTACTCGATGCTGAAGTGGCCATTGGTAGGTGTTGGCTCCAGCACCAGTCGATGAGTTCGGGCGTGTTGAGAACTCCCAGCTGAATGCCCGAGCCAGGCAGCAACAGATCGGTTTCACGTGCGAGGTTGCTAAAACAGCTCACGCTGCACGACTCGATCGCACTCGTCGGGATCGTCACGACGCTCATTCCGACTGCGTTGGAAGTGGGCTGCAGTTGTATGCCGGAGTCACTCATTCGAAGCGAAAGCGTCGAATTGAAATGGCTCAATGAAATTTGTCCATGATTGCTGCTCAACGTCACCTGCAGCGCGAGTTTTTCCGTCGATGGCCAAGCCGATTGGCCGCCAAACGAGCGCTCCAAGTCTTTATATTCCGCAGAGGGCACGGCTACCGGGTCCGGCGGTGGCTGCGACACATGATCGAAAGCATCCGTCGAACTCCAATGGGCTCCGAGAACCCGCAGGGGGCGGTCCGAGCTCAGATCGATTGAGGCGATCTCGGTGCCCTTCGGCGGGCTTTGATTGCACTCCCATTTCAGGCACGAGTACATTGTGCCTCGGCCGGCCCCATTCGGGCTGAAAGACCACCCGCCGCACTTCCACTCGTAGTCCTTGCCGTCGCGTGCGTGCAGCACAGCCAAAAGATGGGCGCCACCTTTCAGCTTCGCGTACTCCGCGTTGAAGTCGTTCACATCCTTCGCGTCCGTCGCATCCTTGGCGTCGTTCGAAAGCGTAACGCATAAGTCAGTCGTTACACCCAGCACCTTTATTGATCCATCTGTCGAGAGGCGTGTAGGCTTCGTGTCGAGCACTATTGGCTTGTCGGAAAGCACGATGCGATGGTCATTAAAGCCAAGAAGAAGGCTAGGCAACCGATCGCAGCCGACCAGTACGATAGCGAGCAGAGCAAGCCCAAGCACCAATCGCACGTTTCCGTTCATTGCGGTCGCGCTACATTCCGTTATTCGAAGCGCCCACATTACCGTAAAAGGCAAGGCGAATGGCAGCTTCTCGACGCATGATATGACCACCAACCGACCGGGGTTGGCCGGGAGGCGGCGGTTGGGAAGCCCCATGTCGTTACGGACCGACTTGGTCAGCGTTAACAGAGCCGGTGGCAATCCCGGAGCGTCCTCTTCAGAGTTGCCCGTCAGTTTTCAGCAGCCAAACCCCGGTGTCTGCACGGTCTCCCTGGGCGCCGCGAGCACCTGTACCATTGCCGCCAATCCAGCGGGTAACTCCAACTACATGCGGCGATAGCGGCGCCACCCGACTACGTCAAAGCGCAACGTTGGCGGGGTCTGGCACCGCGCCCTGTTAAAGGCGTAACCGGTCACCGCCCTGGCCAACTTATGCCTTCACACCGTGGCCAACTTATGCCTTCACGCACACTTGTGTGTGCAGGCAGTTTTCGGCGGGCGATTCAGTGCGCGCAACCCCTCTGCCCCAGGGTCTGCACGGAGAGCGCAGTGCTGATTGAGCACAACCTGTTGATTTCCGTCGAGAGCTTTACCAGTGATCAGAAAAACTGTGGCCGCACCCCGGGTTACCACATGTGGAGGCGCTGCCCTCATATCCTTGGCAGTTACATCCGGATTTAGAGCATGCTTGGTATCCGCACCGAAGCGGCGGCGACGATTCGTCGGCAATAACTCCATCTATACCCGGCGCTTTGACGTTATCTCTCTCAAATGCTGCGTCGGCGTAGCTTTGCACACTAGAAGTGCAGCGAGTAACGACCTGCGTGTTCATCTGAAAATCTCCTTCATGTGATTGGGCTGGCCTAACATGCTCGACGCGAACACACGGTGACGCCGCCCCGTGCGAGCATTGACGGGGCCCGTGATTCGATAACTCGGAATCACGGACCGTCGAAGCCATTGGCGAAGATCAAATCAATCCGCCCGATCCGGCTGCCGCCATTTTCCGTGAACCACAGGTTGCGATCGGGACCGACCGTGATGCCGACAGGTTGCGCGGCGGCGCTAATACCGTCGCTGAACTCGGTGACGATGCCGAGCGGGGTAATCCGACCGATCTTGTTGCCAGAGCCAGAGTTGGATTCTGCGAACCACAGGTTGCCATCGGGGCCGGCCGTGATGCCCCTGGGACTTGCGCCGGAGGCGATGCCGGCGCTGAACTCGGTGACGACGCCGAGCGGGGTAATCCGCCCGATCCGGTCGCCGAGGTATTCCGTGAACCACAGGTTGCCGTCGTTGCCAGCCGTGATGCCCTCAGGGTACGCGCCGGCGCTGATGCCGGCGCTGAACTCGGTGACATCGCCGCTTAGCGGGTTAATCCGCCCGATCCGTTGGCCGCTCTGTTCCGTGAACCACAGGTTGCCATCGGGGCCGACCGTGATGCCTATGGGACTTGAGCTGGCGCTGATGCCGACGCTGAACTCGGTGACGACGCCGCTCGGGGTAATCCGACCGATCCGGTTGCCGCTGAAGAAGTTATTTTCCGTGAACCACAGGTTGCCGTCGGGGCCGGCCGTGATGCCGTCAGGACCCGCGCCGAAGGTGATGCCGGCGCCGAACTCGGTGACGACGCCGCTCGGAGTAATCCGACCGATCCGGTCGACGCCATATTCCGTGAACCACAGGTTGCCATCAGGGCCGGCCGTGATGTCGTCAGGATATGCGCTGGCGCTGATGCCAGCGCTGAACTCGGTGACGACGCCGCTCGGGGTAATCCGACCGATCCGGTTGCCGTTATATTCGGTGAACCAAAGGTTCCCATCGGGGCCGGCCGTGATGCCGTCAGGGTACGCGCCCATGCTGAGGCTGAACTCGGTGACGACGTACGCCTGCGCGACGCCGGACAGCAAACACAGCGACACCAGTACGAGAAACGGACTGAATCGAACCCAGCGCAGCAATTGCATGGCAGTTCTCCAATATATGTGGGGGGTTACCCACATGGCGCAAAACCGCGCCGCCGTGTGTCATGCACAGGACAGAAATCGGAAGAAGGAGAGGAGATTGGCGAAGCCGTCCTTGCGAGGAGGGCGAGTCATCTACATCAGCATGGGCAGCGGGCGGTCCGAATCCGCTGCGATGTAGCGCTATGACGGGGTATCTTGCGGCTGCGGTTCGACACGAATCGGACAAATCGATGACCTGCCCAGCCTCTGTCTTCGATAAGCTCAGCGCGCACGGGGCTTCATGGCGTTTCTCTAAAGTGACGGCAATGACTGAAACCACCCCCATCACCCAGCTGTTGCGCCAGTTGGCGGCTGGTGACGTGTCCGCGAACGAACAACTGTTGCCACTGGTGTATGCCGAATTGCGCGCGCTGGCGGCGCAGCGCCTGCGATCCGAGCGCGCGGGCTACACGCTGTCGCCCACCGCGTTGGTGCACGAGGTGTACCTGCGTTTTGCAGACGATGAATCATTCGCGCCAGCCGATCGTCGTCAGTTTTATGCCGTGGCCGCACGCCGCATGCGGCAGATACTGGTGGATCACGCACGCCATCGCGATGCGGAGCGGCGCGGCGGCGATTTGCAACGCGTCACCTGGTCGGCGCTGGATGAACTGGGCAGCAGCGCTGGCATCGATTCGCTCGCGCTGGATCAGGCGTTGACGCAACTGGAAGCGATGGATGCACGCAAGGCGCATGTGGTGGAGCTGCGCTATTTCGCCGGATTGGAGATGGATGAGATCGCCGCACAGTTGCAGATTTCACGCGCCACCGCGCAGCGCGATTGGGAAGTCGCACGCAGCTTTTTGTACCGGGCGCTGACATGACTCTGTCGCGTGCGCTGGCTCTGTTTGAGGCCGCACTGGCGCTGCCACCGGATCACCGCGAGGCATTTCTGCACGCGCACGCCGACGACGCGGCACTGCTGATCGAGGTCGAATCATTGCTGGCCTCCCACCAGGCCAGCGTCGGATTTCTAGAGTCCGTTCCAGAGATTTTTCAGCAACGCACACTGGGTGCCTATCGGTTGCTGAAACCGCTTGGCGCGGGCGGTATGGGCCGCGTTTATCTGGCGGAGCGCGCCGATGGCGCGTTCGATCAGCAGGCGGCGATCAAGGTGCTGGCCAGCACGCTTGCCGACGCCGATTCGGTGCGCCGCGCCGAGGCCGAGCGTAATTTTCTGGCGCGACTGGAACATCCGCATATCGCTCGCATCATGGATGGCGGCAGCACGCCCGAGGGCCAGCCCTACGTGGTGATGGAGTACGTCGATGGCCAGCCCATCGATCAGTATTGCCAGGCACAGCGGCTGGATTTGCGCGCGCGCATTTTGCTGTTTTTGCAGGTGCTCTCAGCAGTGGAGGCCGCCCATCGCGCGCTGATCGTGCATCGCGACATCAAGCCCGGCAACATTCTGGTGACCCACGCAGGCCAGACCAAACTGCTGGATTTCGGCATTGCCAAATCGCTCGACGGCAGCGTTGCAGGCGGTGCAACGCAGGGTCAGCGCGGGCCGCTGACGCCGGATTACGCCAGCCCCGAGCAGCTTGCGGGCCGTCAACTGACCACCGCCTGCGATGTCTATTCGCTGGGTCTGGTGTTGTACGAACTACTGACCGGCCACCGTGCGCATGTGCGCACTCATCGCACGCTCGCGGAAATCGAACATGCTATTACTTCGCAGCCGCCGTCGCTGCCTTCGGGCAATCTGGATGCGCAGAAGTTGTCGATCTCCCAACGCGAGCAGCGTGACTGGCGACGACGATTGGCGGGCGATCTGGATCGCGTGCTGCTAAAAGCATTGGAACCCGAACCGACGCAACGCTATGGTTCGGCGCAGGTGTTTGCCGATGACCTGCAGCGCTGGCTGGATGGCCGACCGGTGGCGGCACGCGCCGCCGGTACACTGGATCGAGCGCGCAAGTTTGTCAAACGCAATCGGCTGGCCGTGAGCGCCGCTGCCGCCATTCTGTTGTCGCTGTCGATTGGCCTGCTGCTGGCCGCCGAGCAGGCGAGAATCGCCCGCGCTCAGGCCGACAGCGCGCGGCTCGCCAACCGGTTTTTGATCGACATGATTGGCAATGCCGATCTGCTGGTCAGCGGCCACATGCCCAGCCTGATGGATGCATTGGATCGCGCCGCGCCAACGATCCCCGAGCGTCTGGCCGGCCAACCACAACTGGAGGGCGAGGTGCGCCTGGCGCTGGGCCACGCCTATCTGTCGCTTGAGAAACTGGACGCCGCAGGCGCGCAACTGCGGCCGGCCGAAGCGCTGCTAAAGACCTGTGCGTGCCCCTCGTACGCTGACGCGCAGATGCAGTTGGCCATTCTGGATTGGTGGGCGGGGCACGACGCCGAGGCCGAGCGCAAGATGCAATCTGCGATTTCGCTTCTGGACGCCAATCCCCAAACCAGCGATGCGCTGGCAAGCGCGTTGAACACCTACGCCGCGCTGCTCAATGATATGGGCCGCTTCAACGATGCGATTGCGATCATTGAACGCACGCAGCGACTGATCGACGCCGGTGCACCGATCAGCGCGCGCGAACGCGCCGGCTTGCTGGGCAATCTGGGCTATGCCCGCGATGGATTGGGCCAGGTCGATGCGGCCATCAGCGCGCACACGGCAGCGCTGCACGCATTTGAGCAGGCGCTACCGTCAGTGCACCCGGATATTGCCGTCAGCCTCAACAATCTGGCGATGGCGCTGCAAACCGCTAGCCGCCGCGATGAAGCGCTGGCGGCGTTTCGCCGCTCGCTTGAAATTCGCCGCGCGTTTGCCGGTGCTGACAACTCAATGACGGTGAAAGCGCAAACCAATCTAGCGGTGTTTTTGGCAGACAGCGGCCAGCACGATGAAGCGCGCACGATGATTGCCGAGGCACTGGCCCACGCCACCAAGGCCTACGGTCCCGATCGCGTTGCCTTGGCCAACACGTATGCTGCTGCCGCACGGGTGGCGATGGCCACCAACGATGCCGCAAGCGCTATCGAACAGGCCAACACCGCATTGGCGCTATACGCCAAGGCAGAAACCGTCGATCCACACTATCCGGAGCGCGCCCGTGCCACGTTGGCGCAAGCGCAAGCCCAAGCCCAAGCCCAAGCCCAACACGCACCGGAGCGGACACACACCCAAAAGCAACTGAGTGCTGGCAAATAGCAGGGCAGTCTCAAACATTTGCTTGGGATGCGCCGCACCTGTACTTCACCGTACGCGAACCATTTCCGGGCCAGACCACGCAGGCGAGTCTGGTTTTCGGGCAGGTGAAAGAGGGTCAGCCGCTGCGATTGGTTTCGCAGATGCCCGACCAGTCGTCAGGCGAAGCTCGCGAGTGAAGAGGCGATGCAGCATGCCCTCGTTGAGGGCATTCCGCTGGCGGCGGGCGTTCTCTATCCGGTTTTCTGTCTGCTCTTGAGCCCAATGATCGCGGCACTCGCAAGAGCACGGACGGCAATCTCCGCACCGGCTACAGAACGCCGGCGCGACTTTGTCACTTCAAATAGCGTTTCTGACCCAAGAACAACGCGATGGCTTCGGGCGTTATGTCGACGCGCCAAGCCGTGAAGAGCTCGAGCGATATTTCCACCTGAGCGACGACGACTACAAGATCCTCAAGCCGCTACGCCCCAAACTGCTCCACTCGAAAGTGGACTACAAAGCCGAGATCGCATTCTCGTTAGCGAACGCGAACTCTCGACCCCTTTCTGCCGTTCACGAACGGCAGGTTTCGCGAAAGCTAACGGCAGAACGCGTTGGTCTGCGCGGGATCCTGTCCGACCTGCCGGTGCTCACAAGGGATTCAGTTCGGTCGTCGGACTTGCGCATCGCGCGAAGTCCCATTCGCCAGCGCATCCGCGACCTGTTGGCAGGCGTCTGTTGACAAAATACTAATACTATAGTACTAATATTGCAGTAGAAGGCCTAGAGAGCGTCCATTGATGTCCGCCCCTCATCCAACTGAACGCGAATTGGCGATCCTCCGCGTGCTGTGGAGCCGCAATACACCGGCTACCGTACACGAGGTTCACGACGTTCTTTTGCGCAACAAGGATACGGCTTATACGACCGTACTGAAGATCCTGACCATCATGAGCGAGAAGGGACTGGTGCGTCGGGACGAATCCGAACGCATGCACCGTTTTGTCCCCGTGCATGCCGAGCCGGTGGTGCAGTCATCCCTGTTGAAGGACCTGATGCGCCGCGCGTTCTCTGGTTCGGCATTGAAACTCGTGCAGCGGGCCCTGGACGACGACACCGCCAGCGACGAAGAGCTCGACGCGATCGCTAAGCTTATCGCCAAAGCCAAGGCAAAGCGGAAGTGAGATAGATGGACACGCTGTGGAACGCCCAATACGCCATTGCCCCGGCCTTCGCGAATGCACTTCTGAATTCGCTGTGGCAAGACGCGCTGCTCGCGTTGCTCGCGACAGCGAGTTTTTCCGTGCTCGAACGACGCAGCGCAGCGCTTCGTCATGTCGTGGGAATGGTCTTTCTGCTGGCCATGGTGGTAGCACCGTTTCTGAGCTTTGCGATTTCCTGGGAGGAACCTGGGACGACGCTGAACATCGGCTTCCTCCCAGCCGTGTCCGGGCCGCGACTGAATGCGACGACCGGTGTTTTCTTGCAGGAATCCAATGGCGTTGCCGTTGCGATGTCGCTGCTGTGGCTGCTGGGCGCGGCGCTGATGCTCGTGCGACAGCTGGGTGGCTTGCGGCTGATCAGAACTCTTGACCGGCAAGCATTCCATGAGCTGCCGCCCGTTTGGCAGCGCCGTGTCCAGGCCTTGCAGCAAGTCCTGGGCATTTCGCGCACGGTGGCGGTTCGCCTGGCGGACAACGTGGTCTCGCCGTTTTCCGCCCGCTTTTTCCGTCCGGTCATCTGGCTGCCGGTGTCGATGCTGACGCAGTTGGCGCCGGATCAGGTCGAGGCCTTGCTGGCCCATGAACTCGCGCACATCCGCCGTGCGGATTGGCTGTGGAACGGGCTGCAATGCGTAGCCGAGTCCTTGCTGTTCTTTCATCCGGCTGCGTGGTGGTTGAGTCGGCGCATTCGGCAGGAACGCGAACATGCCTGTGATGATCTGGCAGTGGGCGCAAATGGGAACGCCATTGCCTTGGCCGAGGCGCTCGCAGCATTGGAGCGTCAACGTCTCCCTTTTCCGCAACTTGTACTCGCAGCCCATGGAGGCTCACTCATGCAACGCATCACCCGTCTGTTGTCCGGACCACCTTCACGCCCTCGCTGGCGTGTGCCGGTTGGTCTGTTCGTATTGCTGTGCTCCGGCACCTTGCTTGCCGCTGGCATTGTTCTGCCAAACCACAAGCTGCCCAATCTGAAAATCGAGTCGTCGACCGATGGTGCACTCGCTCCAGGGGACTTTCGCGCGATCACCGCCGATGGCCTCGACAAGCGGCGCTACTATCGGATCAGTATGGATGGGCAAGATCGCCCCATCGAGATCTACACGGAAGACCAGCAGGCCAAACCTATCGATGGCAAGGTGCGCACCTGGCTGAGTGAAGTAACGAAGTTGAGTGCTCCCCCGGAAATGCCAATCATGCCGGTGATGCCTGAGGGCTTGTTCGATAAGGTCACTTCGGATGCGCGCGTGACGGCGATGTTGGGAAGTCCGATCGAGGTCTCGGCGGATTCGGTGCACGGCAACCTGGATGTCTGGGGAGCGGACAACTCCAGCGGCGAAGCCGGGCTTACCGTCATCGTGTCCGGTCCCAAAGGCCGCGCGCGGGTCAGTTTCTCCGGCGAGCGTCACGATGGCGTCTGGCAAGTTTCAACACTAAGCATCAACCCAGCCGTCGGCGCTGCTCAATGAGGGCGAAAACGAGACAGCACTGTATCCAACGACAGTGGCGATGCGCCGTTGCTTTTTTTTAATCAGAACTACTAACGTATTAGTAGTCAACTCGAGGGATACCCATGAACAAGTTTCAATTTCTCACAGCGTCCTTGCTGCTGGGGCTCAGCCGCGCAAGCGTCGCCCTGGCAGAGGATCAGACTCCCCCCGCCATCGGCAACACTGAGCGCAAGGAAGTCATCGAAGCCCTGGCCAGACAATTGCGAACCAACTACGTCTTCCCGGACGTGGCGAAACGACTGGCGACAACGCTTGCAGACAAGCAAGCGAAAGGCGACTACGCGGCGGCGAAAACCGCAAACACGTTCGCCGAAGCGCTGACGCATGACCTGCGCGACCTGGGCAAGGACGGCCATTTCGTGGTGGGCTTTGATCCTGAGTTTCACCCCCCAGCAGCACAAGCCTCGACCCCAGGCAAAGAGGAAGTCGCCCGGGAGCGCAAGGAGATCACCGACGCCGCTTTCGGTATTCAGCGGCTGGAGCGACTACCGGGCAACGTCGGCTATCTGGAGCTGCGCAGTTTTGGTCCGACGGAATTCGTTGGCGCCGCATACTCTTCGGCAATGTCGCTGCTCTCGGGCACGGATGCGCTCATCATCGATTTGCGCCGCAATGGTGGTGGCGAGCCGAACAGTGTGGCCAACCTGCTAAGTCACTTCTTTGCCGAGGGTGACGAGCGCCACCTCAACGATATCTACTCGCGCCCGGAAAACACCACGCATCAGTACTGGACCAATCCGAGCGTTGGCGAACGCTACGTCAAGCCGGTCTATGTGCTGACCTCCGCCCGCACCTATTCCGGTGGCGAGGAATGCGCCTACGACTTTCAGACGCAAAAGCGCGCGATCCTGGTTGGCGAAACCACCGGCGGTGGCGCCAATCCGGGACTACCGGTCGCACTTGGGCACGGCTTTGCGGCCTTCATCCCGAGTGGGAGGGCGATCAATCCCCTGACCCACACCAACTGGGAACATGCCGGTGTGAAACCGGACATCGCCGTCCCTGCGGCAAAGGCCGAGCAAACCGCCTATGCCGCCATCCTCCGCACACTTCTTGCCAGCTCGACTGATTCGGAGCAACGCGAAGAACTCCAGCACGATCTGGCCAATGCGGAAAGAGGGGAAAGCGATCCGCCGAACTACTTGCCGCACCAGTAGGCACCGTTCCTCCGCCTCGGCCGATTCTGCCAAGGCGGAGGAACCCACCCAGCAGGGCGCAGGTAGGTATTCGGCCTCGTGGTGAGCATTCGGACCATCATGGACTCCGCGAAACCGTCGCCAATCGTCCCACCCGCACCGCACCGCGCGACGCGTCAATTCTAGAGTTGCTGTTGTGAAAAGATTCGCCACTATTTGGAGCGCCGCTTGCGGGAAGCCAGTTTGGGGTAACGTCCGTCAGGAGTTGGCCGACTGCGGACCGATGACGGCGCAAGCCGGCAGACCAAGAGATCAGACTGTCGACGGTAAGGGGAGCACTTTGGGGTGGCCACAAGCGGAGCACTTTGGGTGGCCGCCGGGGGTCAGCTTGCCTTCGTCGCTCGATTGCAGGTACCCATCATGAGTTGGAGAACGATAGTGGTTAGCAAGAACACAATTCGCCTAGGCACAATGAGGCCTTCTCATTTCAGGTTGCGACCGACGATCAGGCAGGCGGAAACCGATCGCCTGTGGGACGCGATCGTCAGCAACGGCGGCCAGGAAGCGCTCGCGGCTGGTGCAAGGACAAGTGGCGCCGGTCGTGGCAGATCACGCCACGGGTCCTCACGGAAGCAATCACCGATCCAGATCGTGCGGCTAGCGTTCGTTCGTGCCGGTTGAGAGCGGCTGGTATGGGTCGACAGCGGAAGCCAGCCCCGACTGTATAAACATCCAAGCATTCACCCTCACTTGCATCAGCTATAGCCGTCGGGCCGAGAGAGGGTTTTCAGTCGGTTCTGGCGTCAGGTCGAAAGTGCGAAGGAGCAAGTTTGGCCAACTTATGCCTTCACACCGCGGCCAACTTATGCCTTCACGCACAGCGTTGACTACGAGGCATAAGTTGTCCGAGAGGACAGCAAACCCAGATCAAATGCTGGCGCGACGCAGAATCTCCGTGGCAAATGTCATGAACTCTTGTATGGCGTATCTCGACTGGGCATGGTGTGCGAGCGCCGGCTACCGCATCCCAGAATCGCAAATGATCGCCACGCGGGCGATCTGGTTCGCGCGGACCGTGGCCTCGACCGCTTCGCAACGCGGCAACACGGCGCGTTGAACATCGACCCGGATCTCATATGTGCCCGCGGGCACAGCCACCGTGAACTGCCCTTGCGCATCGGTGGTCGCGTGAGCCACGACGCTACCCTGGACGTCGCGTAGCTGCACCATCACGCCCCGATAGGGGACTGCGTCCGGCTCGCCGGCACGCTGCGGCCCAGGGCGAGCGGGCGACATGCTCACCGTTCCGCTCACTCCAGTGAAGTTACTCGCACCCATGCAGGGCAATGCCAACACAGCCATCGCGCCGGCGCCTAGCACATACACGCGCATTCCATGCCACATGAGATCGACTCCGGTAGTTGGGATGGCGACGCGCCAACGCCGCGCACAACCTTATGCTGCAATCATTGTCATTTCTCATAGCCCCGGCGGCCACCTTAAAGTGCGCCACCTGTGGCCGGGTCAAAATGCTCCACCGCTGGCGTTAGTGATGGTAGGTATGAGCTTCCGTTGTCGACCCCCTGCCAACATTCGTCAGCGTCCGCTATTGGGCCCCGTCGGCAGCAGCCGCAGCGTTTTCTCGTCAAATAGCGGATCGTCCTGTCCCACGCGCACGAACATCACGCGGTGCGCGTTGTTGCCCGGCTGCGTCTCGAAATACTGAATGCCGTCGGGTGCGTCGCCCCAGTCGCCGCACGCAGGGTCGGGCACGCCATCATCGGCGGCGTTCTTCTTGTCCATTTCCTTCTGATAAGCGGCATTCGGCAGAAAGGTATACCTTTTTACACTTGGGGGCACGACTTCCTGATAGCCGTGATACGGCTTCAGTTCGCAGCGCTTGACGAGGGTCTTGTCCGGCGTGTGTTGGTCGAAAATGCGCTTGAGGCCCGCCTCGATCGACTCGTCCTTGTTCAGATCGAACGTCTCGATCAGTGCCGCCGGCTCGCCGCCGTCGGAAAAGCGCTCCATCAGGGCATTGCCTTTGACGAAATGGTCAATCTTGCGATCGTGGTAGCCGCAGCGCTCCACCCACAGCGCCAGGCCCAGCTTTTCGTCGTTGATCTGCTCCCACTTGCAGTCCTTGTCGGCCGCGCGCGAAGGCTTGTCGGATTTCGCCGCATGCGCCGCTAGCGGCAGGGTGAGTACGAGTAGCAGCAGGAATTTCTTCATGACGACCTCATTCAAGGAATCAGTGTGAAATCTGCGCACCGTGGGTACTCAATGTTGCGCGCTAGGAGGAGACCGTTGCCAGGCTGCGCGTGATCGGGGCTCATCAGGGAGGGATGCTCGTGGGCACCCACTCGTGAAGGCAGAGCAAAACCGTTCCATCCGAGTCGAGGATTTGACCGAAGTCGTCATGGGCGGGAGCCGTCTCCGGCAGGCCAAGTAGTGACTGGTACCATCTGAAGCTACTAGGCACATCGCCAACCTCGATGATCGTCCACGTGCGCCTCATGGCGTCCTCGCGCGGCATAACGATCGAGCTAAGCGGCGGCGGCCGCAGCGAGCGTCAGCTTACAACCGACCCGGTGCGGAAGTTCGTGACCGGCTGCTGTCGGGGAATCAATTGCTTAGGAACCCTGCCAGGCGACCTTGCGTTTTTCCGGCCGCTGAAAGATCGTACCTATCACAAACAATGAACTGCGACGCGCTTTCGAGAGGGGTGTCCATGGAAATCGAGTTTCGGATGTGGCGCCAGTTATCCACACTGGCGTTAGGCCTTTGCGCGAGTTTGTCATCCCTCGCGGATACCACCGCGTTTACGGTCGCAGCCGCCACCAAGGGTACGAGCAGCAGCCCCGTCACGATGCTGTTTCCGGTGACGCGCAGCGGCGACATTGGCTACGAGGCAGTACTGAGCTACCACACGGTCAATGGCACTGCGGCGGCGGGGCTCGACTACGACGCCGCAACCCCAGGCAGCGTTGTAGTCCCCGCAGGATCCAGCGCCAACATTCCGGTGACCATCGCCGCCTATCCTTCTGGCGGGCCCGACAGAACGTTCCAGGTGGTGCCGGACTCTGCGACCGGTATTGGGCCGACGCCCGGTTTTGCTGCCCAGCAGACCTTCGGCGCGGGAGCGCGTCCCCTGTTCGTCACTGGCGTAGATGTCAATGGCGACGGCAAGCCCGACCTGATCGTGGCGAACAACTTCGGCAACACCGTTTCGGTGCTGCTCAACACCGCCACCCCCGGCGCCGCCACGAGCTTTGCCACTCAGCAGACGTTCGCCACGGGGGCGCTTCCCTATTCCGTCGCCGTCGCCGATGTCAACGGCGACGGCAAGCCCGACCTGATCGTGGCGAACTACGGCGACAATACCGTTTCGGTGCTGCTCAACACCACCGCCCCCGGCGCGGTCATGCCGAGCTTTGCGACCCAGCAGACGTTTGCCACGGGCGCGCATCCCTTTTCCATCACCGCCACCGATGTCAACGGCGACGGCAAGCCCGACCTCATCGTGGCCAACTCCGGCGGCAACTCCGTTTCGGTGCTGCTCAACACCACCGCCCCCGGCGCCGCCACTGCGAGCTTTGCGACCCAGCAAGCGTTTGCCGCGGGCTTGCATCCCTTTTCCGTCACCGCCACCGATGTCAACGGCGACGGCAAGGCCGACCTGATCGTGGCGAACTACGGCAGCAACTCCGTTTCGGTGCTGCTCAACACCACCGCCTCCGGTGCGGTCACGCCGAGCTTTGCCATCCAGCAGACGTTCGCCACGGGCGCGGCCCCCTATTCCGTCACCGCCACCGATGTCAACGGCGACGGCAAGCCCGACCTGATCGTGGCGAACAACAACGGCAACACCGTTTCGGTGCTGCTCAACACCACCGCCTCCAGCGCGACCACGCCGAGCTTTGGCGCCCAGCAGACGTTCGCCGCGGGATCGGGTCCCATTTCCGTCACCGCCACCGATGTCAACGGTGACGGCAAGCCCGACCTGATCGTGGCGAACTACGGCGGCAACTCCGTTTCGGTGCTGCTCAACAAGACCGCCCCTGGCGCCCCCACGGCGCGCTTTGCCATCCAGCAGGCGTTCGCCGCCGGAGCAGGCGCCGTTTCTGTCAACGCCACCGATGTCAATGGCGACGGCAAGCCCGACCTGATCGTGGCGAACGGCAACGACAACACCGTTTCGGTGCTGCTCAACACCACCGCCCCCGGGGCCACGCCAAACTTTGCCACCCAGCAAACCTTCACCGCGGGCACGCATCCAAATTCCGTCACCGCCACCGATGTCAACGGCGACGGCAAGCCCGACCTGATCGTGGCGAACGGCAACGACAACACCGTTTCGGTGCTGCTCAACACCACCGCCCCCGGTGCGGCCACACCGAGCTTTGCCACCCAGCAGACATTCGCCACCGGCGTGGCTCCCCACTCCGTCACCGCCGCTGATGTGAATGGTGATGGCAAACCCGATCTGATCGTGGCGAACACCGACGACAACACGGTTTCGGTGTTGCTCAACACCACCGCCCCCGGTTCGGCCATGCCGAGCTTTGCCACCCAGCGGACGTTCGTCACAGGCGGTGGTCCCGAATCCGTGATCGCCGCCGATGTCAACGGCGATGGCAGGCCCGACCTGATCGTGGCGAACTACAGCGGCGCCGTCTCGGTACTGCTCAATACCACCGCGCCGGGCGCCGCCTCATCGAGCTTCGCTACCCAACAAACCTTTGCGTCGGGATCGAGTTCGAATTCTGTTGCCGCTGCCGACGTCAACGGCGACGGCAAGCCTGACCTCGTTGTGGCAAATCGCCTCGACCATGCGGTCTCTGTGCTGCTCAACACCACCGCCTCGGGCGCCACGACGCCGAGCTTCGCCACGCAGCAAACGTTCGCCACAGGATCGATTCCTGCTTCTGTGACCGCTGCTGATATCAACGGGGATGGCAAACCCGACCTGATTGCGGCGAACTTCGGCGGCAACTCCGTTTCGGTGCTGCTCAACACCACCGCCCCCGGTGCGGCCACGGCGAGCTTTGCCACCCAGCAGACGTTCGTCACCGGACTGGCTCCCTTCTCCGTCACCGTCGCCGATGTCAATGGCGACGGCAAGCCCGACCTGATCGTGGCAAACGACAACGACAACACCGTTTCGGTGCTACTCAACACCACCGCCCCCGGGGCCGCCACACCGACCTTCGCCACCCAGCAGACGTTCGCCACGGGCGCGTCTCCCAACTCCATCGTCGTCGCCGATGTCAATGGCGACGGCAAGCCCGACCTGATCGCGGCGAACTATGCCGACACCACCGTTTCGGTGCTGCTCAATGCACAGTATCTAGGGATTCCCTCAGCAAGTCCGGCCACCGGCACCATCGTGCACGACTACATTTTCGCGAACGGATTCGAATAATTCGGCGGGCAGTTCCGGCGCGGCGCGAGGATGAATTGGCGGCGCTCGCGATGCGCTCGATCCCGGGTCGACCATGCGCCGCGCCGCGGACAAGCGCGGCGGAAACGGCGTGCAGGTCAGCTGGTGTGACTACGCGAGCAGATACCCTGCCTTGACGAGCGGAAGCTCACGAATGCGACGGCCGGTCGCTGCAAACAAGGCGTTGACCAGAGCGGGGGCGAACGGCCCCACAGCTTCTTCCCCAACACCCCCGGGCGCTTCGGCGCTGCCCATTTCATCGGATCCACCTCGGTTTTGTCGGCATACCCTTCCAAGGTATTCTGCAAGTGGCCCATGTTAAAAGGGCCACCTTGTAGAAATATGGGTGGGGCGCTTTATGGATCCGTTGTTCGAGATCGAGATGGAACGCCCCATCCCGGGATCGCGGGACGCCGGCCGCTTCCTCTATCGTCAATTGAAGGACGCCATCCAAGATGGCCGCCTCGCTGCCGGTACCCAGCTGCCCGCAGGCCGCAAATCGGCTGCATTCTTCGGCGTTTCACGCAACACCGCGGCCGAAGTCTATGACCGATTGTCGAATGAGGGCCTCGTCGTCGCCCGCCATGGCTCGGGCACCTATGTCGCCGATCTACCCCCGGAACCCGCATCGTTACCTTCGCCGGCCAGCACGTACCGGCTGAATACCTTCTGGCTCCAAGAGGATGTGACCACGGCCATGGGGTTCTGGCGCGACGATTTGTCGGTCGTCCCGCGCGCCGAGACGGTGATGGACTTTCGTCCCGCCTTGATCGATCCCCGCCTGTTCCCGTTCGACGTCTATCGTCGCGTCAGTGCCAAGCAGTTGCGCGGTCTGGAGAAGAAGCCCGCTGCGTACAAAAGTCCGCAAGGCAATCAGGGCAATTTTCATCTGCGGGAGGCCATCACCAACCATATCGCCCTGACCCGCGCCGTGGTCTGTCGTTCCGACGACGTCGTTGTCACAGCGGGCGCACAGCAGGCCTTCGATCTTTTGGCGCGCATCCTGGTGACGCCGGGCGAGACCGTGGTGGCCGTCGAGGACCCCGGTTATCCGCCGATGCGCGTCGCCTTTGCTGCCGCCGGCGCGCGGATCGTGCCGGTGGAAGTGGATGAAGAGGGGCTGGTCGTCGACGGCTTGCCGGCTAGTGTTGGAGTCATCTGCGTCTGCCCATCGCATCAGTTTCCGTTGGGCATCACCATGTCGAAGCGCCGTCGCGCCGCATTGGTGGATTTCGCTCGCCGGCACGCGTCGGTCATCGTCGAGGATGACTACGACGGCGAGTTCCGGTTTGGCGACAACCCGCTGCAATCGCTGCGCGCCAGCGATGCGGCGGATGTCGTGTTCTACGTGGGCACCTTTTCGAAGTGCATGCTGCCGTCCCTCCGTCTCGGTTTCGTCGTTGTGCCGGACTGGGCGCGACGCACCTTGGTTGCGGCGAAGAACTGTCTCGACTGGCATTGCTCGACGCCACTGCAGACCGGCGTGTCCGCGTTCATCGCAGAAGGGCATCTGGCGCGCCACGTCCGTAAGATGCGCCAGATCTACAGCAGGCGACGCCAGCTGCTGTATGCGCTGCTGAGGCGAGACTTTTCGGACTGGCTGGAGCCGATTCCCTCGCTGTACGGCATGCACGTTGCCGCCTGGGCTCGGGACGGAGTCGATCTGGACGCTGCTATTCAAGCCCTTGCGGGGCGCTCCGTGAAGATCCATACGCTCGGACGCTATCACTTGAGGCAGTCGCCCCGCTCGGGACTCGTGTTCGGCTACGGCGCGGTTGATCTGCCCGAGATCGAACGCGGTCTCGCTGCGCTACGAGGGGTGCTGGTGCAATGAGGCCGCATGGCGCCTGGACAGACCCACGCTCGGTGCCCTGGGCGCCAGACAGAGGCTCGTGGACGACAACCACGGGTCAACTGCCAGGCTCATTTACTGGGCCCATTCCCGACCGCCGGCCTCTCAACGCGGACGATGCTGCGTGCCCACACCAGCGGTAATGAAGAGTGCCGTTGCCTCGCCGATGATGTCGGCCGTATGCCAGGTTCCGCGCTCATTGATCGCATATTCCCCGGGTCCCAGAACGACAGATTGCTTCGATCCATCTGGCCGCTCCTGGTGCAGCGTCATGCTGCCCGCAAGGCAAAGCACTACCTCGGCCCCGTTTGGATGCATTTCCCACATGCTCCACGAATCCTTGAAGGTAAACGTGCTGACCAATCGACCTTCGACACCGTCTGAATAGTGTCGCTCGGCGTAGCCGGCGTACCAGTCCATGGATCCCGTGAAGGCGGGTTCAATGGTCGCAGCCGCCCCGAGCCCGAGATGAATCGGATTCACTGCGATATGGGTTCCAGCCATGTGCCTCTCCGTATTGGGACTGCTAACGACCCTACGCTACGCGATGATGGTGCCGTCGCAAAGATCCGCGGTCCATCGCGCACCCTAGTCCAATGAATTGCCTTGCACGCGCGTCAGCTTCAATGGCAGCGTCGTTTGATTCTGGGTCCATGTACCGGAGATCGCATCGTGCTTCGCGTCGAGCTTCCCGGTGAAGCGGCCCTCGGATCCTCCGTTGGCGAACGTCACCGCGTCGCCATCGATCTTTACGCTATCGATCGGCGTTCCATTCATGTCCTCGTCGATGCCATCGACCGTGCCGGTAGGCTTGCCCTGCGCGTCGGGCCAAAGATGCACGGCGACGCGGAACGTGCCGTCCGAAGAGGCGAGATTGCCGCGCCAGTTGCCGAAAGCGCCTTCGCGATAGCGGTCGGCCGGCGAGTGCACGGCGACCGGCTCGGAATACTTGATGGCCGACGTGCCGCCTCCGATCCAACCGGCGCTTTCGTATTCGAGCCGCCGCGCCGTCGCCGCGGCGATGTCACGGCCGAAGTATCCGTCGACGATGTGCAGTGCGAGATCAATGCCGGAGCTGAGTCCACCGGCGGTGTAGACGACGCTGTCGCTCTGCACGAAGCGCATGTCGCGCTGCAGTCGCACGTTTGGAAACTCGTGCTGAAATTGGACCCAGTAGCCGTGGTGCGTCGTTGCCGGCTTGCCATCGAGCAGGCCCGCTTTCGCGAGCTTGAACGCGCCGGTGCAGACTGACATCACGACATCGCTGTGCGCCGCCGCGTTGCGCAGCCATTCCATCATCTTCGGCGAGTCGCCTCGCTGCGCCGGAACGACGACGATCTTCGGGACCGGCGCGTTGTCGAACGTGTAGTCCGGCGTCACGGTCATCCCACCGGAGACGCGCAGCGGCTGGATGCTGTCGGACACGACATACGGTTTGAACACGTGCTGATCGGCCATCGCGCTGCCTCGCGCTGGCACCATGACATCCTGAAACACTTCCCACGGACCGGCGAAGTCGATCATCGCGGCGCCTTCAGTCACGACGAACGCGACCGGAATCGAGCCGTGCTCCGGTGCGGAGAGTTTCGTGCGCGCAGTCGGCTCGGCCGCGATGGCGTTAACAGAAAGAGCTGCAAACAGAAAGAAGGGGATCGTGCGGGGCATGGGATGTTCCTCAACGGTGAGACTCAAGCATGGTCCCGAGACAACTCGAACGCGATGCCGCTCACTGCACGTGTCCGACACTCGGCTGCAAACGGACCCCTGCAATGTTGTGCCTGCGCTAACCTTGCACCATGACGACCGGGACGAACAAAGCGGCGTTGCATCGCTGGAACGCGGCGATCTGGCTCGTGATCGCGCTATTCAGCGCGACGCAGACCGTGTTCGTGATGCGTGCCGAGGGCATGCATCACGCGTGGGCGGCGTTGTACGTCGTGCAGGTGCTGATGTGGTTGCCGTGGGCGATCGCGACGCCGCCCGTGCTGGCATTGGCGCAGCGTTTCCCGATCGAAAGGCCGACGCCAATCACGTTCGGACTACACGTCATTGCGTGCGGGTCAATCGACCTCGCCATGTCGGCGTGGACGGCGCTGCTCGAAGTGTGGCTGAACCCGTGGGCGATCAACGCTTCGCCCGGGAGGTTCATGCCACTGTGGTTCGATCATGTGTACAACGGCATTTTTCAGTCGGTGTTTCTGTACGCTGCGATCCTCGCCGCTGGATACATCGTCTTGTCGCGGCAACGTTTGGCGCAGCAGCAGATTGATACGGCGGTATTGGGCGAGGCGCTGACGCGCGCGCAACTCGAAGCGTTGCGGCGCCAGATCGAACCGCATTTTCTCTTTAACGCGCTGAACAGCGTCGTCGCGCTGATCCGCGAAGGCCGCGCCGACACGGCCGCCAGCACGCTGGTTGCACTGAGCGATGTGTTGCGTGGGTTGATGGACAGCTCCGGCCGGCAGGAAGTCGCGCTTGCCGAAGAACTCGGGTTCCTCGATCGCTACCTCGAAATCCAGAAGGTGCGTTTCGCCGACCGCCTGTGCATCGAGATCCACATCGCGGACGAGCTGCTATCGGCCCGCGTGCCGTGCCTCGTGCTGCAACCGCTCGTCGAAAATGCGATCCGGCACGGCATCGCGAAGCACGCAGGCGGAGGAAGCGTGCGTATCGCGGCCGTGCGCGCCAACGGGCGGCTCGATCTCAGCGTCTACAACGACGGCCCGCAGCTTGGCGACGTGCACGAAGATTCCGGTGTCGGCCTCGCCAATGTGCGCGCGCGCCTGCGCGGCCTGTACGGCGACGAGTTTGCTTTCGCGCTGCGCAACGCGAACCCAGGCGTCGAGGCGAACGTGTCGCTGCCGTACCGCGCGGAGTGAGCGCGTGAATACGGACCTAGTCCCCATTCGCGCGCTCGTCGTCGACGACGAGCCGCTCGCGCGCAGCGACGTGTGCCGGATGCTGCGCACATACCCGCAGATCGACGTCGTGCGGCAGTGTGGCAATGGTCTCGAGGCGCTTGCCGCGATCAAGGAACTCGCCCCCGATCTGGTGTTTCTCGACGTGCAGATGCCCGAATGCGACGGCTTCGAGGTGCTCGAGCGCCTCGGCGGACGGTTGCCGCCAGTCATTGTGTTCGTGACCGCTTACGACGTGTACGCGCTGCGCGCGTTCGAAGCCGGCGCGCTCGATTACCTGCTGAAACCGTACGACGACACGCGATTCGGCAAGATGCTCGCCCGCGTCATCGAGCGCATGGCCGCGATCCGCGCCGTGCCGGCAACGTGCGAGCGCCTCGCGATTCGGAGCGCGGGCGAAGTCGTGTTCATCGACGTGGCAGCGATCGACTGGATCGAGTCTGCAGACTACTACGCGTGCCTGCACGTCGGCGCGACGACGCACATCCTGCGCCGCAGCCTCACCGAGCTCGAAGCTGATATGCGCGGCGTGGGATTCGCGCGCATCCACCGTTCCACCATCGTGAACCTCGACCGCGTGCGGCGGTTGGCACCAGGTCCCGATGGTGACTACGAGATCGCGTTGCACGACGGCACGCGGTTGAAAGTGAGCAGGCGTCACAGGCGCGACGTGCTTGCGCGGCTTGGATGTTGAGTTCCTCCGAGAAGTGAACCGGACTCCGTTTTTGGACTCCGCTTTTTAAGGGCAGACGAAAGCACGATCTGCGGTCTCGTCGAGTCAGTGCGCGGCGCCGTCGCCCGCGGGCTTGGCGTCCGGCGCCAGCGCCAGCTCTGCGTCGGCGACGGCATAGCGGACATAGCGGTAGTCGCGGATGAAGCTGATCCGGCCGTCGTGCCACTCGAGCCACATCATGTAGCTGGGCTTCGGATCGGCGCGGTCTTCGAAGACCGCGACCACCTCCCGGCCCTCGAGCCAGGCAGGGGCGAGCCGCACACCATCGCTCTTGGCGTAGATGGTGAAAAACGAACCAACGTCTGCGGAGCCGACGCGGAGCGGGTATGAGGACTGAATGAGTTTGACGTCGTCGGCCAGAAGCGCTCGCAGGCCGTCCCAGTTCCGTTGGTTGAAGAGCGCGACATAGCGAGCCACCGCAGCGGACGCTGGTCGCGCGTCCGGAAGTGGGTCGGCTTGCGCATTGATCTCCCGAAGACGCGCGCGACCCCGCGCGAGATGGCCCTTCACGGCGTCGACGGTGAGGTCCAGGAGGGCGGCAATCTCCATCAGCGACTCGTCGAGCACGTCCTTCAGGATGACAACGCTCCTCTGGAGGATGGGGAGCTCCACGAAGCGCGACACCGCGGTCTTGACCGCTTCCTGGTGCATCAGCATCTCCACGGGATCAGGCTTGGGCGAGTCGGCGATGTCCGAGGCGGCGTCGATCGGTTCGGCCATGCGCACCGCCCGACTGCGCAGCAGGTCGAGGGTGCGGTTGTGAGCGATCCGGAATAACCAGGGTCGAAGCAGCGGCGTCTCCTCCAGGTCCTGCAACGCTGCGAAAGCCCGGACGAGCGTGTCCTGCACGACATCCTCGCCGTCGATGACTGATCCCATGAGACGCGCGCAATAGCGGTGCAGCTCGGGCCGCAGCTCACCGGCGAGAGCGAAGAGTTGCGCCTTGCGGTCCTCGTTCGGCGAGGGCGGTCCTGCGCTCAAGGCGTTGCTTCCTCGAGCAGGGTGACACCGGTGTCGCCCTTGAGCCCGAAGGCGAAGCCCTCGGCATGTTGCGGGTCGTCCAGCACGGAAACGACGTTCTCGCCAAACTGCCGCGGCGGCATCGGCGCGCCGAAGCGGGCCACGAATTCTTCGGGCGTAATGCCCATGGCGCGCGCGTAGGTATTGGCGGCCTCGTCACCCACTCCCGTGCCTCGGACGATCTGTCGTGGCACGATCGCCTGGAAGCGGATCCCTAGGTCCTTCTGCTCCGAAACGCCGTTGGCGTACTTGGCCATGAGCCAGAGCATGCGCTTGGCGCCGGCATAACCGCCCGACATCGGCGATCCACTCACGGCCGCGCCGCTCGATCCCACCAGTACGCGACTTCCGGGTTTGAGCGGCAGGTTGAGCGCCGCCTGCAGCCAATAGAGCCCGGCCTTGACGTCGTGCTCCCAGGGCGCGGTGAAATCCGCCCAGCTCAGCTCGTCCAACCGACCCATCCGCGGCTTCGCGCCGGCGTTCAGCGCCAGGATGTCCGGGCGAACCTCGGCAAGGATGCGGTGGGCTGCGGTCTCGTCCGTCACGTCGGCGGAGATCGTGGCAACGCCCAGCCGGGCGCGGACGGACTCGAGCGCATCGGCGGCGCGGGCGACGACCGTCACCCTGGCGCCGTGCGCGACCAGGGCCTCGACCAGTCCCAGGCCAAGGCCGCGACTTCCGCCGGTGACGACGACATTCTTGTCTTTGAGGCTCATCAGGTCTGCTCCAGTGTTTAGGTGTAGCTAAGACGATCGAGGCTTGGAAAAGGAGTCAATCAATGCCGCCGCGAGGGTCCGCGATCCTAAGCGGGTCGCCCGGGTCGATGAGAACACCGCCGCCGACCGCCTTGAAATGAACGCCGAGCAGATCGAGCGGCTGAACAAGCTCACGCCGGCCGTCCGCGAGCGCCACGACGAAGGGAACATGGCCGTCATCGGCCGCTGACCGAGCTACGCGGTGCGTCGCCGTACCACCCCGCCGCTCGCTCACGCCGATACGGCGGGAGTCGTTGTCCATCCTGCTCGCCGTCTGATCTATCGCTTAGGCGAGCATGCAAGTGGGGCTGCTCGATTGAAGTGACTGCCTGAACTGCGCCACGTTGCGCGGCGATGGCGCCATGAGCACCTTGTTCGGCCACGTGAAGGGTGCCTATGCCGGCGCGGGTAGCGATCGCGCGGGTCTCGCGCTCGGTCTCACCGGACGGCCGTCGTCGCGCACGGCCGCCGGCGGAAATTGCCGCTGTCACCAGATGCGGACCGGCCAGTCCCTTTCCGTGTACGTGCCGTCGCCCAGCTCGCCGTCCTGGTTGTAGCCCCAGCAGTACAAATAGTTGCCGTAGTTCGGGTAAGTGAGAACTGCGCAGGTGTGCCTGTCGCCAGCCGCCACGCTGAGCGCGGACCAGGGCGCGGACACGATCAATTGGGCGGTGTTGGCGACATTCTCGTTCTTGTAGTCACCGAGCTGGCCGTAGTCATTTTTGCCCCAGCAATAGAGGCCCTTGTTCGGCACGTTCGCGCAGTTCACGTTGCGCGCCGGACCGGTCGCCAACACATTGACCCCGGACAACGCCGTGCTGCCCGAATGGGGGCTCAGCGGAGAAAGATCGTAGGAATCGTAGTAAACGGCGACGCCCGCGCCGAGCTGGCCGTAGTCGTTGCCGCCGAAGCAGCCGGTCACGCCGCCGCCGTTGCCGAACAGGCTGTAGCCGCCGTAGGCGCACACGGTGTCGACGCCGGCCGATATCGACACCGGGTAGAAGTTGGCCAGGTTGTTGTTGATCAGGGTCGGCGTACTGTTGTTGTCGCCCCAGTACTGCGTACCGCCGCCGATGTTGCCCCAACAGTACATTTGGTTGAACTGCGCGTAGAACGACGAACTCGTCACGGCACAGCTCATGGCCTCGCCGGCCGTGATCGACACGGGGGTCGCCGGCAGCGAGACCAGCTGCGGCTGCGAAGTAAAGCCGTTCGGCGTGTAGCCGAGTTGCAGGTTCACGTTCGAACCCCAGCAGTAGAGGTGCGAGGTCGAGTCCAACGCGCAGACATGGGAGCCGCCCGCGGCGAGCTGCACGATCGGATGGCTCGAGCCGAACCCCGGCACCGCAACCGGCGTCGAATACACGCCGCCCGGCGCTACGCCGAGCTCGCCGTAGCCGTTGTTGCCCCAGCATTGCACGCCGCCCGTGGTCAGCAACGCGCAGGTGAACCAGTCGCCGGCGACGACCTGCTTGACGGTTGCTTGCAGGCCTGTCACGTACCACATCGTGTTGCTATTGATGCCGGCATTCGGGTTGCCCAACTGGCTGTAATAGTTGTTGCCCCAGCACGACACGCCGCCGGTGTTCCACAACACGCAGGAATGGTAGGCACCGGCTGCCACGGCAGTCGGCGTCGGGCGATAAATGGCCTCGGCGTTGCCGCACGCCAACAGGCCGCCCATCCATACAAGAACCGCCAGCGCGGAGCCGGCCTTGGCTTTGTCGGGTCTGATCATGTGATTGCCTTTGTCGAGATTGGTGGAAGGGAATTGCCGGGCCATTGGCGGCTTCGTTCGCGCGCGCCCACCCGCCCGATGACGGAGATCCGGCCGTGTGTGGCAGGCATGAAAACGAACGGGAGGTGACGATACGAACAACGTGTTGCCGGACTTTCGGGTCGGTGCCGGATCGGCCGCGGGCGGCTCTTGCGGCCGCCGCCGCGCGCAACGTCGCGAGTCACGCGGCCGTTACGGAACTGCCGAGGCCGTGATCGCCGCGGCCGCTCGGGAGGTCCTTGCCGACCGAGGTCCAGCTGCACACGGCGATTCCGCTGAGCATCGGTGCCGCAGCTCGATGCGAATATCAGCCGTTCGAGCCCTGAGGCCCGCCCCGAAAGTGCTCCACCTGCGGTTAGGTTAAAGTGCCCCGGCAGTTACACGCCGCTTTCGGCCAGTTCCGAACATTCGAAATATCTACGAAAGCCGAGGCCATTCACTTCCTCTATAGTCCGTAGGGGAATGAATATCCCTCGGCCCATGGAGCACAATCGTTGCCCCGTCGCGCGCGACTCACCAGGTCTTACGGAGTGAACCCGATGAAGTCCCCACGTCGCATCCCCGCCCGGCTGGTCCCGGCGCTGATCCTGTCCCTGGCCTTCACCGCGCCGGCCTTCGCCGTCGTCCCTCCGGACAAGGCGGCCGCGATCTTCGGCGAGGCCAAGACGATCTGCGAACGCGATCATGGCGCGTTGTGGGGCCACTCGCTCTGCGGCCCGATCCTGCTGGTCGATCCGGATGACCGGTCGGTGATCGCCAACCAGGCCGACACCCTGGGCTCCCTGAAACCCTCCGGTGCGGTCTTCATCGGCGTCCTGCCCCAAGCCGACAACATCGCCAACACGTCGACCCAATGGTCGGGGATCCGCTGGACCGAGCTCGTCTGGCAGATGCTGCCGGAGGAGCTGGACAAGCGCCACGCGATGCTCGCCCACGAGCTCTTCCATCGTATCCAGCCGGAGCTCCCGGTCGCCCAGCCTGAGGGCGGCGACAACGGCCACCTCGATACGCTCGAAGGGCGCTACCTCCTGCAGCTCGAATGGCGGGCGCTGGCCAGTGCGTTGCAGGCGCCGGGGGCCACCGCGCGCCGGGCCGCGGTGGCCGACGCGCTGCTGTTTCGCAGCCAGCGCTACGCGAATTTCCCGGACGCGGCGGCCAACGAGGGCGCGCTCGAGGCGAACGAGGGCGTGGCGCAATATACCGGCGTGCGACTGGGCCTGGCGACGCCCGAGGCCCGCACCGCCTTCGCGATCGACAGCCTCAAGCCCTACACGCCCGATGCCACCTTCGTGCGGTCGTTCGCCTACGCCACCGGAGGCGCCTACGGGCTCCTCCTGGATCGGGCCGATCCCGCTTGGCGCAGCAAGCTCGCCTCCGGCCAAAGGTTCGATCAGCTGCTGCGCGCCGCCCTGCGCCTGCCGGCGTCGAATCTCGCCACCGTGAAGGCGCGGGCGGCGGCCTACGACGACGGGACGCTGCGCGCGACCGAGGTGAAGCGCGACGAGGTCATGAAGGCACGCGCCGCCGCGCAGCACGCCAAGTTCGTCGACGGTCCGGTCCTGACGCTCCCGCTGAAGCACGCGAACCGTCAGTTCAACCCGCAGACCCTGCAGCCGCTGGGCGACCTCGGCACGGTCTATCCGACGCTGCGTCTGGTCGACGACTGGGGCGTGCTGGAGGTCGAGGACGGTGCGCTGATGGCCAAGGACATGAAGACGACGGCGGTCTCGGCGGCTGCGATCGATCCCGCGGGCCTCAAGGGCGCAGGATGGCACTTGACGCTCAAACCCGGCTGGAGCGTCCGGGTCGGATCCCGCAAAGGTGATTTCGTCGTTGGGTCGGCCAGCGAGCCATGAAGCGGAGGGCGCAGTCGAAAGCAGACGTTCTGAGCTTGCCTGGCCGCAAGCCATTGGTGCTGGAGGGGTAGGGCAGTCCACTCAACGCGTCGGCCTGGAAAACCAGAGCTAAGGATGGAGAGCAGCGGCGATGCTTCGCGTCAGGTCGGCAAATGTGGCATTCCGTTCTGCCTTTGATGCGCGCGAAGCCGTGAGAAACGCAGCGACGAGAACGGTGTGACCGTCGGACGAAGTAAGAACGCCGATGTCGTTATAGGCCGCCGTCACACCGTCCAATGAATCGGACGTGCCGCATTTGTCGGCCAGGTGGACGCCGTTGGGTAGACCAGCCCTCAGGCGGTTGGGAACCGTTTGCCCGTCCATTAGGCGTAGCAAGCGTTGGGCTGACGAGGGTGGCAGTAATTCACCCTTCCAGAGTTGGCGAAGGAATTCGATGGCGGCATCCGGCGTGCTCCGATTCCGTGGATCGGCAAGAAATGCCTCGTAACCGCGACGGAGTCGCTGATGCGCTTCCTGTGACGACTCGGTGGGAGAGATCCCTTCTCCCGACCGGAGACCTTCAAATACACGCCCGACCCCAGCTTCGTCCAAGTCCACACGCATCCCATCGATGCCATGCGACCGGAGAAACGCCGTAACGGCTGGCGGCCCACCTGCGAGTTTGACCAAGGCGTCAGCGGCCGTGTTGTCACTTTCGCTGACCGCCGCGATGAGCAGCTGCTCGACCGTAAACGTCATGTGCTCGCCACGGAAATTGCCGCCGATTGATGGCACTGCGGAACCGGATCGAAGGTCTGCGCGAGTCAGCGTGACGTGCTGTTTCAAGGAGAGCCTGCCTTCATCGATTTGCGCGAAGACTGCGGCGGCAACGGGAGCCTTGAACACGCTCATCATCGGGTAGGCTTGGCTCGCATTGACTCGCGCCTGGGCGCCGGTTTTCAAATCAAGAATGGCCACTCCAAGAAGGCCCGGACGCGCGCGCTGCGCCAATACTTCCAGCGATTTCTGGAGCCCGGTCTGAGCGGCCGTCATGGCCACGCCGTTGGCGGCGCCCGCCGGCAGGGGAAGCCATGCAAGCGAGAGACCGAGGACGATCGCAGCAGCGATCGTGCGGAGGCCATGTGGAGACTTCATCGGACTCTTCCCTGCCGAGTTTGCAATGTAGTTAGTTCGCATATCAGGGTGGCAGGGTTATGGACGAGTTCTGATGATTTCGAGGCCACTTGGCGACCGTAGGAATCGAAGATGCCGCCGCTACGCCGAACACTCTATGAGGTGGCTTTCTCCGGCTATATCATCGCGGGCGCCGCCGGCCACTTGTCGGGCAGCTATGTCCGAGGTCGAGAAGGAGAAGAGGCCCCGCTCGCGGCCCGTCAATTCCAACGACTGAGCAGCAGCGCTAACCGAAGCAGATCAAAAAGGCCATGACGAGCAGCAGTACGACCACCTTCATTCATCAACGCGCGGTCATCGCCTCTGCCAACCTGACTTTGAGCGGGCGCTTGCCAAGGAGCCGGTGTGGCTTCGACCAAGTCGCCGTGCGCATGGACTGAGGAACGGATTCCGATGCGTCTCTGCCTCAACATGATCGTCAGGAACGAAGCGCCCGTGATCGAGCGCTGCATCCGGTCTGTGCTGCCGCATATCCAATGCTGGTCCATCGTAGACACCGGGTCGGACGACGGCACGCAGGACACGATACGGCGACTGCTCGGCGGCCTGCCTGGCGAATTGATCGAGCGGCCTTGGGTGGATTTCGCGACCAACCGCAACGAGGCGCTGGATCTGGCGCGCAGGTACGGCGACTACGCGTTGATCATCGACGCTGACGACGTGCTCGAGGTCGCCCCTCGCCGCTCGTTCGCCGGCCTCGACCTGCCGGGGTATGCGATCGAGATCGCCGGCCCCACGTCGAACTATTGGCGCGACACGCTGCTGCGGCTCGACGTCGATTGGGTCTGGAAGGGCGTGGTGCATGAATATCCGACCTGCTCGCGCATGGACGATGTGCCCCGGCTCGGCGGCCTGCGCATCCGCGTCATCGGCGGCGGCGCGCGCAGCCGGGCCGGACTTCGCGAGAAGTATCTGCATGACGCCGAACTGTTGCGCCGCGCGCTGGCCGACGAACCTGACAACACCCGCTATGCGTTCTACCTCGCGCAGAGCCTGCGCGACGCCGGCCTGATGGAGGAGGCCCTGGCGGCCTACCAGCGGCGCGTCGAATTGGGCGGCTGGGAGGAAGAAGTGTTCTTCTCGAAATATTGCATTGCGTTGATCAAGCAGCGCCTTGGCCATGCCTTCGATGACGTGACGTCCGCCTATCTCGCTGCCTGGCGCGCCCAACCGCAGCGCGCCGAACCGGTGTGCCATCTCGCGAGCTACCTGCTCGAGAAGCAGCACTACGAGCAAGCCCGAGACTATGCGCGCATCGCCAGCGCGACGCCGGTGCCGGCGCAGGGCCTGCAAGTCAACCACTCCGCCTACGGATGGCTTCCACGCAACGCGCTGGCGGGCGCGCTGTTCGCCCTCAAAGATTACCAGGGCTGCCTTGTGGCCTGTCGCGAGATGCTGGCCGATCCTTCGCTGCCGCCGGCCGAGCGTGCACGCGTCAACGAGAACATCGCGGCGACCACGACGGCGCTTGCCGCCACATCGCGCTGACCGCCATACGCCATTTGCCAGACATCTGCGGCCGCAGTCATCCCTAGATGCGCGGGAAAGCCGGCAGGCATCGGCATGTGATCAGCGGGCCGTAGCCATCGGGGAGCCTCGCGGATCGTGCGAGGCGTCCCGTCATCGCCATGCCCCTTTTGGTCTCGGGCGCCGTCAACCCTTCCGCGCCGTCGACGTTCCGCACTATGATAGGTGTATACGCATGCGGTTTCGCTCAGGGGGCGTGGCATGATGGTCGATACAGATGTCGGCGAAGCGCGAAAGCGCGGGTCCGAGGGTTCGCGGCGTCAATTCCTCAATCGGCTGACCTTGCTGGCAAGCGGCATTGTCTCTGCGCCGATCCTTGCTCGAAGTGCCGTCTTGTCCGTATTCGCACAGGGCGCGACCGCAGCGGCATCGCCGGCTGCACGAAAGCCCGGCCATGTCCTGGTCTTCGCCGGAGCGGGTGCTCCAACCCTGATTGATCGCCTGAAGGCGGAGGGCTTCGCGTCAACGGCGCCGGAAAGCCTGCAGGACGCGCACGCCATCGCGGGCATCGCCAGTGGCGGACCCGGCAGCGTTGCGGTCATCGGAGCGGGCGCGGGCGTCAGCGCGGCATTGCAGTTCGCACGAAGCAGCACGTCCGTCAAGACGGTCATCGTGTTCGGCGATGATCAAGGCAGCGCGCTCGCCGAGTTCACGACGCTGCATGCGAAGCGCAGCTATTCGGTGCTGGTGCTGGATGCGGCCGACCATGCGGACTGGACCGGCGCGAAGCGCTGGCTCGATCGGCATCTGGTGTGATGATGGTCCTGGGTGGAATGCGCCGGATGGCCGCGATTCCGTACCACGCAGTTTCGCGGAGGCTCGATGTCTGAATCATTCCTGGGTGAAATCAAGATCATTTCCTGGAACTTCCCGCCGAAGGGCTGGACGTTCTGCAACGGCCAGCTGCTGCCGATCAACCAGAACCAGGGGCTGTTTTCGCTGCTCGGCACCACCTACGGCGGCGACGGCCGGCAGACGTTCGGGCTGCCGAACCTGCAGGGGCGGGTGTCGCTCGGTTCGGGAAACCATGTCCTCGGCGAGCGCGGCGGCGAGACGAGCCACACGCTCAACATCTCGGAGCTGCCGGCGCATGGCCACGGTCTCTCGGCAAACAGTGGCGCAGCCAACGTGAGCCGGCCGGGCAGCAACGTGCTCGCGAAGGCCGAGGCGGCCAACTACGAAAGTGCGGCGACGCCCGTCACGATGGGCAGCTCCAATAGCGGCCACCTGGTTGTCGGCAACACCGGCGGCAGCCAGCCGCACGAGAACATGCAGCCGTATCTCGTGCTGAATTTCTGCATCGCGCTGCAAGGCATTTTCCCCTCGCAGACCTGACCGGAGCCACGCGCATGTCACAACCCTTCATCGGCGAGATCCGCATGTTCGGTGGCAACTTCGCCCCGGTCGGCTGGGCATTCTGCGAAGGGCAGGTGCAGGCGATTGATCAGAACCAAAGTTTGTTCCAGCTGATCGGCACCGCCTACGGCGGCGATGGCCAGACCACGTTCGCGCTGCCCGACTTGCGCGGCCGGTTGCCGATCCACGTCGGACCCGGATTCGCGCTCGGCCAGACCGGCGGCGCCGAGAGCGTCACGCTGACCACCAGCCAGATCCCGGCGCACGGCCACGCACCACAGGCGTCGCGCGGCGGCACATCCAGCGTCAATCCGGCCGGCAACATGCTCGCGGCCGGCGGCGTCACCATGTACACCAACTCGCTGGCGACGCCGGTCGCGATGCCTCCGACGCAGTCCTCCGGCGGCAGCCAGCCGCACACCAACATGCAGCCGTACCTGTGCGTCAACTACATCATTTCGCTGTTCGGCATTTTCCCGTCTCAAACCTGAGAAGCACCATGGCGAATCCCTTCCTTGCGGAAATCCGGCTGCTGCCCTTCAACTTTCCACCCAAGGGGTGGGCGTTCTGCGCTGGCCAGATTTACCCCATTAGTCAGAACACCGCGCTGTTCTCGCTGCTCGGCACCACCTACGGCGGGAATGGCACGTCCAACTTCGCGCTGCCGAACCTGCAGGGCTGTGCGGCGATGCATCCTGGCCAGGGGCTGGGCTTGAGCCTGCACAACCTCGGTGAAACCGGTGGCTCGGAGACCGTGACCTTGCTGCAGAGCGAGATGCCCGCGCACACCCACACGGTCAGCGCGCAGGACGGCGACGGCGCGGTGGCGGATCCGACCAACAACTTCATCGGCAATTCCGCGGGCCTGGCCTTCCTCAACGGATTGGCGAATACGAGCACCCACCCGATGTCGACGAGCGTGGCCGGAGGCAACCAGCCGCACAACAACATGATGCCGTACCTGACGTTGAACTACTGCATCGCGATGCAGGGCGTCTACCCGTCGCGCGGCTGACGCAGGCGGAAACATGACGATGGCGACTGCGCTGCGCCCGACGCGACCGGAGGATCTGGGCTTCCTGCAGGAGGTCTATGCCGGCACGCGTGCGGACGAACTGGCGCGGACGCCGTGGAGCGCGGAGCAGAAGCAGGCGTTCGTGCGCATGCAGTTCGATGCGCAGCACACCTACTACCGCCAGCAGTTCGCCGATGCGGCCTACGAGGTCATCCTGCTCGATGGCGTGCCGGTCGGACGGCTGTACACCGACCGGCGTGCGGACGAGATCCGGATCCTCGATATCGCGCTGCTGCCGGAATACCGCAATTGCGGCATCGGGTCGCGATATCTGCGCGACATCCAGGAGGAAGCGCAGCAGGCCGGACGCGCGGTGCGCATCCATGTGGAAATGTTCAATCCGGCGCGACGTCTGTACGACCGGATGGGTTTCCGCCCGGTCCAGGAAGACGGCGTTTACCTGCTGATGGAATGGAGAGCCGATGCAGCTTGACCAGCTGACCAGCGCTGATTTCAGGCCACATCTGGGCGAGGAATTCCGCATCCATTACAGCGGCGAACTGCCGCTGACGGTCAGGCTGAGCCAGGTCGATGACTTCCAGCCTGGCGCACGCCATCCGGGACGGGCGCCGTTTTCGCTGTTGTTCCATGGTCCAAAGGAAGGTTATCTCCGGCAGGGAACGTATACGGTGGAACACCCGCAGATGGGCCGTGCGGAGATCTTCATCGTGCCGCTCGGCAACGACGAGGCGGGTATGCGCTACGAGGTTGTTTTCGGCTGAAGGTTGGTGTGACCGCGCTGCGCGGGTGCTGCACTCACAGGGTTCGATACAGGGGCGTTGCAATGATCCGTCGTTTGCTTTCCCGGACCGCGACAAGCGGTCGGCCGTCGGCGCGCATGCGCATGACGCTGGCCGTTGCGACATTGTTCGTCGCTTTGCTGGCGCCGATCCTGGCGGTCGCCGCCACCACATGGACGGTCAACGATCGTGGCGACATTGGAGGCACGACCTGCGGCGTCGGCCTCTGCGAGCTGCGCGATGCGATCAACAAGGCGGCTTCCGGCGACACGATCACCTTCGATCCGAGCCTGGCCGGGGCAACCATCGCGCTCACCCGCGGCGAACTTTCGATCACCGACAAAAGCCTGACGATCTCGGGCATCGGCGCGAATCTGCTCACCATCAGCGGCAACCACGCGTCGCGCATCTTCAACATCGCTTCGTCGACCGCGCCGCCGATCATGACGGTCAGCATCTCGGGCTTGACGCTGAGCAATGGCGGGGCTGGCGTCGACACCAGCGGCGGCGCCGTGTTCATCAGCAAGCCGAACAGCAACACCGCCGTGCTCAACGTGAACCTCGATCGCCTCGCGATCCAGAGCAGCACGGCCGGCACGACCGCGAACACCACGTATTCACAAGGCGGCGGCATCTACAGCCAGCGCGCGGTGCTGCGGATCACCAACAGCACGATCAGCGGCAATACGTCGTACGGCCCCAGCGCCAACGGCGGCGGCGTGCTCGCGACGGGCAGCTACAGCAATGGCAGCGTTGCGTCGAACGGCAACGCGTTGACCATCATCAACAGCACGATCACCGGCAATGCGGCGGTCGATCCCGCCAACGGTAGCGTGCCGACTGGCGGCGGCGTGGAGTTCGCGTTTGGCACCGCGACCATCCTCAACAGCACGATCGACAACAACACGGCCGTGCATGCGGCGAATCTGCACAACGGCAATGCCTCGAGCACCGGCTTTCCGTTCACGCTCAGGAACAGCATCGTCGCGAATGCGAACGGTTCGGATGCGGCCGGTCCCAATATCGGTGGCCCGATCAGTGATGCCGAGTACGCCCTGGTCGACAACGATGCCTCGGTGACCTATACCGGCACGAAAGTCGCCGTCACCACGGGTCAGAATCCGAACCTCGGCGCGCTCGGCAGCAATGGCGGCCCAACCCCGACCCAGGTGCCCGCGTCGGGCAGCCCCGCGATCAACACCGGCGATCCGGCCGGCTGCAAGGATGACGCGGGCGCAACGCTGACCACCGATCAGCGCGGTTCGCAGCGGCCCGATCCGGGCAACCGTTGCGATCTCGGCGCCTACGAGCGCTTCGACCTTGCGCTGACGCCAGCGGTCCTGCCGCCAGCGACCGCCGGCATTGCCTATGGTGTGACGGTGGGTGTCGCGGCGAGCCAAGGCATCCCCACCTATGCGGTCACCAGCGGCTCGCTCGCGCCGTTCACGCTGAACAGCGCGACGGGTGCGATCAGCGGATCCAGCACCGTCGCCGCAATCCTCAGTTTCACGATCACGGCCACCGATCAGCTCAAGAACACCGGCAGCAAGGCCTACACGCTCGTGATCAATGGCGGCCCGGCATCGACGCTGGTCGTCGATTCGTTCCCGTCACCGACGACCGCGGGTGCCGCGCACAACGTCAGGGTCACCGCGAAAGACACGTTCGGCAACGTCGCCAACCTGTATACGGGCACCGTGCATCTCACCAGCAGCGATGGCGCGGCAGTGCTGCCCGCCAACTACACATTCGTTGCGGGCGACAACGGTGTTCACGCGCTCGGCGTGACGCTGAAGACGGCCGGTACGCAGTCGATCGCCGCCACGGATACGGTGACCGCCAGCATCACCGGCGCGCAGACCGGGATCGTCGTGAATCCGGCAGCGGCGGCAACGCTTGCTCTCAGCGGGTATCCGTCGCCGGTCACCGCGGGCACCTCGGGTGTGATCACGGTCACCGCGACGGATGCGTATGGCAACACGGCGACGGGTTATGCCGGCACGATTCATTTCACCAGCAGCGACGGCGCAGTCGCATTGCCAGCGAACTCTACGCTGGCGAACGGCGTGGGCACGTTCAACGCGACGCTGAAGACGGCCGGGACGCAGTCGATCACCGCGACCGATACGCTCAACGGGGCGCTGACGGCCACGCAAGGCGGCATCGTGGTCAATGCGGGCGCGGCCACCGGCTTCACCGCTGGCGGCTATCCGTCACCGGCCACTGCAGGTACGTCCGGCAGCTTCACGGTGACCGCCAGGGACGCATTCGGCAATCTGGCCGTGAGTTACGCGGGCACTGTGCATTTCAGCAGCAGCGACGGCGCTGCGATCCTACCGGCCAACAGCGGCCTGGCGGGCGGTGTCGGCACGTTCAATGCGACGCTGAAGACGGCGGGTACGCAAGGCATCGCCGCAATCGACACGGGCAACGCGTCGATCACCGGCACGCAAGCCGGCATCGTGGTGAACGCCGCGGCGGCTGCCACGTTCATGGTGAGCGGCTATCCGTCACCGGTTGCCGCGGGCTCATCCAACGGCTTCAGCGTGACCGCCAAGGACGCGTTCGGCAACACGGCGACAGGCTACGCGGGCATCGTCCACTTCACCAGCAGCGACTCGGCCGCGATGCTTCCGGCCAATGCGCCGCTGACCAACGGTGTCGGCCTGTTCAACGCGACGCTCAAGACCGTGGGAACGCAGTCCTTGACCGCGACCGATACGGCCACCGCGTCGGTCACGGGAACGCAAACCGGCATCGTGGTCAACCCGGGCGCCGGCGCCACGTTCACGGTGAGCACGTATCCGTCGCCGGTCACGGCCGGCACATCGAACAGCTTCACCGTGACCGCCAAGGATTCGTCCGGCAACACGGCGACGGGCTATACGGGCACGGTGCACTTCACGAGCAGCGACGGCTCGGCCGTGCTGCCTGCGAATGCAACGCTGAGCAGCGGTGTCGGCACGTTCAGCGCAACGCTCAAGACCGCCGGTACCCAGTCGCTGACCGCGACCGACACGGTCACCGCGTCGATCACGGGTAAGCAAACGGGAATCGTGGTCAATGCAGCCGCGGCGAGCGTGCTCGCGGTCAGCGGTTATCCGTCACCGATCACTGCAGGTACCTCCAACACCTTCAGCGTGACCGCCACGGATGCGTACGGCAATACCGTAACGGGTTACACCGGCACGGTGCACTTCACCAGCAGCGATACGGCGGGCGTGCTGCCCGCCAACGGCGTGCTGACCAATGGCGTCGGCACGTTCAGCGCGGCGCTCAAGACGTCGGGCACGCAATCGATCACGGCGACCGATACGGTCACCGCATCGATCACCGGCGCGCAAACGGGCATCGTGGTCAACGCGGGAGCAGTGACGAAGTACATCGTGAGCGGTTATCCGTCGTTGGTTGCTGCGGGCACGTCCAACGGCTTCAGCGTCATAGCCAAGGACGCGTTCGGCAACACCGCGACGGGCTATGTGGGCACGGCCCACTTCACGAGCAGCGACTCGGCCGCGGTGCTGCCGGCCGATGCGCCGCTGACCAACGGCATCGGCTTGTTCAACGCGACCCTCAGGACGGTGGGCACGCAATCGTTGACCGCGACCGATACGGCTACCGCGTCGATCACCGGCACGCAGGCCGGCATTGTGGTCAACCCGGGTGCCGCGGCCACGTTCCTGGTCAATGCGTATCCGTCACCGGTGACGGCCGGCACCTCGCACGGCTTCACCGTGACCGCCAAGGATGCGTCCGGCAATACGGCAACGGGTTACACGGGCACGGTCCACCTGACTAGCACGGACGCGCAAGGCGCATTGCCTGCCGATTACGTGTTCACGGCGGGGGATGCGGGCGTGCGCGCGTTCACGGCGACGTTGAAGACTTCCGGCACGCAGTCGATCACGGCGACCGACACGGTCACCGCATCGATCACCGGCGCGCAAACGGGCATCGTGGTCAATGCGGGCGCTGCCACCACACTCGCGGTCAGCGGTTATCCGTCACCGGTCACGGCCGGCACGGTCAACGGCTTCACCGTGGCCGCCAAGGACGCGTTCGGCAATGTCGCGATGGGTTACACGGGCACGGTTCACCTGACGAGCACGGACGCGCAAGCCGTATTGCCCGCCGACTACCTGTTCACAGTGGGTGATGCAGGCACGCATGCGTTCACGGCCACGCTGAAGACGGCAGGCACGCGATCGATCACGGCAACCGACACGGCCACCGCGTCGATCACCGGCACGCAGGCAAGCATCACGGTGAATGCAGCGGCGGCGAGCACGCTCAACGTCAGCGGCTATCCCTCGCCGGTCAAGCAGGGATCGTCCAATCCGTTCACGGTGACCGCCAAGGATGCGTTCGGCAACACGGCAACGGGCTACGCCGGCACGGTCCATCTCACCAGCAGTGATGGCATGGCCGTCCTGCCGGCCGACTACGGCTTCGCCGCCATCGACAACGGCGTCCATGTGTTCAATGCGACGCTGAAGACGGCGGGCACGCAGTCGATCACCGCGACCGATACGGCCAGCGGGACGATCGCCGGCGCGCAAATGGGGATCGTGGTCAAGCCGATGTATGTGGTCAGCGCCAGCGTCAACGGCGGCAACGGCACGATTTCGCCCACCACGCAGTCGGTGGATGCGGGTTCGCCAGCCAGCCTGACGCTGGTACCGAGCGCGGGTTACCACGCGCTCATCGATCCAGCCACGACCTGCCCAGGCGGTACCTTGAGTGGTGGCACGTACACCACCGCGAACATCACCGCGGACTGTAGCGTCGTGGCGAAGTTCGTGGCCGACGCGCTGCCGGTGCTCGCGATCACCGTCACTGACCGCCGCACCCATGCGCGTTACGGCATGCTGCTCAACTACACAGTGACCGTTACCAACAGCGGCGGCGATGCCGCCGGTGTGACCCTTGCCAACACGGTCCCGGCACAGCTCGATGCGGTCAACACCACCTGGATCTGCGACAGCGGTGGCGGTGGCGCGACCTGCAGTGCCACCGGCACCGGCGCGCTCGCCGACAGCGGCGTCGTGATTCCGGCCGGGCGCAGCCTGACCTGGCAGGTCACCGCGCCGGTGCGCGTCGACGCGGTTGGCGCAACCGTCGACTACAGCGTGAGCGCGAGCCGCGCCGGATCCAGCGTGAGCGCCACCGACAGCGACATCCTGGTGATCTTCCGCGACGGCTTCGACGTGCCCTACGGAGACGGTACGGGGACCGCCGAGTCGCCGACGGCAATGTTCGCCAGCTGTCCTGCCGACCCAGCGCCCGAGATCTTCGATGACACCCGCATGCGCGTCCTGACCGTGCCGACCTCGTTGGCGAAAGCGCCGGTCGATGCGCTGCTCGTTGCGCGCACCGGCACCGTCGCCGGATTCCGCGTCGAGCGTCTCAATTTTGGCGCCACGCCGCGTGTGCGGCTGGTGGTCATCGCGCAGGACGGCAGCGAGCATGCCAGCGCATGGGCGACGACCACGGCAGGCGCAGCGCTGGCTGTTGCCACGGCCAATGCAGCCGATGGCGGTCGCGTGCTGTTGCTCGAGGGTGCTGCGTCCCCGCTCGTGATGCCGTTGCCCGCCGGCATCACGAGCACGTTTCGCATCCAGACCCAACCCATGTCCGAAGGCGCCTGCCAGTAGACCATCGCTGCGTCCGCGCTACGACGCGGACGCAGCGATGCAGCGCAGGCCGGCAGGTCGCCGGCTGCCGCATCGCCGGCGAGGCGCGTCGAGGCCATCCCGACGACCCGCACGCGTGTCGGGCGCCCAACCTGCACGCAACCTTTCACTACTCGCACGGTACCTATATCCAGGCGCGATCGCCGCTGCCTGAGCCGGAACGCTACGGGCAACGCGCGTCGCGGCGGAACCGATCGAGGAAGTCATCGGAGAGGCCACTGACGTCCGTCCCGGGAAGCACTTCCCGGCGGCATGGCGATCGCGCGACATGGAGCGCTTCATCTGAATCTTCAGAGCGGTGTATCCGTTTCGTGGCCGGATGCGTGCGCGGTGTGCAGACGACGCGCAGGTCGACACCCTCGAACGGCCGGTGTGTGAAATGCCGATCGGCAGGAGGTACCTATGCGATCGCACTATGTAAGAACCTGGCCAGTCTGGCTGTTGCTGCTGCTCGCCGCGTCCGCGTCGGCGATGGACCACCTGGTCATCGTCGGCGGCACTTCGCCCGGCGGCTACTACGGCGGCGGTACTCCGATCCTGATGTTCAACCCGGCGAACCTGACCATCAACGTCGGCGACACGGTGACCTGGACCAACGCCGGTGGACCGCACAATGCGCACGCCGACGACAATTCGTTCCGCTGCGCGCAGGGCTGCGACGGCCAAGGCGGCAACGGCAATCCCATTAATACGAGCTGGACCGCGACGGTCGCGTTCACCAAGCCCGGCACGGTCACCTATCACTGCGACAATCACGGCTACCTCGGCATGACCGGCAGCATCACGGTGCAAGGTCCGCCGCCGCCGCCTGCGAGCGTCAACCTCGACCAGCAGGGATTGACCGGCACCTGGGCCAATCCGGCCACCAACAGCCAAGGCTTCGTCTTGGAGGCCGACGCGGATTTGTTCGGTCCCGGCTCCGGCAACGTGTTCGCCGGCTGGTTCACCTACGACACGACAGCGGCAGGCGGCCAGCGCTGGTACACGATCCAGGGTCAGGTCAGCAGCGGCAGTGCCTCCGCGACGCTGCCGATCTATCTCACCGACGGTGGCCAATTCGATACTGCGCAGGCGACCAAGACCATGCCGGTCGGGCAGGCCACGCTCCAACTCAGCGACTGCATGCACGGCACACTGGCCTACACGTTCTCCGATGGCAGCGGCCGAACCGGCACCATTCCGCTTACGCGTTTGCTTCAGAACGTGACCTGTGGAGCGACCGGCAATAACGGCACTGCCGGAAAGAACTACCTGTTGTCCGGCGCCTGGGCCGATTTTGCCACCAGCGGTCAAGGCCTGGTGATCGACATCAACCCGGTGCAGGGCGTGCTGTTCGCCGCCTGGTACACGTTCCTTGCCGACGCCAGTTCGGCCAGCGGTCCCGCCGGCCAGCACTGGTACACGCTGCAGGCGCTGGTGACGCCGAGCACCAGTTCGTTGACCAACATCGGCATCTACGACACCACCGGCGGCGTGTTCGATCACGCGGCGACCACGGCGACCAACCAGGTCGGCACCGCGAGCCTGGTCTTCCATAGCTGCAGTTCCGCGACCATGACCTTCAGTTTCAACGGGGGCCCGAACGCCGGCAGGAACGGCACGCTCAATCTGGCACGAATCGTCGCGCCGCCGACAGGCTGCACGCTGTGAGTGATCTCGGGGCTGTCGACCGGCCCGCGATCGTGGTCCGTCAGCCTCGAGAGGCTTGATCGCAGCAGACAGCACGGTGCGCAGCCTGCGCCCAATCCGGATCCGGATGCGCGACCTGCATCCGGGTCCGGCTTCGTTTCCGCTTCCGGATACAGCGTCTGGCCGATGTCGTAGTCGCACCAGTTGATCAGCAGGTCGAGCTTGCCGTCGCTGTCCAGGTCGCCGGCCCAGACCAGATAATCCCGCGCGCCGATCACATCGGGCAGGCCCTCGTACCAGCGGTGCGTGCCAAGCCGTTGCCGCTTGCCGCCGAGGCGCAGTTCGATCCACACCTCGTCCCCGGGATAGTCGGGATCGGTCGACGCCGAGATCCGTGGCACCAGCAAGGCGATGCGCGGCGACTGCCCATCGCAGTATCGACGCAATCGGAGGCGATCGCGCGTCGCCGTGAGGGCGTTCGAATGGTGCAACGATGGCAGTTCCGCTGTTCGACCCGTCGAGGGATCGGGGACTGCTGCCGCATTCAGACCATACTATCGGGACTATGGATTTTGCAGACGCAACAGCCGACTACGCACCACGAGCGCGACGCAGACGACGGCCATAAACACCCCATAGGCGAGCAAGGTCGCGAGAATCTGCGGCCACAGGTGGCCGCCCTTGCCGGCCGCCGCGCCGATTCCCCAGCGCATCGCGACGATGCTCAACACTGCCGCCGCAATCAGCACCGCGGCGTCGGCGAGTCCGCGCAGTGCGGTGCGTGGCTGCCGCGGAAACATGCAGTACAGCGCGCCGAGGATCGCGAACCAGGGCAGGAACAGCAGGAACGCGAGTCCGGTCTCGATATGCGGATTCATGGTGAAGAGGGCCTGTGCGTGAGGTCGGCGTCAGTCGACGTCGATACCGTGCAGCGCGTCGATGTCGCCGGCGGATAGGTTCGAGTGCCGATCGCCCCAGGTCATGCGGATGTGGTTCGCGACTGCGGCGATTTCCGCGGAGTCGAGCTGCTGCACGAACGGCGGCATCGAGTGCGGGCGCGGATTGCCAGCGGTCGTCGGCGGCATCGCGCCGTACAGGATCATGCGCACCGCGTTCGCCGGATCCGGCGCAGTGACCGCGACCGCATCGACCAGCGGCGGACCCTTGTCCGTGCCGCGCCCGTCGCGTGCGTGGCAGTCCTCGCAATGACGCTTGTAGAGGTCCGCGCCGCTGTCTGCATCCCTGTTGGGTCCGGCAGCCGGCTCAGCGGAGTTCGGCACCGCTACATGCGCGGGCACGGACTTCAGGAACACTGCCATCGCGAGCGCATCGTCCGGCGTGAGATGGCGCAGGCTGCCATAGACGACCTCGGCCATCGGCCCATAGACCGTTCCATGCGGCGAAGTGCCCGAGCGCAGGTAGTCCGCGAGTTCCGCGGTCGAATAGCGCCGCAGTTGCTGCGCATCGAGCGGCGGCGCGTACCAGCCGAGGCCGGGAATGCGTCCGCCGGCAAGATAGCCGGCGGCCGGCAGGGAGCCCATCGAACGGCGCGCACCGTGGCACATCGCGCAGTGGCCGAGGCCATCGACGAGATAACGGCCGCGCCGCTGCTGCGGCGACTCGCCGGCGCCGCCATCCGGCGTTGCTGGCTGGTAATGCAGCATGCGCCAAGCCACCAGCGCGGGCCGCCAGCTTGCCGGGAACTCGAGCCGGTTTGGCGTCGGCGCCCGCGCGGTCGCCGGCAGCTGCTGCAGGTAGGCGAACAGCGCATCGAGATCGTCATCGCGGAGCAATGCGAAATGCGCGTACGGAAACACCGGATACAGCACACCGTGGCGACTGACGCCGTTGCGCATCGTGTGGCGGAACTCCTCGACCGACCAGCCACCGAGTCCGGTCTGTGCATCCGGCGTCAGGTTCGTGCTGTGGATCGTGCCGTAGCCGGTCGCGAAGGCGCGCCCGCCAGTGAACGGCACGCCGCCGCGCGTGGTGTGGCAGGTGGCGCAAATGCCGAGCCGCGCGATGTATTCACCGCGCCCGACCTGCTCCGGTGTCGCCGTGAGCGGGTGCGTGGCACCGGCCGGAACGCGGTACGGCGCGAAACCGCCCTGGCGCAGGAACAGCACGCCGCCGACTGCGAGCGCGGCCAGTAGCAACGGCACCAGCGCGAACCAGGCAACGCCGAAGCGCCGGCTCATCGCGCGGGCTCCGCATGCGGCAGGTTTCCGCATGCGCGCGGCAGCACGAACGCGCCCGCGGGTGCGGGAGGCTGCGCATCCGCATGCGACTGCTGCGACAGCCAGACCGAGATCGCGCGGATGTCCTCCGGTGCGAGGCTGCGCGCAATCTCGCCCATGCAGTCCGGCGCGGTCGCGTGGCGGATGCCGTTGCGCCAATTGCCGAGCTGTGCGATCAGGTATTCCGCAGGCAGTCCGACCAGCGCCGGGATGCCGGGCTCGAGCCCGCTCAGCTCGCTACCGTGGCAGGCGCTGCAAGCGGGTACGTTGCGCGCCGCATCGCCGTGGGTGACCCGCTGTTCCGCAGTCGCGCGCATCGCGGCGGTGAGATCGGACGCGCCCGTGTCGGCAGCGCGCGTGCGCGGTGGCTGCGCCGCATAGAACGCGGCGATCTCTTCCATGTATGCGTCGTCCATGAACTGCACCAGCCAGGTCATCTGCGCGTTGACGCGGCGACCGTCGCGGAAGTTCTTCAGCTGTTCGAGCAGATAGCCGGCCGGCTTGCCGGCGAGGTGCGGAACGTATTCGGCGCCGCTGACGCCTTCGCCGTGCGTGCCGTGGCAGGCCGCGCAGGCAGCCAGACGTTCGTCGAGTCCGTCCGCCGCTGCGTTCGCCGAGGCGGCCATGAGCAGCAGCGCGAGGCACACCCATGCACGTGCGCAAAATTCTGCGGCGAGTCGACGGCGGCGTCGCATCATGGACAGGGTGTGCGCCATCCCGGCTGCGGGAATCGGCGACTCAGCCGTTGACGCCGTGCGGATGGATCCAGCCGGCCCAGATGCCGGCCATCACCAACATGATCAACGCGACCGACAGCGTGATGCGCCGCGTCAGCGCATGCAGCGTCCGATCGGTCGTGCCCTTGTCGGTCATCATGTAGTACAGGCCGGCGCCGAGGTTGTACAGGATCGCGGCGAACGCCGCGACGACAATGAGCTTGCCAAGCATGGTGATCTCCGGAAACGGGTGCGGCGACGTCGTGCGGGGCACGTGGCGTGCCGGCCGATGATGCGGCCGGATGCGTCGAAGGGAACAGTGGCGCTTCGTCGCACCTGCCCGCCTTGCGCTGTGGGCCCGAAGCGTGTCGGCGCGGATCAGGCGGACGCGGCGCCGGCGATCCAGGTGCGCCGGACCGCGAAATCCGCATCGAGCTCGACCAGGTTCGCGCGGAATCCCGGCGCGATACGGCCATGGTTGTGCGCGATGCCGAGAAACTCGGCCGGGTACGTCGAGGCCATGCGCGCCGCCTCGTCCAGCGATAAGCCGAGCGATGCGACCGTGTTGCGCAGCGCGCCCGCCATGTCCAGCGCGGAACCGGCGAGCACGCCATCGGCCGTCTCGCAGCGGCCGTTGCGGCAGGTGATCGTTGCGCCGGCCAGCGTGTAGGTATCCGTGTCGGAGCCGACCGGCGGCATCGCATCGGTGACCAGCATCAGCTTGCCGCGCGGCTTCGCCGCGAGCGCGACGCGCAAGCTGGCCGGATGCACGTGGTGGCCGTCGACGATGACGCCGCACCAGGTTTCGCGATCCTCGAGTGCGGCGCCGACGACGCCGGGCTCGCGTCCCTGCAAAGGCGACATCGCGTTGTAGAGGTGTGTGAAGCCGCGCACGCCGGCGGCGAGCGCAGCGCGCGTTTCGTCGTAGGTCGCCGCCGTGTGGCCGGCGCAGACGATCACGCCGCGCGCGACGAGTGCACGCACCCGCTCCGGTGTCACGCGCTCGGGCGCGAGCGTCAGCACGGTCCTGCCGTTGCGCAACGAACAGACCCGTTCGAGTTCGGTGTCGTCGAGCGCGCGGAACTTTGAGGCGTCGTGCGCGCCGCGTCGCGCCGGCGCGATGTAGGGGCCTTCGAGATGGATGCCGAGCACGCCGGGCACGCCTTGCTCGATCGCGGCATCGACCGCGGCGATCGCGGCGCGCATCACGTCGGTGTCGTCGCTGATCAGGGTCGGCAGGAAGCCGGTCGTGCCGAAGCGCCGATGGGCGCCCGCGATGCGCCGGATCGTCTCGACCGTCGGCGCGTCGTTGAACAGCACGCCGCCGCCGCCGTTGACCTGGCAATCGATGAAGCCGGGCAACAGCATGTTCCCCGCGAGATCGACAACCTGCGCAGCGCGGACGCGAGGATCGATCGCGGGGGCCAGCGCGACGATGCAATCGCCAACGATCAATACAGCGAGATCGTAGCGGAACCCCGTATCGGTCAGCGCGCGGCCATTGATCAGTGCGGTCGCCATCAGATTGTCTCGGTGACCTTGTTGAGATGGGGCGGCTGGTCCGGATCGCGGTCGCGTCGGACCGCCAGCGCGTTGATCGCGCCGTAGCTGCGATGCACCGCGACCAGCGGTGCGCAGGCCGGGTCGAGATCCGGCGCGAGCGGCAGAGCGTGATCGCCCGCGTCGTCGCCGGCGACCCAGACGCGTGCGCCGTGCGCGCGGAACTTCGCGGCCACGCCGAGCGTACTTTCGAGCGTATCGTCCGCCTGCGCGAAGAACAGCACCGGAAAGCCGGCGCCGACCAGCGCCATCGGGCCGTGCTGCACTTCCGCCGCGCTGAACGCCTCGGCGTGCAGGCCACAGGTCTCCTTGAGCTTGAGCGCGACTTCCTGTGCGGCAGCGAGACCGAGTCCGCGGCCGACCACGAACAGGTTCTGCGCGTCGACGAGTCCATCGACGAGCGGCGACCAGTCCAGCGGCCAGCTGGCTTCGAGTGCGGCCGGCACACCATCGAGTGCGTTGCGCAGCGCCGCGTCGCCTTTCCATTCCGCGGCCAGCTGCAGGATCGCGGACAACGAGCACAGGAAGCTCTTGGTCGCAGCGACGCTGAGTTCCGGGCCTGCGCGCAGCGGCACCACGAACTCGGCCGCGTGCGCGAGCGGCGAATCCTCGACGTTGACCATCGCGACGACTCTCGCGCCGGCGCGCTTCGCGGCCTCGGCCTGGCCGACCAGATCAGGGCTCTTGCCCGACTGCGAGATCGCCAGGAACAGCGCGCCCCGGAGATCCTGCGCGGCTGCATAGATCGACTGCACCGACGGCGCGGCTGAGGTCGTGGTCACGCCGAGCCGCGTCTCGAACAGGTATTTCGCGAACGTCGCCGCGTTGTCCGAACTTCCACGTGCGCCGGTTGCGACCAGGCGCGGCGGATCACGACGCAGCGCCGCGGCGAGTTCGCCGATGCAGGTGCGGTTTGCTTCGAGCTGGCGCGCGATCGCCGGCGCCGACTCGCGGATTTCCTGGTACATGCGCGTCAATTCGGGTGCGCGCCGCTCGGGATTCTGTGGGGTCATGTGTTGCTCGGAGTGTTCACGTCGCCGGCTTGTGCGCACGCGCGGTCGAGTCGCGGATCACCAGCTGCGGGCTGAAGCCGCGGTTGACCGGTGCGACACCGCTGCCGGACGGCTTCAATTCGGCGATCAGGCGCAGCGCCGCGTGGCGCGCGATGTCTTCGGTGGCCTGCTTCGCGGTGGTCAGCGCCGGCCACGACTGCTTCGAGAACGGGCTGTCCTCGAAGCCGGCGATCGAGAGTTCGTAGGGTACGTCGATGCCGTTCGCCTTGGCCGCGGCGAGCACGCCGGCGGCGATCTCGTCGTTCGAACCGAAGATCGCGGTCGGCCGGTCGCGCAGCGCGAACAGCCGGCGCGCGCCGCGGAAACCGTCATCGAACGAATAGTCGCCCGGAATCACCAGCTTCTTGTCGAGCGGGATGTCGTAGTCCTTCAGCGCGCTCTCGTAGCCCTTGAAGCGCTCCGGACTCGAGCGGTGTGCTGCACCGCCCCAGAGGAAACCGATGCGCTGGTGGCCGAGCTGGATCAGGTGTTCGGTGATGTCATAGGCCGCGTCGCGGTCGTCGACATACACGCACGGGTAGCCGTCGTCGGGGTCCTCGGCGGCCGAGATGATGCGTACGAAGCGAATGCCGTTGGCGGCGAGATAGCGGATCAGTTCCATGCGCTCGGACATCGGCGGCGCGAGCACGAGTCCGGCCAGGCGCGTGCGCTGCACGAGGTCGCGCAGTTCGTCGGCGAGATCGGGCACCGTCGAATCGCAGGGATGGATCTGCAGGCCGAAGCCCTGGTCGTGGCAGGCCGCGAGCACGCCGTTCTGCACGCTGATCACGTAGTACGGGTTCGGGTTGTCATAGACCAGTCCGATCGCGTGCGACGTCGCGCTGCGCAGGTTGCGCGCTGCCTGGTCCGGTGCGTAGTTGAGCTCGTCGATCGCGCGCTGCACGCGATCGCGCGTGTCGTCACGCACTGAGGTTTCGTTGTTGATGACGCGCGAGACCGTCTTCAGCGACACGTTCGCGCGTCGCGCGACATCCTTGATCGTGGGTCGGTTCACCTGGGCCTGCCTTCCGGGTTTCGCACCATCGTAGCCGACGTCTCCTGCACGCGGGTGACGCCGTCTCATCCGGCGTGCGCCATGCCTGCGCGGTGCCCGCGCAGCGCATAGAACAGGATGTACAGGTAGCACGGCAGCATGATCGCCACGAACACGAGCTGGAAGTCGTGGCTTTCGCGAAGCAAGGCGAAGCTCTGCGGAATGATCGCGCCACCGGCGATGCCCATGATCAGCAGCGCCGAGCCGATCTCGGTGAAGCGGCCGAGTCCGGCGATCGCGAGCGGGAAGATCGCCGGCCACATCATCGCGTTGGCGAAACCGAGCGCGGCGACGAAGCCGACCGACACGTAGCCGTGGCTGAGGTAGGCGCCGATCGAGAGCAGCCCGCCGAGCATGGCCGACAGCGCGAGATAGCGTGACTGCGAGATGAAACGCGGAATCGTCAGCAGACCCGCCACATAGCCGACCAGCATCGCGGTCAGCGTGAACGAGGTGAAGAACTTGGTCTCGTCCGGCGGCAGGCCGAAGCCGCGGCCGTACGTGCCGATCGCGTCACCGGCCATGACCTCGACGCCGACGTAGACGAACAGGCAAAGCGCGCCGAGCCACAGGTGCGGGAACGCGAACAGGCTGTCGCGGTGGAAGCGCGTGTCGGCGCTCGCGCGATTCGCTTCGGCGGGACGGACTTCCGGCAGCGGCGAGCGCGCGATCCAGACGCCGAGCAGGCCGAGCACGGCAGCCATCACCAGATACGGAATGTGGATGCGCGCGGCGAACGCGTCGAGCAGCGCGGCGCGCGTCAGCGGGTCGGCGGCCTGCACCTGCGTCTTCAGGTCGCCCATGCCATGCAGCACCAGCGTACCGAGCACGAGCGGCGCAAGGATGCCGGCGACCTTGTTGCAGATGCCCATGAACGCGATGCGCTGCGCCGCACTCTCGATCGGTCCGAGGATGCTGATGTACGGATTCGCCGCGGTCTGCAGCAGCGCGAGTCCGGCGCCGATCACGAACAGGCCGGCCAACGCGCCCGGATACCAGCGCCGCACCACGAATTCGCCGAACACGAGCGCGCCGGCCGCCATCACCAGCAAGCCGATCGCCATGCCGCGCTTCATGCCGGTGCGACGCAGGATCGCCGACGCCGGCAGCGCGAGGAAGAAATACGAGAGATAGAACACCATCAACACGAGGAACGCGTTGACCGTGTTCAGCTCGAACGCGAGCTCGACGAACTGGATCAATGGCCCGTTGAGCCAGGTCACGAAGCCGAAGATGAAGAACAGCAGGCCGATGATCAGCATCGGCGTGCGGTAGTCCCGGGTTCTCGACGTGGCGGCGACGGCGGCTTGCATCAGCGACTCCCCTTGCGGTGCGGGTCCGCGGCGACGCGCTTGCGGCGCCGGTTCGGTGCGAATTCGTATCAACGTTGTCATTTACGCGGCATGCCGCCGCCGGAACAGCCATCTGCCTATTTGAAGCGGGTTTCCATAGGTGTTCCGGCTCGACGCGCTGCATCCGTGGCAGAGCCAGACTATAGGCTCGAGGCCAGGCCTGGTCATTTTGCAGTGCACATTGACAACGTTGTCAGACGTGTCGAGACTGCGCCGCGTCGTGTCCGCACAAGTGTTGCGGGCGCGGGGCGCTTGCAGCGACGAGGGAAGGAATGGGCACCAGCCGCCAGCAAATCCTGCCGCGTGGACAGGACGTACCGCTGATCGCAGCGGACGTCGGCGGCACGCATGCGCGCGTCGGACTGATCGGCGCAGGCGCGGATCGCAACGGCCGCTTTTCGATCTCGCATTACCGCAAGTACGCCTGCGCGGACTTTCCCAGCCTGGCCGCGATCATCGGCGAGTTCCGCCAGAGCGTCGCGCAGGTGCCGGTCGACCGTGTCGCCCTTGCGATCGCCGGCTATGTCGTCGACGACGCCGTGGTCAACGTGAACCTGCCGTGGGCGGTGTCGATTTCCGGCCTGCGTGCCGCGCTCGGCGTGCGCGATCTTGCGATCGTCAACGATTTCGAGGCCGTCGCGCATGCGATCGGCCATGTCGATATGGCCGACACCACGCTGCTGAGCGGACCGTCCATCGCGCCACAGGGTCCGGTGTTGGTGGTCGGCCCCGGCACCGGTCTCGGCGCCGCGGTGCGCATTCCGCATGGCGATCATCCGCTCATCCTCGCCACCGAAGCGGGGCAGGCGACCTTGGCGCCGAATACCGATTTCGAGATCGATGTGCTGCGCGAGCTGCGCCGGCGCGGCTCGCGCGTGCTGATCGAGCACGTGCTCTCCGGCACCGGCCTGATGAATCTGCACGCGGCGATCCGTGCACTGCACGGCGCAGCGGCCATGCCGATGACGCCCGCGCAGATCAGCGCCGCGGCGCTTGCCGGCTCCGATCCGCTCGCGCTGGAAACCGTCGAGGTGTTCTGCGGCTGGTTCGGCGGCGTGCTGGGCGACCTCGCCCTGCTGTACGGCGCGCAGGGCGGCATCTATCTCGCTGGCGGCGTGTTGCCGCAGATCAGGGATCTGTTGATGCGCAGCACGTTCGTCGAGCGCTTCCTGGACAAGGGCGCGATGCGCGAGGCGCTCGCACGCACGCCCGTACGCCTGGTCGATCACGCCCAACTAGGCGTGATCGGCGCGGCCAGCTGGTATTTCGCCCGCGACTCGGACCCGAGCGCGCGGGCGCTCACGAGATGACTGGAGTTGTATCGACCTAGGGATCCATACGAGCTGACGAGCGACGTGCAGCGGATACGTCCTCGGCCCATTACTTGAGGAGGGGAAAGATCATGAAGTACCCGAGAACGATTCTTGCGGCGAGCATCCTCGCCGCATTCGGTTTCGTCGGCGCCGTGCAGGCCGGCGATGCGGCTGCGCCCGATGCAGCGGCGGCGCAGGACACCTCCGGCACGGAAAGCCAGCAGATGGAAACCGTGGTCGTGCACGGCATCCGCGAGAGCCTGAAGCGCTCGCTGGAGACCAAGCGCGATGCGAACGCAGTCGTCGACGCGATCACCGCCGAGGACATCGGCAAGTTCCCGAGCACGAACGTCGCCGAGGCGATGTCGCAGATTCCGGGCGTCACGATCGACCGCCGCTTCGGTCAGGGCGAGCGCGTCAGCATCGATGGCACCGATCCGAGCCTGAACCTGTCCTTCCTCGATGGCCACCCGGTCGCGCAGACCAACTGGCTGTACGGCGAGCAGCCGAACCGTGGCTTCGACTACACGCTGCTGGCGCCGGAGATCCTCGGCAAGCTCGAGGTCTACAAGAGCCCCGAGGCGCGCCTGCCCGAGGGCAGCATCGGCGGCACCGTGATCATGCACACGCGCAATCCGCTCGACCTCGACGCGAACACGTTCAGCGCGTCGCTCGGCGCGACCTACGGCGACCAGTCCGACGCGACCAAGCCGAACGCGTCGGCGCTGTACAGCTGGAAGAATGCCGACAGCACGTTCGGCGTCGCCGTATCCGCGCAGCACTATGAGGAGAAGGTCGATCGTCAGGGCATCGAAACGTTCGGCTACAGCCCGGTGTCGAGCCTGGCGTCCGCGAGCCCCGCAGTCGCGGCCGCCATCGCTTCGGGCCAATTGAAGCCGACCGACGTCATTCCGCAGGAAATCAACGCGGCGTACTTCCAGCAGACGCGCAAGCGCAACAGCGCGACGATCAACCTGCAGTGGAAGCCGAGCGACCAGTTCGAGATCGGCCTCAACGGCCTGTACGTCCGCGAGAACTTCAACAACTTCAACCAGTCGATGTACGGCTTCACCACGCAGACGCCGCAGAACATCACCGGCCTGTCCTCGGCGGTGAACGGCCTGGTCACCAGTGGCCATTCCTGCGGCAACGACACGCCGACCTGCCCCGGCTTGCCCGCGAACGGCGGCAACGGCGCGGTCAACACCTACATCGACAACCAGGTGCGCACGTCCACCGTCACCACCAAGGGACTCGACCTCAACGGCCTCTACAAGGGTGACGGCTGGCGCCTCGGCGGCGCGATCGGGCAGAGCAAGGCCGACAACAAGGACAACTCGCAGGCCTTCATCGAGCCGTACTACAACGGCGGCTATACGTGGAACGTGAACAGCGGCATCAAGTTCGACAGCCCGTCGGCGGCAGCCAATCCGGCCAACTGGCATGACGGCGACACGCCGGGCGGCGGCTGGGGCGGCAACTACGCGAAATGGCCGGCGAACGCGAAGGACACCTACGCCCAGCTCGACTTCAGCAAGGACTTCGACGGCTTCTTCAACCAGTTGCTCGCCGGCGTGCGCTACGCCAAGCACGACGAGGATCGCACCCTCTACATCTTCGGCGGCGTGCGCACCGGCAATCTCGCGACGATCGGCTACAACGGCCTGACCGACATCCTGTCCGGCTTCGACGGCTGGTCCAGCGACCAACAGCACCACGTGCAGACCAGCTTTGACAATGTGCGGAACTGGGTGCTCGGCAGCCCGCTCGGCACCACGCCGGACGCCGGGTCGTTCCTCAACAACTCATATGCGATCACGCAGAAGTCCGACGCGGCCTACGTGCAGGGCAACTTCGGCACCGAAGCGCTGCGCGGCAACGTCGGCCTGCGCTTCGTGCGCACCGAGATCGACAGCTCCGGCTACAGCTACAGCGGCGCGCCGAGCTATCCGCCGCCGGCCGGCAGCTACCAGACGGTGAACGTCTCGCACAACAACGTGCTGCCGTCGTTCAACGTCGCCTACGACCTTGCCCCCGACCTCATATTGCGCGGCGCCGCCGCCGAAGTCATCGCCTGGGCGCCGTACAACCAGGAAGTGCACAACACGTTCCTCAACGACACCGTGCTGACCGGCTCCGGCGGCAACGCGAACCTCGACCCGTACAAGTCGATCAACTTCAACGTGTCGCTGGAGTGGTACTTCGCCGAGCAGTCGGTGTTGGCCGCGTCGGTGTTCTACAAGAACGTGCTGAACTACATCACGACCGATTCGCACATCGAGCGCCAGTTCAACTCGATGCACACGACCGATCCGGCGACTTACCAGCGCATCTACGTCGACGGCCACCTCGGCAACTGCGACGCGAACGGCTTCTGCGACTACAGCGTGCTGCGTCCGCTCAACGGCGGCAAGGCCAAGGTCAAGGGCCTGACCCTTAGCTACCAGCAGCCGTTCGGCGACACCGGCTTCGGCTTGTCCGCGAACTACACAATCACCGACGCAAACACCAAGAGCGGACAGGACCTGCCGTACAACTCGAAGAACGCGATCAATATCAGCCCGTACTACGAGAAGGGCCCGTTCAGTGCGCGCATCACCTACGGCTGGCGCAGCCACTACCTCGCTGGCGGCTATGTCGCGGGCGCGCCGCCGGCATCGGTCGACTCCTATGCCGAGCTGGACGCGTCGGCGACCTGGCGCCTCAACCGCCAATGGTCGGTCACCGTCAACGCGATGAACCTGCTCGACGAGACCTACTTCGAGTACCTCGGCACCAAGAATCTGCTCGCCGGCAAATACGACAGCGGCCGCCGCTACATGGCCACCGTGCATTTCGATTTTTGAGCGGTTTGAAAAACCGCTCCGGCACAGGGATGTGCCGCCGCGACGAGCACGCAAGTGCTCGTCGTGACAAAGGTGGCGCGGCTATGCCGCGACCGTTTGTTTGCAAACGGCGGCAGGATGCCCAGTTTTGCAGACAACTCTGACGTCGCCCTCGGCAAGCGATGTGCAGGAGGGTCCGGACGCATGTCCGGGCCCGCTGTTTTCTGTACGCGATTGGTGTCGAACCGCAGCACCTGCCTGCCCTTCTCCCTCCGGGATCGACGGTCGCCCTCCGGCGACCGGAGGGCGGCCCGAAGGGCCGGATGAGGGTTCGGCCAAAGTAGTGCGCATCATGTCACTCGAGAATTTGGGTGTCGTACTCCGCCCGAACCCTCACCCCAACCCCTCTCCCGGAGGGAGAGGGGCGTACAACATTTAAGGCTGAGGTAGAGGTCAACATGTCGCCGATCCGGAACAGCAGTGCGTTTCAAGCCGCCGGTCCCCGCACGACATTCGTGCGAGCCGCATTCACTCTGCTCGTCCCACTCATCCTCGTCGCGTGCACGACCACGCCGACGCGCACGCCGGACCATCCCGCGCTGTCGCTGATCCCGCAACCGGCGCGCATCGAACCACGTCCAGGCACATTCCACCTGCGCCAAGGCGCGCCACTGATCGTCGCCTCGCATAACGCCGAAGCCGCCGCGATCGCGCGTCGCTTCGCCGACCTGCTCGCAAGCACACGCGGCATCCATCTCGACGTGCGCCCGTTCGGCGACGGCGACGGCGACGTACGCGATGCGATCGTGTTCTCGCTCGACGCGAACGACACACTGGCGCCGGCCGGCGAGGGTTACGAGCTGCTCGTCGACACGCAACACATGCGCATCAACGCACGCGAGGCGCACGGCCTGTTCTACGGCGGCGTCACGCTGTGGCAACTGCTGACGCAGGAAACGACGCCAGTCGCATCGATCGACGTACCGGCGCTGCGCATCGTCGACGAACCGCGTCTCGCCTGGCGCGGCGCGATGCTCGATTCCTCGCGTCATTTCCAGCCGCCCGAATTCGTCAAGCGCTTCATCGACCAGCTCGCGCTGCTCAAGCTCAACACGTTTCACTGGCACCTGACCGACGACCAGGGCTGGCGCATCGAGATCAGGCGCTATCCACGCCTGACCGAGGTCGGCGCGTGGCGGCGCCCGGCCGGCGCGGCGGGCACCGATGCGAACGGCCAGCCGGTCCGCTACGGCGGCTTCTACACGCAGGATCAGATCCGCGACATCGTGCGCTACGCGGCCGAGCGCAACATCACGATCGTTCCCGAGATCGACATGCCCGGCCACATGCAGGCCGCGATCGCGGCGTATCCGGAGCTCGGCAGCATCGGCGACAAACCCGTCGTCTCGCCGGACTGGGGCGTACACAGCTATCTGCTCAATACCGACGACGCGACATTCACGTTCATGCAGAACGTGCTCGACGAGATCATGCAGCTGTTTCCCGGTGCGTACATCCACGTCGGCGGTGACGAGGCGATCAAGGACCAATGGAAGGCGTCGCCGCGCGTGCAGGCGCGCATGCACGAACTGGGAATCGCCGACGAGGATCATCTGCAGGGCTGGTTCATCGCACGCTTGCAGAAGTACCTTGCCGCGCATGGCCGCAAGTTGATCGGCTGGGACGAGACCCTCGAAGGCGGCCTGCCGCCGGATGCGACCGTGATGTCCTGGCGCGGCGCTCAGGGCGGCATCGATGCCGCGCGCGCAGGCCACGACGTCGTGATGGCGCCGTCGCCGGACCTCTATCTCGATCATCTGCAGAGCGATGCCGCCGACGAACCTTCAGGTCGCCCGGACCTGCGCACGCTCGCGGACATCTACGCGTTCCAGCCGGCACCGGCCAGCATGGACGCCGCTGCGACGAAGCACGTGCTCGGTGCGCAGGCAAACCTGTGGACCGAGCATATGCGCACGACCGCGATGGTCGAGCATGCGGCATTTCCGCGACTCGCCGCGCTCGCCGAGGCGCTGTGGTCGCCACCGCCGGGACATGACTGGCCAGGTTTCGTCGCTCGCCTCGTGCCACAGATGGAGCGCTGGCGCGCGCTCGGGATCGCCGCAGCCGACAGCGCGTTCGAGGTGCGCTTCGCGGAAGATCATGACCGCGAACACGGCAGAATGCGCATCACCTTGTCGAACCAGGTCGCGCTGCCGATCCGCTACATCACGGACGGCCGCGAGCCGACCGCGACCTCGCCGCTGTATCGAGAGGCGTTGCAGCTGCCGGTCCCCGCAGCGCTGCGCGCGGCGACGTTTCTCGGCGATCACCGCGTCGGTGCAGTGCAGGCACGCGACTACACGCCCGATTCCCTGCTGCGCCGATCCAGCGATGCGCTCAAACAGTGCAGCGGCAAGCTGACCCTGCGTCTCGAGCACGACGCGCCGGCCAGCGGTCCGCGCGCGTTCTTCGACGTCGATCTGTTCGATCCGTGCTGGATCTACGAACGCGCGCCGCTGGACGGCATCGATGCGATCGCGGTCGCGGTCGGCCGGTTGCCGTACAACTTCCAGCTCGCGCACGACACGGAGAACATCGTGCCGCGCCCGGCGCCGGCATCTGCTCACGGCGAGTTGCTCGTGAAGCTCGACTCCTGCGCTGGCGCGACGATCGCGACGTTGCCGCTCGATCCCGCGCTCGCGAATCCGGCCGTGACCACACTCCACGCGCGCCTGCCGCCGCACACCGGCGCGCACGACCTCTGCCTCGTGTTCAGCGGCCGCGGCCACGATCCGTTGTGGGCGATCGACAGCGTGCAGCTGGTTCCTGCGTCGCGCTGATCCGCTACAGGCACTCCAGGGCCGCGACTGAGCGCAACAGCCGCGGCGACAGATACGAATGCGAGCCGCACGGCAGCAGGCCGGCATCGACGAAGCGTGCGCGATACCACGCGGGTGCGCGCGCGATGAAACCGTGGGTGTCGCCGGACGCGTTGTCGCGCGAGGTGAACACCTCGAGGAACGCGAGTCCCTCGAGCAGATCGCCGAAACCCGACAGCCCGCGTTGCAGCTCGCGCGCCGGCACGTAGTGCAGCACGTCGCTGCAGACAATCAGGTCGAAGCGGGTGTCGAAGCGCAGGTCGCCGAGCTGGCCGAAGGTCGCCAGGCCGATGTCGCGCCTGCGCCCGTAGCGCGCGACCGCATACGCGCTCGAATCGAGGCCGCGGTATTCGATGCCGGGTCGCAGCTTCAGCAGCGGCGCGCGCCACAGCCCCTCGCCGCAGCCGACGTCGAGCACATTGCGCAGCGGTCGCGCGAGGTAGTACTCGGCCAGGTGCACGACCATCGCGACCTTGCGCGCGAGTTCCGCGCGCGAACCCACGCGATGGCGTGCGTCGCGGTACCACTTCTCGAAATACGCGTGGTCGTATTGCTTCGTCATTGGCATGTTCACCCAGGATCCGCAGGTTCTCCCTCGCCGGCGTGATCTTCGCCGAATTCGGGACGGACGCGGATGATAAGCTCGAGCGCACTCCGGTCCAGGGTCCATTCGATGGCGACAGTCAGACGCACGTCCAGGCCGAGCATCTCTCGACGTCCGGCTGGAACTGACGACGGTCGCCGGGCGGGATCGCAGGTATCGAAGTGGATGTGCTGGGCGGTCGTGTTCGTGCTCGCTGCGAGCAACGCCATCGGCACCGAGGTCGCCAGACCCGAACCGGCGCTCGCGGATTTCCAATGGGGTACGAAGATACCGCTGCGCGACGGCGTGGAGTTGCAGGCCATGCTGTATCGCCCGGCCGGGCAGTCGTCGCCGCTGCCGTGCCTGCTCACGCTCACGCCGTACACCGCGCAGGCCGAACACGAGGCGGCTGCGCACTTCGCCACGCACGGCTACGTGTTCGCCGCGGTCGACGTGCGCGGCCGCGGCAATTCCGGCGGCGAGTTCAGCCCGTTCCGGCAGGAAGCGCAGGACGGTTACGACGCGGTCGAATGGCTTGCACGGCAACCCTACTGCAATGGCCGCGTCGGCATGTGGGGCGCGTCCTACCTCGGCTACACCCAATGGGCGACGGCCAAGGAATCTCCGCCGCATCTGGCCAGCATCGCGCCGACCGCGCCGGTCCAGCCTGGATTGGACTTCCCCCTGCGCAGCAACATGTTCCGCCCTTACGCGATGCGCTGGCTGACCTTCGTGAGCGGACACACGGCGCAGGAAACCATGTTCGGCGATCTGGCCTGGTGGGCGCGCCGGTTCCGCCAGGGCTTCGATGCGCACGCACCGATGGTGACGCTCGATGTACGGCTCGGCAATCCATCACCGATCTTTCGAGAGTGGGTCGCGCATCCGCATCAGGACGCGTACTGGGACAGCCTGCGTCCGACCGAACAGCAATACGCGCGCATGGATCTGCCGATCCTGACCATCACCGGCCAGTACGACGCCGATCAGCCCGGCGCCCTGGCCTACTATCGCTCGCACAGGGCGCATGCGTCGGCGCCGGCGAGATCCAGGCACTATCTCGTCATCGGCCCCTGGGATCACGCCGGCACCGCGGAACCGCGCGCGCAGATACGCGGCCTGACCTTCGGCCCGCGCAGCCTGGTCGACATGAACGCGCTGCATCGGGAGTGGTACGACTGGACGCTGAAGAACGGTCCCAAGCCGGCCTTCCTCGAGAAGCCGGTCGCGTACTACGTCGCCGGGCTGGAGCAGTGGCGCCACGCGGATTCGCTGGAGGCGATCACCGGAGCGCAGCGCGTGCTCTATCTTGCTTCCGGCGGCGGGCGTGCCAATGGCGCGTTCGCGTCCGGCGATCTGGTCGCGGACGCTTCCGTGGTGCGCGGTGGCAGCGATCGTTATCGCTACGATCCGCTCGACGTCAGCAGCGCCGACGTCGACGTCGTGGAGGCAACGGACCGGGAACTGATCGACCAGCGGCGCGTGCTCGCCGATCGCGGCAAACATCTGGTCTATCACAGCGAACCGTTCGCCGAGGACACCGAAATTTCGGGTTTCTTCAAGCTCGATGCCTGGATCGCGATCGACCAGGCGGATACCGACTTCGCCGTCGGCATCTACGCCATCGCGCCCGACGGCAGCAGCGTGCTGTTGAGTTCCGACCGTCTGCGCGCGCGCTATCGCGAAAGTGCGCGCGAAGCCCGGTTCGCTGTCCCCGGCAAGATCGAGCGCTACACATTCGACGGCTTCACGTTCACCTCGCGCGTGTTGGGCAAAGGCAGCCGCCTGCGTACGGTGATCGGGCCGGTCAATTCGCTGCACGCGGAAAAGAACTACAACAGCGGCGGCATCGTCGCCGAAGAATCCGGCAAGGACGCGCGAACGGTCACGGTGAACCTGTATCACGACCGCGAGCACGCGAGCGCGTTGTACGTGCCGCTGGCGCGATCCGTCGCCGACGCCAGATAGGACGCAGGCAGGCAGATCGGGTACTGCGATTCGAGCGGCTCCCTGTCGAGTGCCGTGGTTGCAATGCGCGGCAAGGTCAGGCTTCGGACGCGGCCACCGTCGGTACCGCGACGTGGCGGCGATCGCAGGCGAGCGCGATCGCGCCGAGCAGCAGCACCGTGTGGAACGTCGCCAGACGCCACAGCAGCAAGGCCGGCGCGAGCACGGCGAGCGGCGCCCACGGCGACAGCGCGGCCGCGAGCGCGACGTCGCCACCGCCGATGCCGGCCGGTACGCCGGTCCATTGCGCCGCGTGCAGCGCGACCGATTGCGCCACGAACACCAGGCCGAACGGCAATGCATGACCCAGCGCAGCGAGCGCGAACCAGAGCACGCCATAGCGCGCGACCCACTGCGCGGCCACGGCAAGCACGAGAGCCAGCGTGACCAGCGGCGAGCCGTTGCGCAATCGTGAGAGATCCGCAAGCACGCCCATGCAGAACGCGCGCAGGGGTTCGCGCCGCTCGCGCAGCCAACGCAGGCGCAGCAGCTGGCCGCGCAGCGGCGGCCACCAGCGCGCGCGCAGTCGCCATGCGCCGGCAGCGGTGGCCATCGCGACCAGCACGATCCCCGCCGGCAACCATGCGAACGCATGCCAGGCGGCCGGCACCGCATTGCCGAGGTCGAACACGCAGGCCAGCGGCAGCGCCAGCGCGAAGAACAGCGAGTCGAGCGCCTGGTCGGCTGCGGACAGCGCTACGCCGGCAGCCGCCGGCATGCCGCCGCGGCGCAGCAGCAGCACCGTGGCCGGATAGCCGCCGGCGCCGGCCGGCGTGGCCTGGAACGCGGCGTCGCTGGCAAATGCGGTGATCAGCGCGCGGCCGACGCCGACGCGATGGCCGAGCCGCATCGCCAGCACGCGCAGCTTGATCGCGCGCGCGACCGCGCTGGCGATCACCAGAGCGCCGAGCGCCACCGCGTCGATGCGCGGAATCGAAGCCGTTGCCGCCAGCGCCCCACGGCCACCGAGAGCAAGCGGAACGATAATGCCGGCAGCGACCGCCGCCGCCCCGGCCAGCCAGAGCAATGGGCGCTTCACGTGAGGCCCAGCGCGGCGGATTTGGTCAGCGCGGTGCGCCCCGCGAGTGCCTGGCGCAGCACACCGCGCCAGGCGTCGAGGATATCCGGATGCAGCGCATCCGCCGGATGCAAGGCGAGGCGCAGCAGCGGCGTGTCCGCGGTGAGTGCAGGCGCTGCCGCCAGCCAGCGCCGGCTGCTCCAGCGTCGCCACGCACTGCGCACCGACGCGGAAATCGCCGGTGCCGGATGGCGCCGCCCATCCGCTGTCGTCTCCAAGTACCTATGCGTGCTCGTGTAGCGAAGCGCCGAGGCACGCAGCGCGGCGCGTGCGCCGCGGCCGAGCAGCCAGGCCGGCGCGACGAAGCCGCGCGCGTTCCAGCCGAGTCGGCCGAACAGTTCGAGGCCCGAGGCGAGGCGCGCCGCGGCCTGCTCCTGCGCGAGCGCGGCGAATTCACCCTCGCCCGCGGTGAGCAGGCGCCGGCGCATCCATTGCGCTGGGTGGCGCGTCGGCGGCGCGTCGTCGAGATGAAAATAGCCATGCAGGGCGACTTCGTCGCCACGCGCAATGCGCGCGTCGATGCCGCTCCTGAAGCCGGTGTCGGTATCGACACGGCCGCGATGGTGGTAGTCGGGTACGACCAACAGGGTCAGCGGCGGTGCGTCGAACTCGTCCAGCAGCGCGAGCAGGCGCATGCACTGCGGCCAGGTCGCCGGTGCGACGTCGTGGATCGCGATGCACAGGCGACGTGTCACGACGCCTCGACGACTTCGCGAGATGGCGCGTCGATCGCGGCGCTCGGCGCGTGCGCATGCACGAGATCCGTGTAGCGCTGCAGCTGGCAGGACAAGGTGCGTTCCCAGAGGTAACTGCCCTGCACGCGTTCGCGCGCGCACGCGCCCATCGTGACGCGGTCGCGCCCGTAGAGCCTGCGCACCGCGTCGGCGAGCGAGGCCGCGTCATCGGGTTCGGCGACCTCGCCGACGTCGGCGCCGACCAGCTCGGTGATCGCGCCGGCGCGCACCGCGACGACCGGACGTGCACAGGCCATCGCCTCGATCACGATCATGCCGAAGGTCTCGTGGCGGCCGGCGTGGATCAGCGCATCGCAGCTTGCGAGCAGACGGGCGAGGCCGATGCTGTCCTGCTGGTACGGCAGCATCGTCGCATTCGCGGTCAACGGCTCGTGGCGTTCGCCGCCGACCAGCAGCAGATGATACGGCGCGCCGAGCCGCTCGAACGTTTTCAGCAGCAGCGGGATCTCCTTCTCGCGCGCCATGCGGCCGGCGAACACGAGCAGGCGCGTGTCATCGGCGAGACCGAGTTCGCGGCGCAACCCGGGATCGGTGCGGCGTGGATGGAACGCTTCGCCATCGACGCCGAGCGGCTGCACCGCGATATTCGCGACGCCGAGATCGGTGAGGCGTTCGGCAATCAGGCGGCTCGGCGCGAACACGCAGTCGAAGCGGCGATACAGGTTGCGCAGGTAGATGCCCGCGGCGCGCCCGATGCTCGGCGCGAAGCGGTCGCCGAACAGTCGCGCGAGATCGGAATGCGCGAACGCGACTGCCGGCACACCGAGCCGCTCGGCGACGCCAAGCGCGATCCAGGCGAGATGATAGGGATCGGCGACTTCGATCAGGTCCGGCTTCAGTCCCTGCAGCGTCGCCGCCCATTCGCGCACATGCAGCGGCAGCCGGTAGCCGCCACCGAACGGAATGCGCGGACTCGCCAGCTCGATCAGGCCGGGTGCAGGCGCGCCGGTGTGCGGGCCCGGCACGAGCAGCGTGTGCCGCACGTCCGTGCGCGTGGCGAAATGGCGCTGCTTGGCGAGCAGGTAGCGCTTGACGCCGCCACTGTGCGGCGCGAAGAACAGGGTCACGTCGACGATGTGCATCGTTGAGCCAGCGGCGGAGCGGATTTGCACCGGTTATCGCAGCACTTAGCCGGCCGTGCGTTACCGGCGTATGACGGTCGTCGCCGGCGCTTCGTTCACACCTGCACGCCGGCGCGCCCGTTTTCCACGTGCAGGGTGAGCAAGGTGCGCGCCGAGGAGTGCGGATCGCCGACGTCGTCGACGATGCGCAGGTCGCTGCGCCAGAGCTGCGGGGTGATCTCGCAGCGCAGGTAGCCGCGCCAGCGGCTCTCGAAATAGCGGATGTGCGGATTCAGCGGCAGGTGGCGTGCGCGCTCCGCATAGTCGTCGCCTTCCGCGCTGATCGAGGTGCCGACGAATTCGCTCGCAATGGCCGGGCTGTCCGCATCGCGGAAATCGGCCCTGAGGTCCGCTGCGTAGAACGCGTGCATGTCGCCACCGAGCGTGACCACGTTCGGAACCTGGCGCGCGGCGATGAAGCCGAGCAGTTCGGCGCGCGCGCCGGCGTAGCCGTCCCAGCCGTCGGTCCAGACCAGCTCGCAGTCGTCGTCACCGCGCGACACGAAGGGTGCGATCAGGGTCTGCTGAGCGATCACGTTCCAGCGCGCATCGCTGCCGGCGAGCTTGTCTTCGAGCCAGCGCTGCTGCGTCGCGCCGAGCATCGTCTGCGCGGGTGACCAGCGTTGCGCGCAGTCGTCGACCATCTCGCCGCGCTCGGAGCAGGCGTGAGCGGAGCGGTACTGGCGATCGTCGAGCAGGCTGATCGCGGCGAGGTCGCCGAAGTGGAAATCGCGGTACAGCGGCATCCCGCCCGCGTTCGGCCGATGCCGCGCGCGCAGCGGCATGTGCTCGTAGTACGCGCGGTACGCAGCGGCGCGGCGCGCCGCGAACTGCGGCGCCGGTTCGCCGTAGTGGGAGACGAGGCCGGCGTAGTCGTTCGACACGTCGTGGTCGTCCCAGGTGACCAGCCACGGATAGGCCGCGTGCGCGCGCTGCAGGTCCGGATCGGACTTGTAGCAGGCATGACGATTGCGGTAGTCGGCCAGCGTTTCCGCGCCGCGTGCGGACTCGTGGCGGCGCAGCTGCGCTCCCCACGAACCTTCGTAGATGTAGTCGCCGACGTGCAAGACCAGATCGAGATCGTCACCGAGCATGTGCCGGTACGCGGCGAAATAGCCATGTTCGTAATGCTGGCACGAGGCCACCGCGAGGCGTAGGCGCGCGGCCGCGGCGCCGCCGGCAGGCAGGGTGCGCGTGCGGCCGGTCGCGCTGGCTTCTCCACCGCAGCGAAACTGGTACCAGTACCAGCGGTCGGCGTCGAGGCCGTCGACCTCGATGTGCACCGAATGCGCCCAGTCCGCGCGCGCGACCGCGGTGCCGCGACGCACGACGCGCGCGAACCGCTCGTCTTCGGCGACGAGCCATTCGACCGCGATGTCGTGGGGCGGCAGGAACGCGGCGTCGCTGCGCTCCGGAGCGATGCGCGTCCACAGCACGAAGCCATCGGAGGACGGATCGCCGGAGGCGACGCCGAGCGCGAACGGATACGCGTCGAAACGCGGCCGCGCGAGCAGGCCGCCGCCGAACGCGACGCCAAGCGCGCTGGCGCTGCCCAGCAGGAATTGTCGCCGCGACCAGCCGTCGCGGTTGCGCGTCGCGTTCTGCATGCGCCAGCGGATCCGGGGATGGCGGCGACCAGCATCGCGATCCTGCATGGCAGCACGATGGCTCGCGCGTTGCGGATTGAAGTCAGCGGTCGCGTGAATCGCGACGAAAAGCGCCTCGATCGCGCCTATTGTGGGCAGCGGCGGCGTGGTGCAAAGTCGATCCGACACATGAGGAATTCACGATGAAGCGAGCCATCGCCAACCCCCAGGCGCGTCCCGGCGCGAACCTCCCGCCGGCGCAGCTCGCGGCGGTGCGACGTGCGATCGACACACATTGCGAGCGCCCCGGCGCGCTGCTGCCGATCCTGCATGCCGTACAGGACGCGCTCGGTTACATCCCGCCCGGCGCGCTGCCGCTGCTCGCGCACGAACTCAACATTACACGCGCCGAAGTCCATGGCGTGGTCAGCTTCTATCACCATTTCCGCTCGACGCCGCCGGGTCGGCACATCGTGCGCCTGTGCCGCGCCGAGGCCTGCCAGGCGCTGGGCGCTCGCTCGCTCGAGCGCCATGCGAAGCAGGTGCTCGGCATCGATTTCCACGAGACGACGCGTGACGGCGCGATCACGCTGGAGCCGGTCTACTGCTTGGGCAACTGCGGCTGCGGACCTTCCGTTCTGGTCGATGCGGACGAGTTGCATGCGCGCGTGACGCCGGATGCATTCGATGCGCTGGCGCGGCGCGCGAGGGAAGTCGCGGCATGAGCGACGCGTTGAAGGTCTACGTTTCGCGCGACGCGACCGCGCTGGCGCTTGGCGCCGATGCGACTGCGAACGCGATCGCGGCGGAAGCGCGCGCGCGCGGCCTCGCGGCCGAGATCGTGCGCACGGGTTCGCGCGGGATGTTCTGGGTCGAGCCGTTGGTCGAGATCGCGACGCCGGCCCGGCGCGTCGCCTACGGTCCGGTCCGCGCGACCGACGTGCCGGCGTTGTTCGACGCCGGCTTCGCGACCGGCAGCGCGCACGCACTGAAGCTCGGAGCGGTCGACGAGATTCCGTTCTTCAGCAAGCAGGACCGCCTGACCTTTGCACGCGTCGGCATCACCGATCCACTCAGCGTCGCCGACTATGTCGCGCAGGGTGGTTTCCGCGGGCTCGCGCAGGCGCTGTCGATGGCGCCTGCGAATATCGTTGCGGCGGTCACGGACTCGGGCCTGCGCGGACGTGGCGGCGCGGCGTTTCCGACCGGGATCAAGTGGAAGACGGTCCACGATACCGACGCGATGCAGAAGTACATCGTCTGCAACGCGGACGAGGGCGATTCCGGCACGTTTTCCGACCGCATGCTGATGGAAGGCGATCCGCTGTGCCTGATCGAAGGCATGACGATCGCCGGTCTGGCGGTCGGCGCGACCCAGGGCTACATCTATCTGCGCAGCGAATATCCGCACGCGCATCGTGCGCTGGATGCGGCGATCGCGAACGCATACGCGGCCGGGTACCTCGGTGCGGACATCAGGAACAGCGCGCGCCGCTTCGATCTCGAGGTCCGCCTCGGCGCCGGCGCGTACATCTGCGGCGAGGAAACCTCCCTGCTCGACAGTCTCGAAGGCAAGCGCGGCCAGGTGCGCTTCAAGCCGCCGTTGCCGGCGGTCAAGGGCCTGTTCGGCCAGCCGACCGTGATCAACAACGTGATCTCGTTCGCGTCGGTGCCGATCATCCTCGACAAGGGTGCCGCGTTCTACCGCGACTACGGCATCGGCCGCTCGCGCGGCACGTTGCCAATCCAGCTCGCCGGCAACCTCAAGCACACCGGACTGGTCGAGAGTGCGTTCGGCGTGACCTTGCGTGAATTGCTCTATGACTACGGTGGCGGCTCGTACTCAGGACGGCCGATCCGTACGGTGCAGGTCGGGGGCCCGCTCGGCGCCTACCTGCCCGAATCGCAATTCGATACGCCGATCGACTACGAGGCGTTCGCGGCGATCGGCGCGATGCTCGGCCACGGCGGCATCGTCGCGTTCGATGACAGCGTCGACATGTTCGAACAGGCGCGCTATGCGATGGAATTCTGCGCAGTCGAATCCTGCGGCAAGTGCACGCCCTGCCGGATCGGCTCGACGCGCGGTGTAGAAGTGCTCGATCGCATCCGCGCCGGCATCGAGCGTGACAAGAACTTCGCGCTGCTGAAAGACCTGTGCGAGACGCTGCGCTTCGGTTCGCTGTGTGCGCTCGGTGGGCTGACACCGGATCCGGTGCGCAGCGCGCTGGAGCATTTTCCGGAAGACTTCGCGGTGCGCGCATGAGCATGTTCGCTCCCTTTTTGCTTCGCCGGAATGACGACGAGTTGTCGCGCGCCGTCATCGCGCGCCGGAGGTTGAAATGCGTTCGATAGCCGAAACCGATCTGGGCACGCCGATCTCGGTCGCGCGGGAGCAGGTCGCGCTGACCATCGATGGCCGCGACGTCAGCGTACCGGCCGGCACCTCGGTGCTGCGCGCGGCGGCGGAAATCGGCATCCAGATCCCGAAGCTGTGCGCGACCGAGCTGCTCGACGCGTTCGGCTCGTGCCGGCTCTGCCTCGTGCAGATCGACGGCATGAAGGGTTATCTGGCTTCGTGCACGACGCCCGTCGCAGCCGGCATGCAGGTGACCACGCAGAACGCGAAACTCGCCGAATTGCGCCGCGGCGTGATGGAACTCTACCTGTCCGACTACCCACTGGACGATGCGCCAGCCGCGCGCACCGAGTTCGAAGCGATGGCCGAGATGGTCGGCGTGCACGAGGTCCGCTACGGTTTTCATGGGGCAAACCATGTGCGCCCGGAGGAAATCGAGAAGCGCGACCAGGAAAGGCCGCTTCTTGATTCTCGCGATCAGGGACGATCGCATGAATACACCAGCAATCCGTTGTTTCGTGCGAAGGACGAATCCAACCCGTATTTCACGTTCGATCCGGCCGCGTGCATCGTCTGCTCGCGCTGCGTGCGCGCCTGCGACGAACAGCAGGGCACGCTGGCGCTGACGATCCAGGGCCGCGGTTTCCAGTCCAGCGTTGCGGCGAGCCAGGACGAGGCGTTCCTCGACTCCGAATGCGTGTCCTGCGGCGCCTGCGTGCAGGCCTGTCCGACCTCGGCGCTCACCGAGAAATCGCTGATCGCGATGGGTCAGGCCGAACACAGCGTGGTCACGACCTGCGCCTACTGCGGCGTGGGCTGCTCGTTCCGCGCCGAGATGAAGGGCGAGCAGCTGGTGCGCATGGTGCCGAACAAGGACGGCCACGCGAACCACGGCCATTCCTGCGTCAAGGGCCGTTTCGCGACCGGTTATGCGACGCATCCGGACCGCATCCTGAAGCCGATGGTCCGCGCGAAGATCTCCGATCCATGGCGCGAGGTATCGTGGGAGGAGGCGATCAACCATGCCGCTTCCGAATTCAGGCGCATCCAGGCGAAGTACGGCCGCGATTCGATCGGCGGCATCACCTCGTCGCGCTGCACGAACGAGGAAACCTATCTGGTGCAGAAACTCGTGCGGGCCGGCTTCGGCAACAACAACGTCGACACCTGCGCGCGCGTCTGCCATTCGCCGACCGGCTACGGGCTCAAGAACACGCTCGGCGAATCGGCCGGCACGCAGAACTTCGATTCGGTGATGAAGGCCGATGTGATCCTGGTGATCGGCGCGAATCCGACCGACGCGCATCCGGTGTTCGCCTCACAGATGAAGCGTCGGCTGCGCCAGGGAAATGGACACGATCGTGCGCGTCTGATCATTGCCGATCCGCGCCGCATCGAGCTGGTGCGCACGCCGCACGTCGAGGCTGATTTTCACTTGAAGCTGCGGCCCGGCACCAACGTCGCGCTGCTGAACTCGCTTGCGCATGTCGTGGTCAGCGAAGGCCTGGTCGCCGAGGAGTTCGTGCGTGAGCGCTGCGAGCCGGAAGCGTTCGCGCGCTGGCGCGCGTTCGTAGCCCAGCAACGCAATTCGCCGGAGGCGATGGAAGCGGTGACCGGTGTGCCGGCGGCCGACGTGCGCGCGGCGGCGCGCCTGTACGCGACCGGCGGCAACGCGGCGATCTACTACGGCCTCGGCGTGACCGAGCACGCGCAGGGCTCGACCGCGGTGATGGCGATCGCGAACCTCGCGATGGCGACCGGCAACATCGGCCGCGAGGGCGTCGGCGTGAATCCGCTGCGCGGCCAGAACAACGTGCAGGGCTCGTGCGACATGGGCTCGTTCCCGCATGAGTTCACCGCCTATCGGCACGTTTCCGACGACGCGGTGCGTGCGAGCTTCGAGCAGGCCTGGGGCGTGCACCTGCAATCGGAACCCGGCCTGCGCATCCCGAACATGTTCGAGTCCGCGCTCGACGGCGAATTCAAGGCGCTCTACATCGAGGGCGAGGACATCGCGCAGTCGGATCCGAACACGCAGCACGTGACCGCCGCGCTGACGTCGATGGAATGCATCGTCGTGCAGGACCTGTTCCTCAACGAGACCGCGAAGTTCGCGCACGTCTTCCTGCCCGGTTCCTCGTTCCTCGAGAAGGACGGCACGTTCACCAATGCCGAGCGCCGCGTGTCGCGTGTGCGCAAGGTCATGGCGCCGAGAAACTCCGATGGGAAGCGGGGTTACGCGGACTGGGAGATCACCCAACTGCTGTCGAACGCGATCGGCTATCCGATGCACTACACGCATGCGTCCGAGATCATGGACGAGATCGCGCGGCTGACGCCGACCTTCACCGGCATAAGCTTCGCGCGCATCGACGAGCTCGGCAGCATCCAGTGGCCGTGCAACGCCGAGCACCCGCAGGGCACGCCGACCATGCACGTAAACGAGTTCGTGCGCGGCAAGGGACGTTTCCTGCTCACCGAGTACGTGCCGACCACCGAGAAAGTCAACGCGAAATATCCGCTGATCCTGACCACCGGGCGCATCCTCAGCCAGTACAACGTCGGCGCGCAGACGCGGCGCACCGACAACGTGGTCTGGCACGACGAGGATCGGCTCGAGATCCACCCGCAGGACGCCGAGGACCGCGGCATCCATGACGGCGACTGGGTCGGCATCGAGAGCCGCGCCGGCGAAACCGTGCTGCGCGCGACGCTCAGCGAGCGCATGCAGCCGGGCGTCGTGTACACGACGTTCCACTTCCCGGGCTCGGGCGCGAACGTGATCACGACCGAGAACTCGGACTGGGCGACGAACTGTCCCGAGTACAAGGTGACCGCGGTCGAGGTCACGCGCGTCAGCCAGCCCTCGGAGTGGCAGAAGCGCTTCCACGCGTTCAACGAGCAGCAGCAGGAGCTGCTCGAGCAGGCGCGCGATGTCGTCGCTGCGCAGCAGGCCTGAGATGTCCACACCGACCGCCACGACGGACGATCTGCATGCCGGCTATGTACACCGGCCGATCCGGCGCTGGCGCGGCGGCGAAGTTGCGCAGTTGACCGATGCGATCGCCGAGGAGGTGCCAATCGCGCTGGTCTACAACGAACGCCCGCACGTGGTGATGATGGCGACACCGCGCGACCTCGAGGACTTCGCGCTCGGCTTCAGCCTGAGCGAGGCGGTGATCGCGCAGGCGCACGAACTCGAAGCGGTCGGGACGCAGACCCTGCTCGAAGGCATCGAGGTGCGCCTGCGCATTCCGCCGGTGTGCGCTGAGGCATTGGAAGCGCGCCGGCGCAACCTCACCGGCCGCACCGGCTGCGGCCTGTGCGGCGCGCAAGCCCTCGAGGATGCGGTGCGGCAGCCGGCACCGGTTGCCGGAGGCCCGCGGATCGACCCGGCGACACTGCAGCGCGCACTCGCGCAGCTGCACGAGCGCCAGCCGCTGAACGTCGCGACCGGCGCGACGCATGCGGCTGCCTGGGTGCGTGCGGACGGCGATGTCGCGCTGCTGCGCGAGGACGTCGGCCGCCACAACGCGCTCGACAAGCTGATCGGTGCGATGTCGCGCGCCGGCGAGGACGTGCAGCAGGGTTTCCTGATCGTCACCAGCCGCGCCAGCTATGAGATGGTGCAGAAGGCGGCGACGGTCGGCATCACGCTGCTCGCGGCGATCTCGGCGCCGACCGCGCTGGCGATTCATCTCGCCGAGGAAACCGGCCTGACCCTGATCGGCTTCGCGCGCCGCGAGGGCCACGTCGTCTACAGCCACGCGCAGCGCATGGTCGGTGCGCTGCCGGAGAGCACATCGTGAGCGTCGAGCGTCTCGTGCAGATGGCGAACGATATCGCCAACTTCTTCGCGTCGGATCCGGATCACGCGGCGGCGGTCAGCGGTGTCGCGACGCATATCCGCCGCTACTGGGAACCGCGCATGCGCCGGCAGATCCATGCGCATCTCGATGCGGGCGGGGCCGGGCTCAGCGACCTCGCGCGTGAGGCCGTGCGCCAGCTGGCCGACGCGGAACACGCGGCCGCGCGCTGAGCGATCGAAGCGGCCGGTGCATCACGGCCCGAGCGCGAACGGACACAGGTTGTTCCAGATCTCGCCGAGCTGCGCGACGGTGTAGGCATGGCCGCCGTTGAACAGCGTGTAGAACAGGTCCTGCCCGCTGACCCAGCCGCCGTTCTGGAAACGCAGCGGGTCATTGCCGGCGCCGTACTGGGTGTAGAGCCGATCGCTGTTGCCGAGATGGATGTCGACCGGGATCTTCGGCTGCGCGCCCGACAGCAAGGCGGCGCAGGTCGGCGGATACGAGCCGTTGTCCGTGCAGGCGTATTGCTCGAGCGAACCTGCGCTGACCCCGTACGCCGCGAAGAGGGTCGTGTTGTTCAGCGCAACCCCGTGTCCGAAATGGGCGCCCGCCGAGAATCCCCAGAGATATACGCGGCTTTGCTCGACGTTGTATGCCGCGAACGCGTCCGCCTGCACGGCATCGATTTCCGGTCCATCGGCTGGATCGCCCCAGCCGCCCTGGACCTGGTTGCCAACAAAGGCCACAACGATGAACCCTTGGCTGTCGGCCCAGCTCGACCAGTCGCTGCGCACCTGTTGCGCAGCGGCCGGTGCCGTCGCGGCCGATCCGCTGGCGCCGTGGAAGACGAACAGGACCGGCCATGCCTGCGCTGGCGCGTAGTTTGGTGGCAGGTGCAGGTAATAGCTGCGCGTGCCGACGCCGGTCACGTTGATCGTGCGCGTGACATTGCCGGGAAACGCGCCGCCGCTGCCGTTCGATGGATTGTGCGGAATCGGTGCAGCCGCTTCGAAGCCGTCGCGAAAGATCGGATCGGAGCCCGGGCACATCGCGCCAGGCAACCGGAATGTGCTCGCTGCCGGGATTGATCGCACGGGAGCGGCCAGGCACAGGCCAAGCAGAAGCAGGGGAAATGCACGCATCCGCGGATGATCCCTATGCGTTCGTTAAAGGGGGATTAGCGAAAGGTTGGAAGCGTTCGGTTGCAGGGCATACCGTACGTATTCGTAGGGTGGACATGTGCGAAGTGCCGCACGAGCCCGGGCGGAGCCGCGAATTGCGGCAGCGCACGATGGCCAGATCGTGGAACTTGAGGCTAAGATCGCCGGAAATTTGTTATAAACCCGCAAAGAAGCCGTTCAAGAACAAGGAGTGCCACATGCTGCGTAAACCTCGTCATAACCGGCTTCTGCCCGCGCTCGCCGCGCTTCCTCTGGCGCTGGTGGCCGCCTTGGCCGGGCAGGAAGCACGGGCCTCCGGCTTCCAATTGCAGGAAAACGACGCGGTCGGGATGGGCCGAGCGTACGCCGGCGCATCCGCAGCGCCCGGTGATTGCGCGGTCGTCGCCAACAACCCGGCGGCCATGACCGAATTCAATGTCTCGTGCCTGCAGGCCGACGTCACCGCGATCAATTTCGGCACCCACTTCCATGGCAGCGGCACCGATGCGCTCGGCCGGCCGATCAGCGGCGACAGCGGCGGAAATGGTGGCACGACCCTGCCGGTGCCGGCTTTCCACTACATCCTGCCGGTGGCCGGCCAGTTCGCGTTGGGCGCATCGCTTGACGTGCCGTACGGATTCCAGACCGAGTACAACGACCGCTGGATGGGTCGCTACCAGGCGCAGAAGACCAAGTTGCAGTCGCCGGCGCTGACCTTCGCCGGTGCGTGGAAGATTTCCGACGAGTTCTCGATCGGCGCCAGCGTGATCGCCCAGCGCACCAGCGCCACGCTGCAGCAGGCGATCAACCTCGGCACGATCCTGATGGGCCCAACCAACGGCCAGCTGCTGCCGCAGGAAGCCGATGGCCGTGGCACCCTGAAGGGCAACGACTGGGCCTGGGGCTTCGGCCTCGGTCTGTTGTGGAAGCCGACCGATGCCGACCGCATCGGCCTGAACTTCCACTCGCAGATCGACCATCACATTTCGGGCAACGCCAAATTCGAGATTCCGTCGAATGTGCTGCCGCTGTTCAATGGCGCGTTCACCAATACCAGAGGCGACACGAGCATCAACACGCCGTCGGTCACCAGCGCGAGCTGGTGGCATACGATGGATGAACGCTGGAGCTTCGGCGTCGATGTCAGCTACACGCATTGGTCGAGCTTCAAGAATCTGGTGGTCACCTACGCCAATCCGGCGCAGGCGCCCTACAACTCGCCGGCGATCTTCGATTTCAAGAGCACCTGGTACGGTTCGATCGGTGGCGACTATCGCCTGAACGACCAGTGGACCTTGCGCGGCGGCCTCGCCTACGACCAGACCCCGACCGTCGACGCGCACCGCGATCCGCGCATTCCCGACGGTTCGCGTCGCTGGCTTGCGCTCGGCGTCGGCTACAAGGTCAGCGACACGCTGCGCTTCGACGCCAGCTACGCACATCTGTTCGTCTCGAACGGCCGGGTCAATGACACCGCCGCGACCTTCGACAACCTGAACGGCTACTTCAAGAGCTACGGCAACCTCTTCGCTGTATCCGGCCAGTTCATGTTCTGACGCTTCACGTTTTGGGGAGGACCCGGCGGGTACCTTCGGGTGCCCGTCGTTTTTCGGGGGTTTGGGTGCGAGGCGCCGCCGTCAATCGCGTCGACGTCGATCGTCAGCCCGCTCTATCGCGTTGACGGCTCTGGAAACGTCGCGCCTTGGCGCCATTGCCGCACATGCGCATGCTGCACCAGCGCCGTGTGCTGTTCTTGCTGACGTCGTAGAACAGCCAGCCGCAGCCGTCCGGCGCCGGGCATTGCTTGAGGCGCGCCAAGTCGTCGCTCACCAGCAGTTCGCCGGCGGATTCGAGCGCCTGCCAGAGCGGCAGCGCGAGCGCATCGGAGTCGGCCCAGGACCAGCGCCAGCTGGGGCCCGGCACCAATCGGCGCTGCGCCAGCGCTTGTGCGAGTTCGCGATCGAGGATGTCGACATCCGTGAGCGTCGGCGCGTCACCTCGCGCAGCGGCATTCAGCACCCGATAGAGCAGATCGCGCAGGTCGCGGGCCTGTGCAAACACAGCGGCCGCGCGGCGCGGGTGCGCGCGCGCCGCCGCGGTCAGCCGCCTGGCCTGGTCTGCGCCGAGTCCGCCCTCGCAGCCGCGCATCCAGCGCACCAGGTCGATGTAGTCATGCAGGTAGTCCTGGGCATCGGAGGCGAAGTGCGAGGCGCGCGTATTGACGAAGTCCAGGCACAGACGCCCGCCGACCCGTTCGATCGCGTCGATGTCAACGTTCATGCGAATGCGCCGTAACCATCAAAATCATTTTGACAGGTTTCATATTCCAGAGCACACTAACCATCTAAATGCATTTAGATGGGTAAACGCCTCATGCCAGCCGCCGACCGCGACGCTCCTGTGGACGCCACACGCCGCCACCTCCTCGGTGCCGCGATGGCGGGAATCGCCTGCGTGGGCGCGGCGAACTGGAGTGTCGCCACGCCGCGGCCGCAACGCGGCGTCGAGATCGTCGGCGCACCGTCCAATCTCGGTTTGCGTCCATTGCGCCCTGGCCACGTTCCCGGCGCCTGGCGCACGCCGCAGGTGCTGCGCACGCATGGTCTAGCGCACCGTCTCGGCGCGGCTGATCGCGGCGACGTGCCGGCACCGGCTTACACGCCGGTACGTGATCCCGCCACCGGTTATCGCAACGGCGCGGGGCTCGTGGCGTACACGCCATTGCTCGCCCAGCAGATCGGTGCGGTGCTGGACGGCGGACGCCTCGCGCTCGTGCTGGGTGGCGATTGCAGCGTCCTGCTCGGCAGCGCATTGGCGTTGAAACGTCGCGGCCGCTACGGCTTGCTGTTCGTCGACGGCCACACCGACTTCTACTTTCCTCCCCATGCGCAGACGTCCACTGCGGCAGGCACGGATCTCGCGCTGGCCACCGGACATGGCCCGGCCGCACTGGTCGATATCGAGGCGCGTGCGCCGTATGTCCGCGAGGCAGATGCCGTCGTGTTCGGTTATCGCGACTACGGCGCACCGGATGTCGTCGATACCGAACGCTTCCTACGCGCCGCGTTCGCGCGGTATCCGCTGGAGCGTGTCCGGTCGCTCGGCACGTCGGCAGCCATGCGCGATGCCCTGCGCACGCTGGAGCGCCCGGACCTCGACGGATTCTGGATCCACGTCGACGTCGATGTACTCGACCCGGGCATCATGCCGGCGGTGGATTCGTTCGATCCGGGCGGCATGCAGTTCGCCGAACTCGAAGATGCGCTGGCGATCGCGCTCGCTTCATCGCGCGTCGTCGGCATGGAGCTGACGATCTACGATCCGGATCTCGACGCGGACGGAAAACTCGCCGAACGACTGATCGCGATACTGGAGCGGGCATTTGCGCGCGCGGGATTGATTGATGTGCGCAAGCCCGCCACCGGCTGATCGCGAACGCTGCAGGAAATTTTCAGGTCTCGCCCGCAATTCCCAAGGAGCCGCCGATGAAGAAGTTGTCGTTGCCGATCGCCGCAGCGCTGGGGCTGCTCTCAATGCTCGGTGCACCCATGAGCCTCGGGTCCACGCGCGCAGCGGACCTCGCCAGCCGACATCCCTATGCATCGGACAAGCCGATGCAGGACGCGACCGTGTTCGCTCCGGGCGTGATTTCGGGAGGCGATTTCGATTCGCACCCCGCGTTCACTCCCGATGGCAAGACGGTCTACTTCGTGCGCAGCGCGCCGAACTTCCGCTTCTGGGCGATTCTCGTCTCGCATTTCGAGCGCGGAAAATGGAGCGAGCCCGAGGTCGCGCCGTTTTCGGGGCAGTATGCCGACGCCGATCCGTTCATCACGGCCGACGGTTCGCGCTTCTTCTTCATTTCAAAACGCCCCGTTGCCGGCAAACCGCGCGAGGACACCGACATCTGGGTGATGGACAAGACCGCGACCGGCTGGAGCGAGCCGAAAAATCTCGGCGCGCCCGTCAACAGCGGCGGCGACGAGGTGTATCCGACCGTGGCACGCGATGGCACGATCTACTTCGGCTCCGACCGCAGCGGCGGGCACGGCAAGACCGATCTGTACCGTGCGCACTATGTCGATGGGCACTATGCCGAACCGGAGAATCTGGGCGATGCGATCAATACGCCGGAGGACGAATACGAACCCTGGATCGCGCCCGACCAGAGCCTGTTGATATTCATGGCCTGCGGAAGGGCCGACAGCTACGGCGGCTGCGATCTTTATCTCAGCCGCAACAAGAACGGCGCCTGGACGCCGCCAAAGAACCTCGGACCCAAGATCAATTCCGATGGCCACGAATACTCGCCGAAGATTTCGCCGGACGGCAGATATTTCTTCTGGACCAGTGCGCGCAACGGGTTTACCCACGCTCCGTTGCCGAAGCGACTCGACTATGCCGGTTTGATGCGCCTGTATCGAAGTTCGGGCAACGGCTTGTGCGACATCTTCCAGATCGACGCATCGGTGCTCGGCATCGAACCCGCCGACGTGGCGGCCTGGGCGCGATGATCTCGCCGCGCCCAGGCATGGTCGTGACGGCGACTATTCGCCCAAGGTCAGCAGCGACGCGTTGCCGCCCGCGGCGGTCGTGTTGATCGTCAGCGTGCGCTCGGTCGCGAAGCGCAGCAGGTAGTGCGGACCGCCGGCCTTCGGGCCGGTGCCCGAGAGGTTCTCGCCGCCGAACGGCTGCACGCCGACGACCGCGCCGATCTGGTTGCGATTGACGTAGCAGTTGCCGACTTTCGCGCGCCTGGCGATGTGCTCGACGGTCGCGTCGATGCGGCTGTGGATGCCGAGCGTGAGGCCGAAGCCGGTCGCATTGATCGCGTCGATGACCTGGTCCAGTTCGCTCGCCTTCCAACGCACGACATGCAGCGCGGGGCCGAACACTTCCTGGGTCAGCAACGACAGCGACGGAATCTCGTACGCGCGTGGCGCGAAGAACGTGCCGTGCTCGGTGCCGGCGACCGGCTTGGCGATGTTGATCAGCTTCGCCTCGCGGTCCATGCGCGCGGCATGGTCGTCGAGGAACTTGCAGGACGGCACGTCGATGACCGGGCCGACGTCGGTCGACAGCAGCGCCGGGTCGCCGACCACGATTTCGTTCATCGCGCCGGCCAGCATCGCGATCACCTTGTCGGCGATGTCCTCCTGCACGAACAGCACGCGCGCGGCCGAGCAGCGTTGGCCGGCGGAATCGAACGCGGAGGCGAGTACGTCCTTGACCAGTTGCTCGGGCAGCGCGGACGAATCGGCGATCAGCGCATTCTGGCCACCGGTCTCGGCGATCAGCGCCGCGATCGGCGCATTGCGCGCGGCCAGCGTGCGGTTGATCGTCCACGCGGTCTCGGTCGAACCGGTGAAACAGACGCCAGCGACGTCGGGCTTGGTCAGCAAGGTGTTGCCGATTACCGAACCCTTGGCCGGCACGAACTGCAATACCGCTTCCGGCACGCCGGCCTCGTGCAGCAGCTTCACTGCCGCGTAGCCGACCAGGGTCGTCTGATCGGCAGGTTTCGCGATCACCGCATTGCCGGAGGCGAGTCCGGCCGCGACCTGGCCCATGAAGATCGCCAGCGGGAAGTTCCACGGGCTGATGCAGACGAACACGCCGCGGCCGCGCAGGAACAGCTGGTTCGATTCGCCGGTCGGGCCGGGCAGGTTCTCGGGCTGGCCGAACAGCTTGCGCGCCATTGCCGCGTAGTAGCGGCACATGTCGGCGGCTTCGCGCACTTCCGAGATCGCGGCCGGGATGGTCTTGCCGGCTTCGCGCACGCACAGCGCGATGAACTCGCCGCGGCGCGCTTCGAGCAGGTCGGCCGCGTGTTCGAGGATCGCGCCGCGGCTGGCCGCTGGCAGCAGGTCCCAGTTGGCCTGCGCAGCGACCGCGTTGGCCAGCGCCTTCTCGATCGTCGCGGCATCCGCATTGCGGCTCTGTCCGATCACCTGGCGGCGGTCGGCCGGATTGGTCACGTCGCGCGCGGCTTCGTTGGTCGTCGCGCCCGGCACCAGCGGGGCCGCGATCCACGCGGCGTGCGGCGCGTTGACCGCGTCGGCGAGCGCTTTCAGTTCGTTGTCGTTGGCGAGATTGACGCCCATGGAGTTCTTCCTGGATACCGAATTTGAATTCTGCGCACGCACAGAATCTTCACCATACAAGCCGACCGGCAACGGAATGCGCGGATGCGGCTTGGAGGGATTGGCGCGCACCGTTTCGCACGGGTCGGCGACGAGGTCGCGGATCGACACGTTCTCGTCGACGACGCGATTGACGAACGAGGTGTTCGCACCGTTCTCGAGCAGGCGGCGCACGAGATAGGGCAGCAGGTCCTCATGGCTGCCGACCGGTGCGTAGACGCGGCACGGCACGCCGAGATTCTTCGCGCCGATCACTTCGCCATAGAGGTCCGCACCCATGCCATGCAGGCGCTGGAACTCGAATGGCCGACCCTGCGCGTGATGGTGGATCGCCGCGATCGTGTGCGCATTGTGCGTCGCGAACTGCGGGTAGATCGTGTCGCTGCCGGCCGCGAACAAACGCTTCGCGCAGCCGAGATAGGAGACATCGGTGTTCGGTTTGCGCGTGTAGACCGGATAGCCGTCGAAGCCGCCTTCCTGCGCGCGCTTGATCTCCGAATCCCAGTACGCGCCCTTGACCAGGCGCACGCACCAGCGCCGCTGCGCCTTGCGCGCGGTCTCGGCGAGCCAGTCGATCACAAACGGGCAGCGCTTCTGGTAAGCCTGCACGGCGAGGCCGAAACCGTTCCAACCGGCCAGCGACGGATCGGCGAACACCGCGCCGATCACCTCGAGCGAGAGTTCGAGACGGTCCGATTCCTCGGCGTCGACGGTCATGCCGATGCCGTTGCGCATCGCGAGCTGCGCGAGCTCGAGCAGCTTCGGCGTCAGTTCCGCATGCGCGCGGACACGCTTGGCGACTTCGTAGCGCGGGTGCAGCGCGGACAGCTTGACCGAGATTGATGGCGCGTCGAGCACGCTCACGAACGGGCCGCGCTTGCCGAGCGCCGCGATCGCGTCCTTGTAGGCGCGGTGGTAGCGCTCGGCGTCGGGCTGGGTCAGCGCGGCTTCGCCGAGCATGTCGTAGGAATAGCGGTACGCCGCGTTGCTCTTCTCGGCGGAGCGGTCCAGCGCCTCGTCGATGGTGCGACCCATCACGAACTGGTGGCCCATGATGCGCATCGCCTGGCGCACCGCGAGGCGGATCACCGGTTCGCCGGCGCGGCCGACCAGGCGCTTCAGCGCACCGGTGAAATCGCGGCGGGTGTCATCGGCGAGATTGACCAGGTGGCCGGTCAGCATCAGGCCCCAGGTCGAAGCGTTCACGAACACCGAGTCGCTGCTGCCGAGGTGCTTCTTCCAGTCCGCCTCGCCGAGCTTGTCGCGGATCAGCTTGTCGGCGGTCGCGGTATCGGGAATGCGCAGCAGCGCCTCGGCCACGCACATCAGCAGCACGCCTTCCTCGCTGCTGAGATCGTACTGGCGCATGAAGGATTCGACCGCGGTCTGTTCGCCGGCCTTGGCGCGCACGCGCGCGACCAGCTCGGACGCGCGTGCCAGCACGAGTTCGCGCTCGGCCGGCGGCAGGCTCGCCTGCGCGAGCAGTTCGTCGACGGCTTCGGTCTCGTTGCGCGACCAGGCGGCCGTGATGCGTGCCCAGGTCGGTTCGGCGGTGGGCGGCAGTTCGGGAATCAGGCGTTCGCTCAAGGCGGGTCTCGGGACGAAGGGGGCGCCGGGCGGGCCGGTCGCGCAAAGGCGCGTAGTGTAGTGAGGCGGATGGCGGGGGCCAAGGACCCGCGCGACGACGCGCGCGGAATCCCGTGCGCGGCCATCTTGCGGCGGATTGTCGCACTCCGCGGCAGGTTTTTGCCGATCGTGATTGTTGCCGCTGCCGCGCGCGGTCCACTATCATTCCCTGCTTGCGTTCCCGATAGCCTCCCGCGACTCCGATCGCGGCGGGCTGCCGCGTCGGTGGCGACGGCGACACGATTGCGAATCCGAATACTCGAAAACCAGGTGATGGCGATGATTTCTTCCGGGGTCCAGCGCGCCAGCCGCGCCCTTGCGCTGTTCGCGCTGCTCGCGAGCGGAGCGGCGTTCGCGAATCCGACGCCGTGGCAGCTCAACTTGCCGGTCGGCGTGACGTCGATCTCGCGGCGCATCCATGACGTGCACATGTTCGCGTTCTGGGTCTGCGTCGCCATCGGCATCGTCGTGTTCGGCGCGATGATCTACGCGATGGTGCGCTTCCGGAAGTCGAAGGGCGCGGTCGCCCAGACCTGGAGCCACAACACGATGATGGAGGCGATCTGGACGACCGTGCCGGTCATGATCCTGATCGTGATGGCGTGGCCGGCGACCAAGCTGCTGGTCGACATGGCGAATGTCGAGAACTCGGACATGACCATCAAGGTCACCGGCTACCAGTGGAAGTGGCGCTACGAGTACGTCGAGTATTTCAAGAAGGCCCCGGGCGTCAATTTCGTCTCCAGCCTGGATGCCGAATCGGCGCGCGTGCGCCAGCTCGGTTCCGGCCTCGATCCGAACGCGGTCAAGGACAGTCAGGACGATGGCTACCAGAGCTACCTGCTCAACGTCGACAAGCCGCTGGTGCTGCCGGTCGGCGTCAAGATCCGCTTCGTGGTCACCGCCGACGATGTGATCCACTCCTGGGGTGTCCCGGTGCTCGGCTGGAAGCAGGACGCGATCCCCGGAATCATCAACGACAACTGGACGCAGATCGATACCCCTGGCACGTATCGCGGCCAGTGTGTGGAACTGTGCGGCAAGGACCACGGCTTCATGCCGATCGTCATCCGCGCGCTGCCGAAGGCCGATTTCGAGCAGTGGCTGAGTGCGCAGGAAGCGGAAGCCGCCGCCGCGAAGAACACCGCGACCGCGCAGGCAGCCGCACCGCCTGCGGCGCAGGGTTGATCCGCAATTCGTGCGTTCATCCGTGAACGCGAGAGCAAAAAGCGGCCATCCCTGACCGTATTGGATTTGGTTATTGCGTTCATCCGTGAACGCAAAGCAACAGAAACAGGGCCATCCGTGGCCGCACTGAAATTGGTTTATGCGTTCGTCCTTGAACGCAAAGCAAGAGAAATAGCGGCCATCATTGGCTGCACTGAGTTGGGTTTTTGCGTTCATCCCTGAACGCGGAGCAAAAGAAAAAGCGGCCATCCGTGGCCGCACTTTTCAATTACCGAGGTTCCAAGGCCATGGCCGCAGTCAATCCCGCCATCGATCACGACGCGCACGACGACCACGATCACAAGCCGGAAGGCTTCCTGCATCGCTGGCTGTTCACGACGAATCACAAGGACATCGGTACGCTGTACCTGATCTTCTCGCTGACGATGTTCCTGATCGGCGGCAGCTTCGCGATGGTCATCCGCGCCGAACTCTTCAAGCCGGGCCTGCAGCTCGTGCAGCCGGAGTTCTTCAACGAAATGACCACGATGCACGCGCTGATCATGATCTTCGGCGCGGTCATGCCGTCGTTCGTTGGTCTCGCCAACTGGATGATCCCGATGATGATCGGCGCGCCGGACATGGCGCTGCCGCGCATGAACAACTGGTCGTTCTGGATCCTGCCGTTCGCGTTCCTCCTGCTGATCTCCGAGATCTTCATGCCCGGCGGCGGCCCGCAGGGCGGCTGGACGATGTACCCGCCGCTCGCGGTCGAGGGCGGCAACAACGTCGCCTTCATGATCTTCTCGATTCACCTGATGGGCATCAGCTCGATCATGGGCGCGATCAACATCATCGCGACGATCCTCAACATGCGCGCGCCCGGCATGGACCTGCTGAAGATGCCGGTGTTCGTGTGGAGCTGGCTGATCACCGCGTTCCTGCTGATCGCGGTGATGCCGGTGCTGGCCGGCGCGGTCACCATGCTGCTCACCGACAAGTTCTTCGGCACCAGCTTCTTCAACGCGGCCGGCGGTGGCGACCCGGTGATGTACCAGCACATCTTCTGGTTCTTCGGGCATCCCGAGGTCTACATCATGATCCTGCCGGCGTTCGGCATCATCTCGGAGATCATCCCGACCTTCAGCCGCAAGCCGCTGTTCGGCTACCAGGCGATGGTCTACGCGCTGGCCTCGATCGCGTTCCTGTCGTTCATCGTCTGGGCGCACCACATGTTCACGGTCGGCATGCCGCTCGGCGGCGAGCTGTTCTTCATGTACGCGACGATGCTGATCGCGATCCCGACCGGCGTGAAGGTGTTCAACTGGGTCTCGACGATGTGGGGCGGTTCGATGACGTTCGAGACGCCGATGCTGTTCGCGGTCGCGTTCGTGATCCTGTTCACGATCGGCGGTTTCTCCGGCGTGATGTGCGCGATCGTGCCGGCCGACTTCCAGTACCAGGACACCTACTTCGTCGTCGCGCACTTCCACTACGTGCTGGTGACCGGCGCGATCTTCGCGGTCATGGCTGCGGTGTACTACTGGCTGCCGAAGTGGTCGGGCAACATGTACTCGGAGAAGTGGGGCAAGATCCACTTCTGGTCGAGCGTGATCTCGGTCAACGTGCTGTTCTTCCCGCAGCACTTCCTCGGTCTGGCCGGCATGCCGCGCCGCATTCCCGACTACAACGTCGCGTTCGCGGACTTCAACATGATCAGCTCGATCGGCGGCTTCTGGTTCGGTGCGAGCCAGCTCATCTTCGTCGGCGTGATCATCCATGCCGTGTACTACTCGAAGCAGCGCGCGACCAGCCAGGTCTGGGAAGGTGCGCATGGCCTCGAGTGGACGCTGCCGTCGCCGGCGCCGCATCACACGTTCACGGTGCCGCCGGTCATCACCTCGAGCATGCTGGCGCATGGCGACGTGACGCACTGACCTGTGCGATCGTCCTTGATCGTTGCTTCGATGTAAGGAGCGATCATCCGGAGTTCGCCGCTGTTGCTGCACCAGAAGCGACCATCCATGGTCGCACTTCCCACCAACAGCACATGTTCCATGTAGTCCACGAGAACTGATGAAAGAACACTCCGCCAGCAACGACCAGAACGCCCACCGCGCGATTGCGCGGCGCACGGCGTGGGTCGTCGGCGGCATCGCGCTCGTGATCTACCTGGTGTCGATCCTCGAGGTCGTGCTGAGGCGATGAGCGATCCGGTGAACCGCAATCTCGGTGTGCTGAAGGTCGGCGCGATCGTCTGCGCCTGCGCGTTCCTGTTCGGCTTCGCGATGGTGCCGGTCTATCGGATCGTCTGCGAACACGTACTCGGCATCAAGCTCGCGCAGGGCGCGGTCGACCAGAGCGCGGTCGCCGGGATGGTCGAGGACGACAGCCGCACCATCACCGTGCAGTTCGTCAGCAACGTCAACAGCAAGTTGCCTTGGGCGTTCGCGCCGGAGGCGACCCGTATCGACGTGCATCCGGGAAAGCTGACCGAGGCCTGGTTCGATGCCACCAACCACGGCGGCGAGGCGATCGTCGGCAATGCGGTGCCGAGCATCGCGCCGAGCAATGCCTCGCCGTACTTCAACAAGACCGAATGCTTCTGCTTTACCGAGCAGGTGCTGAAGGCGGGCGAATCGCGGCGCATGCCGGTACGGTTCTTCGTCGATCCGCGCTTGCCGAAAGACGTCCGTGAGCTCACGTTGTCCTACACTTTCTACGCGAACGACGTCGCTACCCGGCGTCTTTCCGAAACCGGCTCGCCCGTGCCACCGGCGAGCTGATTCAAACTGCACCCCGGCGCATGGATGCGCCGCCGTGACATGCGCGCGAGCGTGTGGCACGACAAAGGTGGCGCGGCTGTGCCGCGACCATGTGTAAGCAAACCGGGGCAGGATGCCCGGTTTTGCGATGACGACCAAAGAGATCAGCCGCCATGGCGCAAACACAAGGTGCTTACTACGTCCCCCACGGCAGCCACTGGCCGATCATCGGTTCGTTCGGCCTGATCGGCACGGTCGGCGGCGCCGGACTCTGGCTGAACGAGGCTGACACCATCGGCAAGCCGATCATGGCGATCGGCGTCGCGCTGCTCCTGTTCATGATGTTCGGCTGGTTCCGCACGGTCATCCGCGAATCCCTGAGTGGCGCCTACAACAAGCAGGTCGACACCTCGTTCCGCATGGGGATGCTGTGGTTCATCTTCTCCGAGGTCATGTTCTTCGGCGCGTTCTTCGGCGCGCTGTTCTATGCGCGCGCGCTGTCGGTGCCGTGGCTGGGTGGTGAAGGCCATGGCGCGTTGACCAACTATTTCCTGTGGCCGCATTTCTCGCCGGCGTGGCCGACCAACGGTCCCGGCGCCGTCGGTGGCGCGTTCTCGACGATGTCGGCGTGGGGCATCCCGCTGCTCAACACGCTGCTGCTGCTGTCGTCCGGCGTCACGGTCACGATCGCGCACCATGCGCTGCGCGCCGGCCATCGCACCCAGCTGCTGATCTTCCTCGCCGCGACCGTGCTGCTCGGCGTAACCTTCCTCACGTTCCAGGCGCACGAGTACATCGAAGCCTACGAGCACCTGAATCTGACCCTCGGCAGCGGCGTCTACGGCAGCACGTTCTTCATGCTGACCGGCTTCCACGGCCTGCACGTCACGCTCGGTGCGATCATGCTGACGATCATCTGGCTGCGCTGCGCGAAGGGCCACTTCACCAAGGATCACCACTTCGCGTTCGAAGCGGTCGCCTGGTACTGGCACTTCGTCGACGTGGTCTGGCTCGGCCTGTTCCTGTTCGTGTACGTGCTTTGAGAGCCGGGAATCGGGAGTAGGGAATCGTAAAAGCGGGAAGCGGCGACGCTTTCCACGGGCTTGGAATGGGGTCGGGTATGCGCGCGCTGCGGATGCGGCTTCGGACTATTCCCGATTCACCATTCCCGATTCCCTGCAGCGTCAGCCGCCGATCCCATGCGGCCGGATGATCCCGGTCCAGATGCCGATGATGACCAGCAGGATCAGCAGCACCGACAGCGCGATGCGCCGTGTCAGCGCCTTCAGCGTGCGGTCGGTGCCGCCCTTGTCGGTCATCATGAAGTAGAGGCCGGCGCCGAGGTTGTAGATGATCGCTGCGAAGAAGACCAGGATCAGGACCGTGCTGAGCATGTGCAATCGTCCCCAAGGGTGCGGCCGGCCGGCGGCACGGGCGAGTATATCGCCGCGCCGCCGTGGCTAGGCGCTGGCATCGCCCGGGCGCGTTCGCGATCGTACTGACGCTCGCCGGTGTCGCACTGTTCGTCTGGCTCGGCACCTGGCAAGTCCGACGCGCGCACGAGAAGCTGCAGCTATTCGCCGCGTTCGATGCCGCCGCTGCCCAAGAGCCGATCGCGCTCGAGCAGGCGCGCCGCGAAGCGGATCCGGCGCGTTATCCGCGGGTCCGCGTCGGCGGCCGCTATGACCCCGACCACGCCTACGTCCTCGACAACCAGGTGCGCGAAGGCCGCCCCGGCGTGATGGTGTTCGATGTGTTCGAACCGTCCGACGGCAGCACGCCGCTGCTCGCGAACCGCGGCTTCCTCGCTCGCGACGCGCGCGGCGAGCCGCCGCCGATTCCACCGCCGCCATCGGGCGAGCAGACCGTGACCGCGCTGTATGCGCCACCGCCCGGTTCCGGCCTGCATCTCGGCGGCAACGCGTTGCCCCGCCAGAAGACCTGGCCGAAGACCAGCATCTACATCGACCTCGGTGAGGTTGCGGCCGACCTCGGCCGCCGTCTCGACCCACGCGTGCTGCTGCTGGTGCCCGGGGACAACGGCGTGCCCGGCAGCGCCTTCGTGCGCGAATGGCGCCCCGAGGTGTTCCCTCCCGAGCGCCACTACGGCTACGCGTTCACCTGGTTCATGTTCGCCGCCGTTGCGGTGGCGATCTTCGTGATACGGCATTGGCGCAAGGAAGAAATCCGGAAATGACCCCTGACACCCGCAAGCGCATCGGCCTGGTCCTGATCATGCTGCTGTTCGCCGCGCCGCTGCTCACCGCGTACGTGTTGAACGCGGTCGGCTGGCGTCCGGCCGGCACGCGCAACTACGGCGAGATGATCGAACCGCCGCAAGACCTGACCGCCGCGCGCTTCGTGCTCGCCGATGGCAGGCCGCTGCAATGGAAAGATGCCGACTGGTCGTGGACCGTTTTCGCGCTGACCGGCCCCGGCTGTGCGCAGCAATGCATCGCGCGCATCGACGAGCTGCGTCGCGCGCGGCTGACGCTGAACCAGAATGCCTATCGCGTGCGCGTGGTCGTGCTGGACGACAGCCTGCCGGCGGCGACGCTGGCGGCGTTGAGCCCGGTCGAGGTCGCGCGCGATGCCGATGCGAAGCTCGCCGGCCTGCGTCCGACCGCGGCCGACCAGGTCGCGGTCGCGTTCGCCGATCCGCACGGCTTCCTCGTGCTGCGCTATGCGGTCGGTTACGACGCCAACAAGCTGCGCAAGGATCTCGCCAAGCTGGTGAAGGGATGAACCCCATACGCCTCACTCCAGCACGCCTCGCCGTGTTCGCGACCGTATTCGCGTTCCTGGTGATCGTGTTCGGCGCGTTCGTGCGCCTTTCGAACGCGGGACTGTCCTGTCCGGACTGGCCGACTTGCTACGGCAAGGCGACCTGGCCCGGCCATGAGCAGGACATCGCGCGCGCGAACGAGGCATTTCCGGAGCGCCCGTTCGAGACGCACAAGGCGTGGCGCGAACAGGTGCATCGGATGATCGCCGGCACGCTCGGCGTGCTGGTGTTCGCGCTCGCGCTGGTCGCGGTAGGGCGGCGCCGTCGGCTGCCGGCGATGCTGCTCACCGCCGCGGTCGCCGCGGCGTTCGGCGTGTTTCTCTACATCAAGGGCGCCTACGCGGCGTCGGCCGCGCTCTCCCTGGTCGCGATCGCGCTGCCGCTGTTCGCGGCGCTGCGGCTCGATCGCGGCGGGCCGTGGCGCATCGCGGTCGTCGCGTTCGCGGTCGTGATCTTCCAGGCCATGCTCGGCATGTGGACGGTCACGCTGCTGCTGAAGCCGGTGGTCGTCATGGGCCATCTGCTCGGTGGTCTGCTGACGTTCTCCCTGCTCGGCTATGTCGCGCTGCGTCTGACGGATACACGCGTGCCGACCGCAGACCAGCGGAGCCTGCAACCGATGGTCATCGTCGCGCTCGTGCTGCTGGCGATCCAGATCGCGCTCGGCGGTTGGACCAGCGCGAACTATGCGGCGCTCGCCTGCGGCGTGGATTTCCCGAAGTGCGCCGGTTCGTGGTGGCCGATGACCGACTTCCGTGAGGCGTTCGTGCTGTGGCGCGGCATCGGGGTGAACTACGAAGGCGGCGTGCTCGACGCGGCCGCGCGTGCGGCGATCCAGATCACGCACCGGATCGGCGCGGTCGTCGTGTTCGGCCACATCCTCGCGACCGCCGTGCTCGCGTGGCGCCGCGGCCTGCGCATGCCCGGCGTGCTGGCGGGCGTGCTGGTCTGCACGCAGGTCGCGCTCGGCATCGCCAACGTCAAGCTGTTGCTGCCGCTGCCGCTCGCGACCGCTCACAACGGCGTCGCCGCGCTGCTGCTGCTGTCGTTGATCGCGCTGCTGGTGCGCACGCAGCCGCCGCACGGCGACGATCAACCGGACATTTCGTCATTCCGGCGAAGCGCTTCCGGCTATCGCCGGAATGACGGCTCGGATAGTGTGACGCCGTGAAAGAACGTTCCCTGGCCAGCCAGTATTTCGAGCTCACGAAACCGCGCGTGGTCGCGCTGATCGTGTTCACCGCGGTCATCGGCATGTTCCTCGCGGTGCCGGGCCTGCCGCCGTTGCGCCAAGCCGTGGCCGGTTGCGTCGGCATCTGGCTCGCCGCGGCTTCGGCTGCCGCATTGAACCACCTGATCGACCAGCGCATCGACAAGATGATGGCGCGCACGTCGCAGCGGCCGCTCGCGACCGGCGCGCTGACGCCGACCCAGGTGCTCGCGTTCGCGCTGATCCTCGGCACCTTGTCGATGGCGATCCTGATCGCGCTGGTCAACCCGCTGACCGCGGCGCTGACGTTCGCCTCGCTGATCGGCTACGCGGTGGTCTACACCGCGTATCTGAAGCGCGCGACGCCGCAGAACATCGTGATCGGCGGCGCCGCCGGTGCCGCACCGCCGGTGCTCGGCTGGGCCGCGGTGACCGGTCATGTGCATCCGTACGCGCTGCTGCTGTTCCTGATCATCTTCATCTGGACGCCGCCACACTTCTGGGCGCTGGCGATCTTCCGCCGCGACGACTACTCGCGTGCGCAGGTGCCGATGCTGCCGGTCACGCATGGCGTGGAATACACGCGCTGGCACGTGCTGTTCTACACGGTGCTGCTGTTGGTGATCACCGTACTGCCCTGGCTGACCGGCATGAGCGGCCTGTTCTATCTCGGCGGTGCGCTCGTGCTCGGCGGCGCATTCCTGTATTACGCGATCCGCCTGTTGAATCCGCCCGACGAGTTCTTCGCGATGCGCGTGTTCAACTACTCGATCATCTACCTGATGGCGCTGTTCGCGTTCCTGCTGGTCGACCACTACCTGCTGCCGGCCGCATTCGAGCCGGGTGGCCTGGTCCTGCAAAAGGTCGGTTAGGCGCGCGACTGCCGGCCTACGATTCGCCAAGCAGGTACTTCTGCCAGAACCGCATCGTCGCGGCGCGGAAATAGTCGACGTTCGGCTTCTTGCGGAAGCCGTGGCCCTCGTCCCTGAACTCGAGAAACCAGACATCGCCGCCGTTGCCGCGCACGGTGTTCGCGATCTGCTGGCCTTCCGATGCCGGTACGCGCGGATCGTTCGCGCCCGCGGCGACGAACAGCGGGATCGAGATGCTCTTCGCGTTCGTGGTCGGCGAGATCTTCTCGAGGAACGCACGCATTTTCGGCTCGCGCTCGTCGCCGTATTCGGCGCGGCGCAGGTCGCGGCGGTAGCTCTCGGTGTGGGTCAGGAAGGTCACGAAGTTCGAGATGCCGACGATGTCGATGCCGGCACGCAGACGCGCTTTGTAGCGCGTCATCGCGGCCAGCACCATGTAGCCGCCGTAGGAACCGCCGTAGACCGCGACGCGCTTCGCATCGAGTTCAGGCCGCGTGCCGATCCAGTCGAGCAGGGCGCCGATGTCCTTGACCGAATCCTCACGCTTGAAGCCGTTGTCGAGCAGCAGATAGCTCTTGCCGTAGCCGGCCGAGCCGCGCACGTTCGGCACCAGCACCGCGATGCCGAGCCGGTCGACCAGATACTGGGTCTCGGCACTGAACACCGGGCGTGCCTGCGATTCCGGGCCGCCATGGATCTGGATCACGACCGGATGCGGACCGGCGCCGGCGGGCTTGTAGTAGAACGCCGGGATCGTGCGCGGCTTGCCGTTGACCTTGTCGAAGGTCGGAAAGCGAACGAGTTCCGGTGCGGCGAACCTCGAGGCATCGAGGCCGCCGACCTCGCTCTCGGTCCAGCGCGCAAGCGCCGGCTGGCCGGACTCGCCGGCGGCGAGATCGATCGAGTACACATCGCTCGGCGAGGTCGCCCAATTCACTGCGAACGCGAGACGCCGTCCGTCCGGACTGAACGCGACGCCGGACAGCACGCCTTTCGGCAGCACAGGCAGCGCGATTTCCCCACGCGTCGCGGTGTCCAGCAGATGCAGTGTGCCGAAGCCGTCCTCGTTGGCCACGAAGGCCAGGCGCGTGCCGTCATCGGATAGCGCGAACTCCTCGATGTCCCATGGAATCCGCGCGCTGAGGCGGGTGATGCGGTCGCTCGCGAAATCGTGGTAGCGCAGCTCGCGGAACTCGCCACTCTCGTCGGAGACGTAGTACGCGCCCTTGCCGTCGTGCGCGAAGCGGAAGTCACCGAACGCGATCTTGCGCTTGCCGTCGTCGAGTCGGCGAACCTTGCCGCTGGCGAGATCGACCACCGCCGGATGCGTTTCGTTGATCGACACGTACTGCGCGACAAGCAACTGGCTGCCATCCGGCGAAAAATCATTCGCGTCCCAGCTGCCGCCGAGCGTCACGACCGCCTTCTTCGCGCCGCTGGCGGGATCGAGCACCCAGATGTCGGTATCCTTGCCGTTGCGTTCGGTGCTGCTGTAGGCGAGCTTGGTGCCATCGTGCGACCACAGCGGGTTCTCATTGCGCGACTTGCCGTCAGTCAGCAATTTCGTTTCGCGCGTGGCGAGATCGAACCAGTACAGCTGCCAGAACTCCGAGCCGCCGACATCCTTGCCGAACACGAAGCCGTTGCGCTTCGGATTCGCGGCGAGGCCCGCGATCGGTTCGTCGTAGAAGGTCAACTGTTCGCGCGCGCCGCCGGGCATCTTCACGCGATGTACCTGCGCGGTATTCGCAAAGCGCGTGGTGATCAGCAGGCCCGAGCCGTCCGCGATCCAGCCGCCGAGCGCGGCGCCACGCGTGTTCGCGTAGCGCTGCAGTGAGTCGGTCAGTGCTGCCGGAGCCTCCGGAATGTTCTCGCTGATGCGATTGTCGGCTTCGATGCGCTGCACCTCGGAGGCAACCGCAAAGAATGGCGCGAGGAAGCAGACGGCGGCGGCGAGCGGAATCGAGCGCACGGAGACTCTCCGAAATCGGGGTTGGTCCGGGAGGTTAGCGCAACAGGGTGCGACGGCACGGCCGAAAAGTCACGATCCGCTTCCCTGCGCCGGTGACCCGCATTACCGTAGACGCCCCACAACCCCGGAGGCGGATATGGCCAGTGTCTATGACTTCAGTGCGAAGACCATCGACGGTGCGGACCAGAAGCTCGATGCCTACCGCGGCAAAACGATGCTGATCGTCAACGTCGCCTCGAAATGCGGATTCACGCCGCAGTACACCGGTCTCGAGGCGCTCTACGAAAAATACCAAGGGCAGGGCTTGGTCGTGCTCGGGTTTCCCTGCGACCAGTTCGGGCATCAGGAGCCGGGCGACGAAGCCGAGATCAAGAACTTCTGCTCGCTGAACTACGACGTGAAGTTCCCGCTGTTCGCGAAGATCGAGGTCAACGGCGCGAACACGCATCCGCTGTACAAGTACCTCAAGCACGAGGCCAAGGGATTGCTCGGCAGCGAGGCGATCAAGTGGAACTTCACCAAGTTCCTCGTCGCGAAGAGTGGCGACGTCATCAAGCGCTACGCGCCCACCGATACGCCCGAGGCGATCGGCAAGGATCTCGCCGCGCAGCTTTAGCGCCCGCGCCCGCGTCGGCGGGCAGGCGCGATTGCGTATCGTCCATGTCGCCGTGGCGCGCGAACGTCAGTGCGCCCGCTCCGGCGCGGGCATCGCCGCGGCCTCCAGCCCGAGCTGCTTGCGCACGACCGGCTCCAGCGACTTCAGCCCGGCGCGTTTGCCGAGGTCGAGCGCCGCCTGCGGCGGCATGCCCTCCTGATCCGCCGCCATCAGCGCGAGCAGCGCGCCGACGCGGTTGCCGGACGCGCAGTGCAGCAGCACCGGTCCTTCGCCGGCAGCGAGTGCGCGCTTGAGCGCAGCGGCATTCGCCGGCGTCAGCGCCGCCGCGTCGGCGATCGGCGGGGCGACATAGTGCAGGCCGAGCCGCGCGGCGAGCGCGACTTCGTCATAACCACGCGTCTCGTCCGGCTTGCGCAGGTCGATCACGGTGCGCAAGCCTTCCGTGGCGAGCGCCTCGAGTTGCTGCGCATCCGGTTGACCGCCGGTGTAGAGGCCGGCACGTGGCTGCGCGAACGGCGCATGTTCGTCCGCCTGCGCCGATGGCAGCACGGCGAGGGTTGCGAGCAGCATCAAGAGGACGCGCAGGCTGTGCGACATACGGGAGAACCTGTGGGTGTCGAGCGCAAGGCGTGCAATATCGCCGCCGCTTCCGAGCAGCGGCAAGCACCGTAGGCGGCGGCGCGCGCGGATGGTATATCTGCGCGATCCGCATCGACATTCCCGCGCTCCATGAACGCAGCAGCGATTCCCCGCACCTCCCTGGTTCGCAGCGACCTGCGCACGCTCGCGCTTTCCGCGCTCGGCGGCGCGCTCGAGTTCTACGACTTCATCATCTTCGTGTTCTTCACCAACGCGATCGGGCAGCTGTTCTTCCCGCCCGACACACCGGACTGGCTGCGCCAGCTGCAGGCGTTCGGGTTGTTCGCGGCCGGTTATCTGGCACGTCCGCTGGGCGGCATCCTGATGGCGCACTTCGGCGACCGCAGCGGACGCAAGCGCATGTTCACGCTGAGCGTGTTCATGATGGCGATCCCGACCCTGCTGATCGGCCTGCTGCCGACCTGGGCGAGCATCGGCTACGCGGCGCCGCTCGCGTTGCTCGGCCTGCGCATCCTGCAGGGCGCGGCGGTCGGCGGTGAGGTGCCGGGCGCCTGGACCTTCGTCGCCGAACATGTGCCGGATCGGCGGGTCGGTTTCGCCTGCGGCACGCTGACCGCGGGCCTGACCGCCGGCATCCTGCTCGGCTCGCTGATCGCGACCGCGATCAATACGCATTTCAGCGCGGACGAGGTGCTCGCGTTCGGCTGGCGCATCCCGTTCCTGGTCGGCGGCGTGTTCGGCTTTCTCGCGGTGTTCCTGCGCCGCCTGCTCAGTGAGACGCCGGTGTTCGAGGAAATGCGCCGTCGGCACGAACTCGTGCGCGGTCTGCCGTTGAAAGTCGTGCTGGCCGGATACGGCCGTGCGGTTGTCTTCTCGATGTTGCTGACGTGGTTGCTGACCGCGGCGATCGTGGTCGTGATCCTGATGACGCCGACCCTGATCCAAAAGCTGTTTGCGATTGCGCCGGCGCGTGCGCTCGCGGCGAACAGCGTCGCGACGCTGTTCCTTTCGATCGGTTGCGTCGTATTCGGCGTGCTCGCCGACCGCATCGGTGCGCTGCGCGCGCTGAAGATCGGCTGCGTCGCGCTGTTGCTGGCCACGTATGCGTTGTACCTCGGTCTCGCGCGCATGCCCGATGCGTTGTTCGCGCTGTACGCGGTCGCCGGTTTCTGTGTCGGTGTGGTCGGCGTGATCCCGGTGCTGCTCGTGCGCGCATTTCCGCCGCCGGTGCGCTTCTCCGGCATCTCATTCGCGTACAACGTGGCCTATGCGATCTTTGGCGGCCTCACGCCGTTGTTCGTGACCGTGCTCATGAAGGTGCAGCCGCTTGCACCGGCGCACTATGTTGCCGCGCTGTGCGTGCTCGGCGTCGTGGTCGCGTTCGCGACCCGCCGCACGGCGATTGCCTGAGTTCGACCTGCGCCATCCCGTCGACTTGGAGCGCATCGGCGGAGGGGCCGTGCGCGAAGGTTATCGCGCTCCGTGAGCGATGGCGCGGTGTCGGGTGTCCCGCGATAATCGCCGGATGAGCCAAGACATGCGCGACGCGATCCTGATCGGCGGCGGCCACAACGGCCTCGTCTGTGCGGCTTACCTCGCGAAGGCCGGATTGAAAGTCACCGTGCTCGAACGCCGCGACGTGGTCGGCGGCGCGGCGGTGACCGAGGAATTCCATCCGGGATTCCGCAACTCGGTCGCGGCGTACACGGTATCGCTGCTGCAGCCGAAAGTGATCCGCGATCTCGATCTGGCCGCACACGGCCTGAAGATCGTGCAGCGCCGGCTCAACAACTTCCTGCCGCTGCCGGACCACCGATACCTTGCGATCGGCGCGGGGCGCACGCAGGCCGAGGTCGCGAAGTTCTCGCGCCGCGACGCGGAGCGCCTGCCTGAGTATGAGCGTCGCCTCGACGCGATCGCCGACGTGCTGCGTGCGCTCGCGCTGGAGCCACCGCCGAACCTGACCGATGGCGGCTGGCTGAAGGCCTTGCCGGAACTGCTGCGCGCGGGCCGGCTCGGCAAGCGCGTGAAATCACTGGACGCGACGCTACGCACGGACCTGCTCGATCTGTTCGCGATTTCCGCCGCGGAATATCTCGACCGCTTCTTCGAGAGCGAACCGATCAAGGCGGTGTTCGGCTTCGACGGCGTGGTCGGCAATTACGCAAGCCCATACACGCCGGGCAGCGCGTATGTCCTGCTGCACCACGTGTTCGGCGAAGTGAACGGTGTGAAGGGCGCCTGGGGCCATGCGCTCGGCGGCATGGGCGCGATCACGCAGGCGATGGCGAAGTCGGCGGCGGCAGCTGGCGTCGAGATCCGCACCGGTTGCGGCGTGCGCGAGATCATTGTCGAACATTCCCATGGAAAGCCGGGCCGCGCCGTCGGCGTCGTCACCGAGAAGGGCGAGGTGCTGCGCGCGCGCAGCGTTGTCGCGAACGTGAATCCGAAATTGCTCTACGAGCGCCTGCTCGATCCGGCCGTGGTGCCGGCGCCGACGCGCGAACGCATGGCGAACTGGCGCTGCGGTTCCGGCACGTTCCGCATGAATGTCGCGCTGAGCGAATTGCCGCGGTTCAGCGCGTTGCCCGAACCGGGTGATCACCTGACCGCCGGCATCATCATCGCGCCGAGCCTCGACTACATGGATCGCGCGTACGCGGATGCGCGTGCGCACGGCTGGTCGCGCGAGCCGATCGTCGAGATGCTGATTCCGTCGACGCTCGACGATTCGCTCGCGCCGAAGGGGCAGCACGTCGCCAGCCTGTTCTGCCAGCACGTCGCGCCGACTTTGCCGCAGGGACGGTCGTGGGATGACCATCGTGACGAGGTCGCCGACCTGATGATCGCGACCGTCGACCGCTGGGCGCCGGGGTTCAAGGCCTCGGTGCTCGGCCGCCAGATCAAGAGCCCGCTCGACCTCGAACGCGATTTCGGTTTGCTCGGCGGCGACATCTTCCACGGCGCGCTTTCGCTCAACCAGCTCTTCAGCGCGCGTCCGATGCTCGGTCAGGCCGACTACCGCGGCGCGCTGCCGGGCCTGTACCTGTGCGGCGCCGGCACTCACCCGGGCGGCGGCGTGACCGGCGCGCCGGGGCATAACGCGGCACAGGTGCTGATCCGCGACTTGCGTTAAGTCGCGCTACCCGTACAAGCCTTGGCCGCGACAGCGCGAGCCCGTCATTTCAAGGAAGCGCCGAGATTCTTCAGCAGTTCCGCAAGCTGGGCCTGCTCGGCCCGGCTTAGTCCGGAGACCACTTCGTGCGCCTCCGCGAACCGGATGCCGATGGCCTTGTCGATCAGTGCGCGTCCCTTCGGCGTGAGCGCCGCCATGAGCGAACGACGATCGTTGTCCTCCGGCCTGCGCGAGATCAAACCAGCCTTCTCAAGGCGATTGAGGCAGGCGGTCATCGCGCCGGACGTAATCAGAACCGACCGCCTCAAGGCCGTTGGAGCAAGCTCGTGGGGCGAGCCCGTGCGTCGCAGCGTCGCCAGAACGTCGAGGTCGGTGTAGTTCAGGCCCGTTCCCTTCAACGAGTTGTTCGCCCTGGCTTCAAGGGCTCGCCCCAGGTTGAGAATCCGGCCAACAACCGCCATGGGCGAGACATCCAGTTCCGGGCGTTCGCGCATGGCGCGCGCGGGCGATCACCGGCGGAGTGCACTTCATGGACCTGCGTTTTCGGCCTCCGGGCCGCCGGAAGTCTGCGCCGGTGCGGTCGGGCCGGCGTCGCCGGTGCCCTTCACTTCGGTCTTCGACTGCTTCTTCAGGCGCTTCTCGTCCTGCTGCTTCTTCTTGGCCAGATCGCGCTGGCGCTTGTCGAACTTGTAGTTGGGCTTGATGGCCATCGCGTTCTCCGTCGGCGCCATGGTGCGCCGGACTGTTCATGAGAAATCCGGCCAGCAAGGCCGGTCTGTCTTCACCATCAGGGACGATGGCAGAAACGATCAACAAAAAAACCCCGGGCGTTGCCGCCCGGGGTTCGTTTGACGCTGTTGCGCGACGTGGCTTACGCCAGCTGCACTTCGTCGGCCTGCATGCCCTTCTGGCCCTGCACGGCGATGAAGCTCACGCGCTGGCCTTCGGCCAGGCTCTTGAAACCCGCGCCCTGGATGGAGCGGAAGTGCACGAAAAGGTCGGGGCCGCTCTCCGGCGTGATGAAACCGAAACCCTTCGCATCGTTGAACCACTTGACGGTACCGTTCTGGCGATTTGCCATGACTTTGACTCCTGCAACTCGAAAACAAGAAATTCGCGGCCGCGAGGACATCCCGGGCCGAGACTGAGGTTGGCAAGGAGAAAGCGAGGTGAGGCGATGGAGCAAATCGGAAGATCGACCGCATCAGGTCACGATTCACAGTGACCCTGCAAACACAGTACGCGCACTGTACACGGGAATCGGGCGCAAAGCGAATCCGTAGCTGAACGGGCCCGGAAGTCAACGTTGTTTTGACCTGGGAGTCACCCTCGGCGATCGCAGCGGCCGGACTCTGACGCGGCCGCCTCCGCATCGCCCTCGTCTGGGAGGAAGGATTCGGATGGGTGGATCGCGAGCAGCGCATTCCGCCTGTGGAGAGCAGTCCTGGCAGGCTGAAGACTTCGGCTCTGCTATGATTAGCCATCTTTACTGCTAAAGATGGATGCCGTCGTGCTTCAGCAGGGGACTGGATTTCAGTTTGAGATCGGTTGCACAGGTGTGCGGGGGTGTATTTGCTCGCGTGTCTCTTCGGTAGCCGCCCAGTAACATGAATGAACCGGCCGGCGTGCGCACGCACATGAAGCGGCCGACCTATCGATTCGGCGAGTTCTGCATCGATCCTGCACTGCGTGAGCTGCGCCGCTCGGGGACAGCGGTCCGCATTCCGCCGAAGGTGTTCGAGTGCATCGTCTATCTGATCGAGAATCGTGAGAGGGCCGTCGGCAAGGACGAGCTGGTCGCTGCCGTCTGGGGGCGCGTCTCAGCCGGCGACAGCCAGGTCGCACAGACCATACTGCGCGCTCGTCGCATCCTTGATGCAAGCGGCGACAGCGATGTCATCCTGACGCTGCCTCGTTTCGGCTATCGCTGGGTCGCCGCGGTGCACGAGGAAGCGGCAACCGATGAGCGCGCGCCGCCGCAGCAGGACGCGACAGAGCGGGATGCCGCAGTTCCCGAGCGCGAGTCGGCCGTGCAGCCGGTATCTGCACCCGCGGCAACGGCGACATCGGCGAAGGCACGCAATCGGCGCCGCGCTCGGTTTGCTCCTGTGGTCGTCGTCGCGGCGCTCGTGCTCGTCATCGTGGCCGCGTTGTGGCTGACGGGGCATCAGACCTGCACGACCTGCGGCGATGGTCTGCCCGCCAAGGCCACGGCGCCGGATACGGCGGATACCTTCGCCGTGCTGCCCGTCGACGTGCAGCTGCTCGACAAGGATTGGGCCTGGATGGAAATCGGCCTCATGGAGATCGTTGCATCGCAGCTGCGCCAGGGCGGTGTGGCCGTCGTGCCGACGAAGAATGTCTTGATGCTGGCGGCCAAGGATCCGGCCCTTCCCGACGCAGCAGTGCGCGAGACCTTGGGTGCGGACAACCTGGTGCACGTCTACGTGCGCAAGACGGCAGCCGGATGGGTCGTGACCGTCAACCTCGATTCGACGGATAAACCCACACGCAAACTCGAAGCGGTCTCCGACAACGTCATCGACGCCGGCAGGCGCGCAGCAGACAGGATTCTGCTGATCAGAGGCAAGCCGGTCACTGCTCGCCACCCGGATAGCCAGGACCTGGCGATCGAGGAACTGACCGGGCGCATTTACGCGGCCCACGAAAATGAAGGCCACGCCAAGGTCCGGCAGATCATCGAAGCCGCTCCGCCCGAGCAGCGCGAAGCGCCACGCGTGCAGATCGCACTCGCCGACGCGGAGCGCGAATCCGGCAATCTCGTCGAAGCCGAAGCCCGCTATCGACGTGTACTGAACATGCGCCTGGCGGACGACCGCCCGGGTCTCGAAGCCCTTGCAACCATCGGCGTGGCTTTGGTGGAACTGGCCAAGGGCAACCACGCCGAGTTCGAGCATCTGTACGACGTTGCGATCGCGTTGCACGAGAAAGCCGGCGACTGGTCCGGGCTGGCGCACGTCCGCCTGCGGCGTGCGATCGTGCGGTCGGGGGAAATGGACCTCGACGGGGCGCGTGCCGACCTGGCGGCGGCGCGTGTCGACGCCACGCTGGCGAGCGACCGCTTCGTGCTGGCGCGCGTCGAGGCGAACCAGGGCGTGGTGGCGGCATTGGAAGGGCACTATATCGAGGCCTCCGAGCTGCTCCGGAATGCCGTCCCGCGATTTCGCCAGTTCGGCGCCTATGACAACGTGATCAATGCCCAGGCCTATCTTGCCGAGGCGAATCTCGATCAATTGAAGCCGAGGGAAGCGCTCGCCGCGATCGACGAGGTATGGCCGGAGCGTTTCCGTGTCGCCATGATCGGATCGCGCAACGGGCTGGAGCGCGCCCGTGTGAGAGCTCTGCTGGGCCTGGGGCAAATCAAGGCGGCAAGCGACCTGATCGAACACGTCGACGCCGAACAGGTTCGCGGCGAGGATGCCGAGGACGACACGCAGCTCAATCTTCTGCGCGCGATGCTGGCCTCCGAGCGGGGTGACGATGCCGCCGTCCAGGAGCACGCGCGTCGCGCCATTGCCCGATTCGGCCGGCCATTCGTGGCGCGAGAGCGTGCCTTGGCATGGTTGTATCTGATAGGCGCGTTGCGGGCGAGCGGACAAACGGCACAGGTCGACGAGCAGGTCGCTCAGCTGGTGCAGTGGAGCGATACCGATGCAGGCTCGGGTGGGCGCGCCTATGCCACGCTGGCCGAGGCCGAGCAGGCAGGTGTGCGCGGCGACGTGGAAACGTCGCTACGCTTCTACGCGCAGGCTTTCGACATCGCCGAGACGGCGGCCGTGCCGAGCGCGATCGTGGACATCGCCGTGTCGTACGGCAACACCTTGATCGATCGGGGTCGCGTGCTGCAGGCCAAGAGTATCGTCGGTGTTTCGGCGCGCTTCGGTGAGCAGAGCCCGAGCGCTCAGCTGCTGCAGGCCCGCTTCTACGATGCGCTTGGCGAGGGTGATGCAGCGCGCGAAGCACGCAAGCGCATGAACGCACTGCTCGGCGAAAGAAAAGCGCCGAGCTGGCCGAGCCCGCTGCCGCCGGTCTGACCCTCGAAGCTTGCCGTCGCCTGCGTGCGCTGCCGTTTCAGCGCCTGCATCGGCTTCGTACCGTGTCGTTCGGCAGCCTGTCGAACAGGTCTCCAGCACCGCCCCGGGCGCTCTTGGGGTGGTGTCGCCTCAGCATGAGAAGTCGCCGCCTTCGAAGGGGCCGCTCCGTAAGGACGTGACGGTGCTGGAGATTCGGGAGCCATCGGTATCGGCGCAGGGTTGACCTTGCATGCAAGCCCCTGAGCCGACGCTTCGGCGAAATGGACGGCTCGTACAGCCCTTGCGGACAGGCATGACGAGCGGTGAAATCGATGCTCGGAGTTCAAGCCGGATCGGACCACGAGGTCCGATCCGGCAGGAACTACACGTCAGCTCCGGGTCGCGTGCACAACCACGCGGTAGACCGGATTGTTGGGATCATTGCTGCGCAGGCACAGCGAGCCTGTTGCGCTGGTCGCCCCGGCAGGGAACTGCGAGGGATCCACCAGCACGTCGACGGACTTGGCATAGCTGCCGACAAGACCCCCCGAGACCGTGACCGACGCGAACGCGGGATCGACGCTGAGCCAGGCGGGTGTCGCGTTGCACGTCACCTTCTGGTCGATGCGCAGCGCGACTCCGGCGGTTCCGCTTTCTGCGCTCACCGCCCTGTTGGTCATGGTGTAGGGCGTGGTCCCGTTGCCGGTCGGCGTCGGCCGCCACAAGGTGTTGTCACTGAGGCCGAACATTGAATACAGCCCACCGCCCTCACGCCCCATACCGAGCCAATACTTGCCCGGCGCCAAGGTCGGACCGGCGATCGCCCCGCTGGCGGTGAAATCCAGCGTGTCGGTCGCGAACACGTTGTTGCCGGCGATGCTCAATCCCGACGATCCTTCGGTGATCTCGTTGGCCCACAGCGCGTTCGCCGGTGTTTGCAGCGGGTTGGCGGGTTGACCGCTGACGTCCGGCACGATCCAGTAATTGACCTTCTGGGGTGTGCCCAACAAGGCTGAGTAGAGCCCTTTGGCGCGCACCAGATAGGTTTCGATCTTCGCCAGCGGTTCCGGTGCGTCGACGACAAAACTCTGCAAGGGGATCGGAGTGGAGAAATAGCCATAGGGCGCCCTGTACATCGCTTGCAGCCCGAAGCCGAGATATGGTTTCTGGTCGATCAGGCTCGCTGCGTAGGTGCTCCCATCGGCCAGGCTGGTGTTGTTCACGACCAGATCGGCACCGCCGCTGTTGGCGATCTTCAGGCTTGCACGGGTGACCTGGTTGTTCACCGCAGCGACCGTGAGCTGTCTCGGTGTGGCGCTGATGTCCTGCACGGGCAGGTCGACCGTGATCGGCAGATGCAATTTCGACAAGCTCGCATCATCGGGTGTCAGTACCAGCGTTGCGTTCTGCGGGCCGGTCCAGGCCGTGCTGTCGAAGGTGACGGTGAGGCGCTGGCTGGCGCCGCCGGCGACCGTCAGCTGGGCCGGATTGAATTGCACGCCGCCGTTGACGGAGCCCGCCACGCTCGGCGTCCAGGTCACCGGGTGGCTCTGCGTGCTGCGGAAGTCACGGCTGACGCTGCAGCTCTTCGTACTGGTCCGCGCGACCCGGTCGACGGTGACGCAGTTCGGGATGGCGATCTGCGCGAGGTTCAGTGTCGATGGATCGCCGGCCGCGACCGAGGACTGCAGCGGATAGGGGTTCGCGGCTGTGAAATGGGCGCCGGTTTCATTGAGCACGAGCCCGGCGCTCGCCGCGGCAGGCACTTGCACTCGCCCCGATCCCCGCGCATTGGTATTGGCCGGAGTGCTCGAGGTGGATTCAAGCACTCCCTCCTTGGCGGTCATCATCAATGCGGACTTGATTTCCAGCGGCGTCCAGTCCGGATGCTTCGCCCGCAGCAGCAGGCCCGCGCCCGCGGCATGCGGCGTCGCCATCGAGGTGCCGCTCATGAACGTAATGGCGTCGGGATTGGTGCCGCTGCCGTCCCTGTAGGCAGCGAGGATATCCACGCCCGGCATGGCGAGATCCGGCTTGCCGAAGCCGTAGGGCGCCGGTCCGCGCAAGCTGAACCACGCCATGTGATCGGGCTCGGTTGTGCTGCGTCCCGATGCGGCGCTGACCTGGACGAGCGCGCCCGGATTCGCGTCGCCGTACTGCTTCAGCGCTGCGCCGTCGTTGCCTTTCAGATCGAACGCCAGCACATTGCCGGTGGCACTGATGCTCCCGAAGGATGTGGCATTTGCCGACTCGATCAGGACCACGCCGGCGCCGGCGTTGTGTGCATTGTCGATCATGGTCGAGGCATAGCAGCTACCCGTGCCGGAACTCGTTTTCAAGAGGGCCGCCTTGCCCTGGAAAAGCTGGGCGGCGAACGCCGTGCAGCCGTCCCCGACCGTGCCATAGCTGGGGCTGATCGCCAACGGTAGCTGCGGCACCGACGCCGGCACCGGATCGGCCACTCCACTGGCGATATGCACCGCGAATCCCGGCAATGGGGTGGCGCCGCCTGTGGCTTGCAGCGAAATGCCGGCCACGCCGTGATCGCTCGTCGTCGCGGCGACGGTCGTCACCCAGGGCTCCAGATGATTGGCGGTTCCTTCGAGGGCCTCTTTCGCATACGCGTTCGTGTTGCCGGCCGCGGCGGCGACGAAGATGCCCGCATTGGTCGCCGACAGAAAGCCCTGGGACGTCGCGTCGCTCCAGGGCGTGAATCCGCCGCTGATGGAGAAGTTGATACTGTCGACCACGCCGTCGCGGACCGCCTGGTCGGTCGCGGCAACGATGGCGGATTCATCGCAGCCGCCACCGACGCAGACTTTGTACGCGATGATGTTGGCATGGGGCGCCACACCGGTGACATGCGTGTCCCAGCCGAAGTACTTGGCCTTGCGGTTGTTGCCGGCGGCCGTGCTCGCGGTGTGCGAACCGTGGCCGTGGTCGTCGAGGCCGACCGGCGTCCTGCTCGTATCGTAGATGCCGATCAGCTTGTCGTTGCAGCGCCCGGCCAGGGACTGGCCCGGCGCGCACAGGCCTCGGTAGGTGCCTGCCCCGAGCGGATTGACGTGGCGATAACCGGATTCGTCCACGGCGGCGAACGAAGCGTTGGCGGGGTTGATCCCGGTATCGAGAACACCGAGAACGGTGCCCTCGCCCAGGACGGACCGCGGCGTCGACGAACCATCGAAGCCGTCGATGAACACCGCATCGGCCGGGACCGTGGGTCCGATCCCCTGCGCGCCGATCAGCGCCGTGCTGTATTCGGTGGTGAGCTGGCGGGTCTGATCCGGCGCGACGGAAGCGACCTTGGGCAGGGAACGGATCGCTTCGGCTTCCTCCGGCGTGAGATCGAGCACCAGCGCATTGAGTGCGTGCTGCAGCGCGAACACCGGGGTGAGCCGGCGTGCGATGCGCTGACCCATCGCGTTCAGCAGGGTGGTCTGTTCGGCCGCGAGATACCCCACATAGGCCTCGGCCTGAGCGCCGCTGAAATCGATGCGCTGTCGGGTGGCGGTGCCGGCACTCTCCCCGGTGCCGGCACTCTCTCTATGCATAACGCGAGGAATGGCTGCGAAATGGGAATCGCTGCCGTCGTAGAGCGCGGCCGGCGGTTGCTCCAGCAGCACGATATAGCGCAGCCGCCCGTCGGCATCCTGTTGCGATGCGTCGGCGTTCAGGGGCGATACGTCGTTGCTGGGCGTGACGACGGCGTGCGTGGCGGTGCTGGCCGCCATCGACAGGGCGAGGCCGATGTGCAGGGCCAATGGTCGAATCTTGCATGTCATAACGCTGAAGTCCTCTCGATGTAGAAAATCCGCGATGGAATGGAGGAACGAAATGGTCGGCGCTCTTGCGTGCGTGAAGCCCCCGCCTCGAACGCACAAGGCCGCCGCCATTCGGTACGCTGAGTGACCGCCGTCCCCTGATTACGACCGCGTGAACTCTCTCGCTGCTACGACCATGCAAAGGCCGACACACGAACACGGACGCAGCGGCAATCTTTGGCACGTCGATGTCTTTTCCCCATTCGGAATGGATCACCGCGCGATGACGCAACGCCGAGCCGAAGACGTCATCGAACCGTCACCGTAAGCAACGCGTTTGGTGATCGTTTTGTTGCCCCGGCTGCCCGCCATGGGCCTGCGGGGGCGAAGCAAAGAGGGGGCGGAGAGATTGCTGGTCCGCACCTGAGCGTCAGGACAGCGGAATGGCCTGCAAGTCGGATCAGGACCTGATCGGTCGACGGCGGCGGTGGGGCCTAGGCGGTGGTTATCGCGGCCGCGTTCCCTTCACGGCGAGCAGCTGGCGCAGCTCGTTGCGCTCTTCCTCGGTGAGCCCCGTCGCACCCTTCGCTTCGAGATCCTTCAGGCGCTGCTGCAGGTCCAGGCGGCGCTGCGATTCGGTCTGGCGATCGAGTTGTCGAATCGCGTCGAGGAACTCGGCGCGTGCTTCGTCCTCGCCGCCCGGAAAGTCCAGTACGGCAAGTTTCTGCAGCGCCTTCGCTTCCTCGCGTTCGGCGAAATGCTCGAGCAGCGCTCCGGTCAGGATGTCCGGGCGAGCGCGGCACAGGCCGATCAGCTCGATCAGCAGCGGTATGCCCGGCTGACGCAGTTCTGCGAACATCCAGGGCGGTTCGATGGCGGATGCCAGCGTGGGACGCTGCACTAGCAGCGTGATCGCGGCGCGCACCAGCGAGCGTTGCTGCGGACGTGCGCGCGGTTGTTGGGGCTCGGCCGGCGAAGCGGCGACCTGTATGCGCACGCCGGTCAACTTGTCGAGCTCGGCCAGCATCAGGTCGCGGAATGCGCCGTCGGGAATCTGCGCGAGGAGCGGGCGCGCGCGTTCGGCGAGGCGCGCCTTGCCGTCGAGACTCGTGAGGTTCACGTCCTTGCCGAGTTCCGAGAAGAAGAATTCGCTGAGCGGCGTCGCGTCCTTCAGGCGCTGCTCGAAGCCATCGAGACCTTCCTTGCGGATCAGCGAATCCGGATCCTCGCCCTCGGGCAGGAACAGGAACAACGCCTGGCGACCGTCACGCATGCGCGGCAACACGGATTCGACCGCGCGCCACCCGGCCTGGCGGCCGGCGCGATCGCCGTCGAAGCAAAAGTAAACGTCCGCACATTGGCGAAACAGAATTTCCGCGTGATCGCGCGTGGTCGCCGTGCCGAGCGTGGCGACCGCCTGGTTGACGCCGAATTGATGCAGGCTGATCACGTCCATGTAGCCTTCGACGACGATCAGGCGCGGAATCTTCGCGTGCGCCTCGCGCACCTGCCACAGACCGAACAGTTCGCGGCCCTTGTGGAACAGCGGCGTTTCCGGCGAGTTGAGGTATTTCGGTCCGTCGGATTTGTCCTTCCGCGCGTCCTGCACGCGAGGATCAAGAACCGGCGATCCTTCGCCGGACTTTTCAACGGGAGCAGGAGCCGACTTTGCCGCCGGTTTGGTCAATATCCTCCCGCCAAACGCGATCGTGCGGCCGCGGCGGTCGAGGATCGGAAACATCACGCGATCGCGGAAGCGGTCGTACTTGCTGCCGCGCTCACCGCTGGTCAGCATGCCGGCCTTCTCGAGCAGCGCGATGCGCGGCGCGCTGGTGCCGAGCGCGTTCTTCAACGCATCCCAGGCATCCGGCGCGTAGCCAAGATTGAAGCGCGCGAGGATCGCCTCGTCGAGGCCGCGGTTTGCGAAATACGCGCGAGCGGTTTCGTTCTCGCCCAGCTGGCGCCGATAGAACTTCGCGGCCGCATCGAGCAGGTTGTAGAGGTCGCTCGCATCCTCGCGCGGCGCCTCGCGGCCGCCTTCGTAGGGCACCTTGAGGCCGGCGCGGTTCGCGAGTTCCTCAACCGCGTCCGGAAATTCCAGGCGGTCGTAGTTCATCAGGAAACCGATCGCGCTGCCGTGCGCACCGCAACCGAAGCAGTGGTAGAACTGCTTGGCCGGACTGACCGTGAACGACGGTGAGCGTTCGTCGTGGAACGGGCAGCGCGCGGACCAGTCGCGCCCGGCCTTCTTCAACGGCACACGCTCCTGGATCACGTCGACGATGTCGATGCGCGCCAGGAGGTCGTCGATGAATTTTTCGGGGATGCGGCCGGCCATGGAGCGCTAGGATACCGGCCGGCTCAGCCCGCCGTGTCCGTGCATTGCGCCGCAAGCGCAGCGAGCGCGGAACCGCTGACGCGTTGCACGGTCCAGTCGTCCATGCCGACCGCGCCGAGGCTGCGGTAGAAGTCGATCGCCGGCTTGTTCCAGTCCAGCACCCACCACTCGAAGCGGCCGCAGCCGCGCTCCACGGCAAGTTTCGCGAGATAGGCCATCAGGCGCCGCCCGACGCCATTGCCGCGAAACGCCGGGCGCACGTACAGGTCCTCGAGGTAGAGGCCGCGCCGTCCGGCGAAGGTGGAAAAGTTGTGGAAGTACAGCGCGAATCCGGCCGGCTCGCCGTCGACGTCGGCGATCACGACCTCGGCGATCGGGTGCTCGCCGAACAATTGTTCCGCAAGCATGGCTTCATCAGCGACGACTTCGTGTGAGAGGTGTTCGTACGCGGCCAGTTCACGGATCAATGCGAGGATCAATGCGGCGTCCGCGCGCGTTGCCGCGCGCAGGCGCATGCCGGGGGCGGTCACGCTCAGCCGCCGAGCTTCTGCTTGACCAGCGCGGACACCTGGCCCATGTCGGCGCGTCCGGCGACCTGCGGCTTGATCAGGCCGACGACCTTGCCCATGTCCTTCGCGCTGCTCGCGCCGGCGTCCGCGATAGCCTTCACGACGATCGCCTCGATCTCGGCCGCCGAGAGCTGCGCGGGCATATAGGCCTGGATCACGCCGACCTCGAACTCCTCCTTGGTCGCGAGATCCTCGCGACCGGCGGCGCGGAACTGCGTGATCGAGTCGCGGCGCTGTTTGAGCATCTTCTCGATCACGCTGAGCACCTGCGTGTCGTCGAGCATGATGCGTTCGTCGACTTCACGCTGCTTGATCGCGGCGTTGACCAGGCGGATCACGCCGAGGCGGTCCTTGTCGCCGCCCTTCATCGCAGCCTTCATGTCTTCGGTGAGTCGTTCTTTGAGTGACATCAATAACTCCTGAGGCCCGGTAGCGAGTGCTCAGCGGGCAGTATTTGGCAAAGCCTCGGAAGAGAGGCCATCGATGGACGCGCGCAGGGACGTCGTCATCTGCGCCGCGATGTCTTTCTGGATCGTCAAGATGTCCCCAAGAGGCCGATCGTAGGTTTCCGACCAGACGACGTAGCCGTCACGTGCCCGGATCAGCCGGGTCGCGACGCGAAACGTGGCGGCGGATTTGCGCACGCTTCCATCCAGCAGGTAGGCGACACCGAGATTCCGTGCGATGTCGGCAACCGGCAGCTGCTTGCCCTTGTAGTAGAACGACGATGTGGGGCCCGGAACCCGAACCCCCAGGATCCTGCTCATGTGATCGATGAGTTCCTCGGTCATGCCGTCGGCGAAGTATTCCTCGTTCATCTCCTGCGTGGTCAGATCGAGAAAAGGCAGCACGCCAATGGATTGGGGGGAAACCGACACGCTGGCGTCCGCGTGGGCGTATCGGCCCGTCGCGAAATTGCCGTAGACCCAATAACCCGCAACCAGCAACAGGATCAGCGCGGCGACGGCGCCGATCACGGCGCTCGATCTCCCGCTTGAGCCAAGCGTCGGCAGACTGATATCCGGCACGTCTCGCCTCGTGCCGGTCAACGACGGCGAAATCCGCGCTTGCATGGGAGCCCGGTCGTCCCAGCGGCTGACCGCTGCCACCATGCGATACCCGAGCCGCGGCACCGTCGCGATATAAGCAGGCTGCCTAGGGTCGTCTCCGAGCGAACGCCGCAGCGAAGTCACGGCCTGATAGACCGAATCCGGCGTGACGATCACGCCCGACCAGACCCGGGTCAGCAACTCGTCGATGCTGACGACTTCGCCAGCGCGCGCAGCGAGATGCAGGAGCAGCCGCATGGTGCGGACCTCCACCCGAACGATCTCTCCGGCTCGAGATATCTCGCTCGACATCGGATTCACGCACCAGTCGCCGATGCGCAGCGGTGTTGCGAGGGGCTCGTCCATACGTGGCTGACGGCGACGGTGTCTTTCAGGGTGAATAGCGGGCATCGATTGTAGCGATATGCGCAACCAGCGACGACCGCGCCTCGCCGGCCGAGCCTCCCGGCCTTCGGCCCGGTGCACTTTTCAGAAGTATTCGGCGCGTTTCAGAGGGTTTCAGAGCGGCTTCAGGACTTTCCTGGCCCTGCTCGGGCACTGTGACCGCGCCATCCCCACAGGAGTCATGCCATGTTTTGCCGCTTCGCTTTTGCCGCCGCCTTCGCTCTCGCGTCCGCCCCGCTCCATGCCACCACCTACGCGTTTGAAGTGCACCATACCCAGGGGGTGATCCGCTGGAGCCATCTGGGCTTCTCGAATCCGACTGCGCAGTTCACCCAGGTGGAAGGCACCCTCGAATTCGACCCGGCCGATCCGACCAAGTCATCCGTGACGGTTGCGATTCCATTGACCAGCATGAGCAGCGGCCTGCCCGACCTCGACGACGACTTCCGTTCGGCCAACTTTTTCGATGTCCCCAAGTTTCCGACCGCGACGTTCAAGAGCACCAAGGTCGAGAAAGGCGGTGCATCGGGCCAGCTCAAGGTCACCGGCGACTTCAGCGTGCACGGCGTAACGAAGCCGGTCGTGCTCGATGTCACCCTCAACAAGATCGGCGTCAACCCGAGGAACAACGTGCCGTCGATCGGCTTCGAGGCCACGACGACGCTCAGGCGTTCCGAATTTGGCCTCGGCAACTACGTGCCCCAGGTCAGCGACGAGATCCAGGTTCACGTGACCTGCCAGGCGGACGAAGCGAAAGCGTATGTGCAGCACCTGAAAGCCAACGCGGCGGCGGCAGCCGTCGATGCCAAAAGAGCGGCGGATGAGGCGGCGGTCGTCGAGGCCGCGGCGATGAAAGCCCCGGCGGTCAAGGAAGCAGCGAAGAACTGACCTCGCTGGCGTTCAATGACTGGATAGAATCGACCTGCAGCAAGGCAAGGTGTTGCACGATGCTTCGCACGAAGCGAGCGCGAGCGTTCGCTTCGTCGAAACCGGGTCGGACATGCAGGACTTGGCGCGGCGGGAATGGCTGACACGGCTTCTTTCCCGGCATTGGTCCGATCAAACGCAAAAAGCCGGCAGCGCTTGCGCGCTGCCGGCCGATGAACAGCCCGTCATCCAGCGCGGACCCGAAGGTCCGCAGCCGATCAATACAGTCTTTGACGCTTCGTCACATCGCGCGAAACGCGGCGCAGGTGACGCTTGACCGCGGCGGCGCGCTTGCGCTTGCGCTCCTGGGTCGGCTTTTCGTAGAACTCGCGCTTGCGCACTTCGGCCAGCACGCCGGCCTTTTCACAGGTGCGCTTGAAGCGACGCAGGGCAAACTCGAACGGTTCGTTTTCGCGAACTTTGACGCTGGGCATAAACTCTCCAATGCAAAATCACCCGGGGCTGTCGGGCGAGCCGTGTATTCTATCGCGATGAATCCGTCATTTGCAAAGCAGGCATCAACCGGACCGGTGCTTGGGGTCGAGACCTCGTGCGACGAGACCGGCGTGGCCATCTTCGATCCGGCGCGCGGCGACGCGGCCGGCGGCCTGCTGGCGCACACGCTGTACAGCCAGATCCGCATGCACGCCGACTACGGCGGCGTGGTACCGGAACTGGCCTCGCGCGATCACGTGCGCAAGCTGCTGCCGCTGGTCCGCGAGACCCTGGCGCAGGCCGGACTGCGTGTCGCCGACCTCGGTGGGGTCGCCTATACGGCCGGCCCGGGCCTGGTTGGCGCCTTGCTGGTCGGCGCGACCGCCGTGCGCTCGCTGGCCTGGGCGCTGGAACTGCCGGCGATCGGCGTGCATCACATGGAAGGCCATCTGCTCGCGCCGCTGCTGGAGCCCGACCCCCCGGAACCGCCGTTCGTCGCGCTGCTGGTCTCGGGCGGTCACTCGATGCTGATCGAGGTCGCCGCGATCGGCCGCTACACGCTGCTCGGCGACACCCTCGACGATGCCGCCGGCGAGGCGTTCGACAAGACGGCCAAGCTGATGGACCTGCCGTATCCGGGCGGCCCGGCACTGGCGAAGCTGGCCGAACAGGGGCGCCCTGGCACGTTCCGCTTCGCGCGGCCGATGACCGACCGGCCCGGCCTCGATTTCAGCTTCTCGGGCCTGAAGACGCAGGTACTGCTGGCCTGGCAGGCCAGCGACAGGTCCAACCAGACCAAGGCCGACATCGCACGCGCGTTCGAGGAGGCGATCGTCGATACGCTGACGATCAAGTGCCGGCGCGCGCTGGCCGCGACCGGCGCGCGCACGCTGGTCGTCGCCGGCGGCGTCGGCGCTAACCGGCGCCTGCGCGCGCAGCTTGCCGAAGCCGGCGCGCGCGAGGGCTTCCGTGCGCACTTCCCGCGCCTGGAGTTCTGCACCGACAACGGCGCGATGATCGCGCTGGCCGGCGCGCTGCGTCTGCAGGCCGGCGAGCATGAGACGCCGGCAATCCTGGTGCGGCCGCGCTGGGATTTGGCCAGCCTGCCACCGCTTGGCGTGCCCATCGCAGGTGTCGGGTGATCCGGATCTGATCGGATTGAACCGGTCTTGTGCTATCGGCGACGCATCGCCCGATGTATGGTGCACGAGCTGCCGCTGAGTCAGTCCGGATCCGCATCGCGATTCCGGATAACGAAATGCGATTGCCTACGGGGGTATGTCATGCGTCTGCCGATTGCGACCGCGTTGATTTTCGTGGCTGCCCTTCTCGCCGAGCCGTGCGCTGCGCGCGGTCTGCTCTGGGAGGCCACCACGCCCGACACCGCCGTAGCCAACACCGCAACGCCGATCTGCGATCTGTTCGCCGATGGTTACGAGAAACCCGCGGCGGGACCATGCGCGAGCTGCTTCGACGGCAGCGTCAACTTCACCGAAACGGATGTCGACTGCGGCGGCAATTACTGCAAGCCGTGTGCGGACGGGAAAATCTGCGCCAGCGGCAACGACTGCCAGAACCGGGTTTGCAGCGCGGGAACTTGCCAGCCTGCAAGCTGTTCCGATGGAGTGAAGAACGGAAACGAAACAGACGTCGATTGCGGCGGCCCCACCTGTGCGGCATGCGCCATCGGCAAAGGTTGCAATGTCGGTAACGATTGCCAGAGCCACGTCTGCACTGCGGGAACCTGCGCCGCCCCAACGTGTTTTGACGGCGTCAAGAACGGAGGGGAAACCGATATCGATTGCGGTGGACCCACCTGCTCGAAATGCACCGCGGGAAAGATGTGCTTTGCGAGTTCGGACTGCGTCAGCAATGTGTGTGCAATGGGAGTGTGCGGTCCCTGATCCGCCGGTAAGTGAGCTGGTAGACTCGGCGTTCGCGCCGCCATGCGCTTGCGCGTATCCAGCGACGATGAGCGCGCGACTTCGCCACCGCCGCTGCGGATCGCCCTCCCCTTACTGATCGGTTTTGCATGGATCTCGTTTTCATAGAAGACCTGCGCATCGAGACGATCATCGGCATCTACGACTGGGAGCGCACCACGCGCCAGATCGTCGCGCTGGATGTCGAGATGGCATTCGACAACACGAAGCCGGCTGCGACGGACCGCATCGAGGACACGCTGAACTACAAGGCGGTGTCCAAGCGTCTGATCGCGTTCGTCGAGGCCTCGCATTTCGAGCTGGTCGAGACGTTGGCCGAGCGTTGTGCCGAGATCCTCCGCGTGGAGTTCGATGTGCGCTGGCTGCGCCTGAAGCTGTCCAAGCCCGGCGCGGTGACTGGCGCGCGTGCGGTCGGTGTGGTCATCGAACGCGGTGAGCGGTGAGGGCAAAGAAGTACCCGTCGTTACCGGCCAACAATCCCCATTCCGATGCACCGCGCCTGGCTCAGCCTCGGCTCCAATCTTGAACCCGAGCGCCATCTGCGCGCGGCCCTCGCGGAGCTGCGCGCGAGCTTCGGTGCGCTGATCGTGTCGCCGGTCTACCGCTTTCCCGCGGTCGGCTTCGACGGGCCGGACTTCCTGAATCTCGCGATCGGTCTTGATACCGATCTCGATGCGTTCGCATTGAATGACTGGCTGCATGCGCTCGAGGATCGCCACGGCCGTCGTCGCGACGTGCCCCGCTATTCCAGCCGTACGCTGGATGTCGATATCGTGCTGTTCGACGATCTCGTGCTGAGCGGCCCCGGCAACCTGCAGGTGCCACGCAAGGAACTCGCCGAGGCGTTCGTGCTGAAGCCGCTGGCCGAGATCGCGCCGGACGTGCGCGAGCCGCAGTCGGCACGCACGCTCGCCGAATTGCGGGCGGCTTCGCCGACGGCGACAGCCGAGTACGAACGGGTCGATCTCGACGTCTGAGTCGCGTCGGTGCTAAAACAGACGCTGGTCTCGAGGGGAGAGTCAGCATGGGTTGTTTTGCACGCAGTTGGGCCTTGGTCAAGGCGAGCGCTGCGGTGCTGCGCTCGGATCGGGAATTACTGGTGTTTCCGCTGCTGGCGGCTATCGGCACGCTGCTCGTCGCGGCCACGTTCATCGCGCCGCTCGCGTTCGGTGGCGCGTTCGCGCAGCTCGACGACGGTCCGACACCGGCCTGGCTGTGGCCGCTCGTCTTCCTGTTCTACCTCAGTCAATACTTCGTGATCTTCTTCTTCAACGCGGCGCTGGTCGGTGCCGCGCGGATCCGCCTCGATGGCGGCAATCCGACTTTGGCCGACGGCTTCCGCATCGCCGCGGCACGCTGGCCGCAGATCCTCGGTTACGCGGCGATCGCGGCGACGGTCGGCATGGTGTTGCGCGCGATCCAGGAACGCGCGGGCCTGATCGGGCGCTGGGTCGCCGGCCTGCTTGGCCTCGCCTGGACCGTCGCGACGTTCCTCGCCGTGCCGGTGCTGGTCAACGAGAACATCGGTCCAGTCGATGCGATCAAGCGCAGCACGGAACTGCTCAAGCGCACCTGGGGCGAAAACCTGGTCGGCAATGTCGGCATGGGTTTCGTGTTCGGCCTGATCTTCCTCGCCTGGGTGCTGGGCATGGGCGGGCTGCTGTTCGTTGCCGCGCAGGCGCACGCTGTCGTCCTGGTGTTCGCCATCGGCGCGCTCGCGGTGCTCGGCGTCCTGCTGCTCAGCCTCGTGCAAAGTGCGCTGCAGGGCGTCTACGCGGCAGCGCTGCATCGCTATGCTGAAACCGGCGACGCCGGCGTCGGCTTCGAGCGCGCGCTGGTCGCCGACGCGTTCCGCATCAAGGCCTGAGCGCGCGCGGATTGCGCTCGCTGGCGTCGCTCACATCGCCAGCGAGCGCCCGCCGTCGACGCGGATGATCTGTCCGGTCACGAACGGCGCGTCGCGCAGCAGCCAGAGCACCGCGCCGGCGACGTCGTCCGGTGTGCCGCTGCGTTTGAGCGGCGTGCGCGCGATCAGTTCCTGCTGGTCCGCATAGGTCTTGCCGGCCTCTGGCCAGAGCACCGCGCCCGGTGCGACGCCATTTACGCGCACCGCCGGCGCGAGTTCCTGTGCCAATGCCTTGGTGGCCATCACCAGCGCGGCCTTGGCCATGCAATAGACACTGTGCCGCGGCAGCGGCCGTTCGGCGTAGATGTCGATGAGGTTGACGATCGCGCCGTGGCGCGCGGCCAGGTGCGGCGCCGCTGCCTGCGCGAGAAACAGCGGCGCGCGCGCGTTGGTCGCGAACAGTTCGTCCCATTGCGTCGGCGTGATCGCGCCGATCGGGGTCGGATGGAACGCCGATGCGTTGTTCACCAGGCCGTCGAGGCGTTGGAAATGTAGCAGCGTGTTCAGCACCAGCTCCGGCATGCGTGCGAGATCGGCGAGGTTGGCCTGCAGCCCGAGCGTGCTGCGCGGGCGCGCGCGTTCGAGTTCTGCGACGAGCGCATCGAGCTCCCTGCGCGAACGCCAGCAGTGCAGGGCGAGGTCGTAGCCTGCCGCATGCAAGGTGCGCGCGATCGTCGCGCCGACCCGGCGTGCGGCGCCGGTGATCAGCACGACCGGTCGTTCGGTCACGTTCGTCATCGTGGTGCCCTCCCTGTCGCGCTATGCTGGACGGCCATTGCCCTTGCCCAGAGTGCCGCAGAAGCGCGCGCCAAACCAGCCTTGAACACCGCCCTGCCCGAACCAGACGCCGCCGAGCGCGCGCATTCCGACGAACTCGCCGCGCTCATCCGCAACGAGATCGCCGCGACCGGCGAGATGCCGTTCGCGCGGTTCATGGAACTTGCGCTGTATGCGCCCGGCCTCGGCTACTACAGCGCCGGCCGCACCAAATTTGGCGCCGCCGGCGATTTCGTGACCGCATCGGAACTCGGCGACCTGTTCGCGCGTTGCGTCGCGCGTGCGCTCGCGCCAGCGTTGCGTGAACTGGGCGCGGACGCGGATTTCCTCGAACTCGGCGGCGGCAGCGGCGCGTTCGCGGTCGCGGCGTTGCGCGAGCTGGCCGCGCTTGGTGCGCTGCCGCGGCGCTACAAGATCCTCGAACCCAGCGCCGACCTGCGCGAACGCCAGCGCACGCGCGTGCATGCCGAACTGCCGCCTGAACTCGCTGCGCGCGCCGAATGGGTTTCGCGTCCGCCGGAGCAGAACTGGCGCGGCGTGCTGTTCGCGAACGAGGTGGTCGATGCGTTGCCGACCACGCGCTTCGCCGTTCATGAGGGCGAGGTGTTCGAGGAACACATCACGCTCGATGCTACGCGTTTCGTGCGCGTGGATCGGCCAGCCGACACGCTGGTCGCGAACGCGGTGCGCCATGTCGAGCGCTCGCTCGAGGCGCCATTCGCGGACGGCTACCGCTCGGAGGTCCTGCCGCAGCTGCCGTACTGGATCCAGGCGGTCACCGCTTCGCTCGAAGCCGGCGTCGCGCTGTTCGTCGACTACGGCTATCCGCGTCGCGAGTTCTACCTGCCCGAACGCAGCGACGGCACCCTGGTCTGCCACTACCGGCATCGCGCGCACGCCGACCCGTTGCACTGGCCCGGCCTCGCGGATATCACCGCGTTCGTCGATTTCACAGCGCTCGCCGAGGCCGGCGTCGGCGCCGGGCTCGACTTCGTCGGCTACGCACCGCAAGGGCAGTTCCTGCTCGCCAGCGGCCTGCCCGAACTGATCGAGGCCACGCAGGATCTGCCCGAAGTCGAACGCCTGCGTGTCGTCGCCGAGGCGAAGCGGCTGACCTTGCCCGGCGATATGGGCGAGCGCTTCCAGGCGATCGCGTTCGCACGCGGCGTGACCGAGGCGCTGCCCGGTCTGCGCGCGTTCGATCTGTCGCGGCGCCTGTGAAGTCGGGCACGGCATGCCGCTGACCCGACTCATCGATGCCGTGCTTTCGCCGCTCGGCTTCGGCCTGCTGCTGGCGCTGGCGCTGTGGCTCGGGCGCCGCCGGCTGTCGCGAGGACTCTGGTACGCCGGATTCGCGCTCGAGGCGCTCTGTCTGCTGCTCGCCGCGCCGCTCGGCGCCAACGCGCTGGTCGCACTCGAGGAACGGCGCGCGCCGCCGGCGATCGCCTGTGCGGCGCCCGCGCCGGCCACGGTCGTGCTGCTCGCCGGTGGCGTGCGGAGGCCGCCCCACGATGCCGACGACGTCGGCGCGCTGAACGCGGCCAGCGTGCAGCGCACCATCGACGCGGCGGCCTTGGTACTGGCCACGCCGGGAACGGAGCTCGTGATCAGCGGCGGCATACGCCCCGGTGACGATGTCGCCGAGAGCACGCTGATGGCCGCGCTCGCGCGCCGGCTCGGCGTGCCGCCTGTGTCGATTCGCATCGAAACCGGCTCGCGCACGACCTGGCAGAACGCGCAGCACGTGCGCGCGCTCGCTCCCGCCGCCCCCGAGCGGATCTGGCTGGTGACCTCGGCACTGCACATGCCGCGCGCGCTGGTCGCGTTCCGTGCCGTCGGCTTCGTGCCCTGCGCCCACCCGGTCGATTTCCGCGCGGCGCCGTTCCGCGAATTCGCCGACCTGCTGCCGCGTGGTGGTGCGATCGCGGCCAGCGAGGCGGCGCTGCACGAACTGGCCGGCGAGATCGCATATCGCTGGCGCGCCGCGTACGGAAGCGCTGTGGGTGACTAGGAGTTTTCGACGCGTTGCGCGCGCAGCGCGGCGATCGCGCGCACGCGCGCCTCGCGCATCGCCGAGCCGATCGCGGTTCCGGTGAGGCCTTGGGTGACGAAGGGGGCTGCGTCGATCGCGACCGCGGCCGCATGCGCCGAGTGCAGGAAATCCGCCTGCGGATACGCGCTGTCGGAAAACCCGAGGCGGCCGCGCTTGTCGGCTTCGCAGGCGAGCAGGAAACGGTGCAGGCGCTCGGGGCGGCGAAAACTGTCGAGGCGTTCCAGCAGTTCGAGCACGGTGGCCGGGCGCAGCTCGAGTGCACGATGCGCATCGAGGTGGCAGCGGCAGACCAGCTCCGCGAGCGCCGCATGCTCGGCCGGCACCCTCAGCCGCGCGGACAGCGCGCGTACCGGCGCCATACCGTTGTGCTCATGGCGGTGATGGCGCGGCAGTTCGTCCTTCGGCGTCAGCGCCTTGCCGAGATCGTGGGTAAGTGCGCACCAGCCGACCAGGTCGTCACGCGGTGCAAGCCGCGCCGCCATGTCGAGCACGAGTTCGATGTGGATGCCGGTATCGACTTCCGGATGAAACTCCGCGCGCTGCGGCACGCCGTACAGCGCGTCGACCTCGGGGAACACCACGCGCAACGCATCGCAGGCGCGCAGCGCCTTGAGAAACGCAGAGGGCGTCGGTTCGGCAAGCGCCTTGCGTGTCTCCGCCCAGACCCGTTCGGCGACCAGATGATCGACCTCGCCGCTGTCGACCATCCGTTGCATCAGCGCCAACGTTTCGTCGGCGATCCTGAAACCGAGCGATGCATAGCGCGCCGCGAAACGCGCGACGCGCAACACGCGCACCGGGTCCTCGACGAACGCCGGCGAGACATGCCGCAGGATGCGGTCGGCAAGATCGCGCTGGCCGCCGAACGGATCGACGACCGCGCCGTGCTCGTCCTCGGCCATCGCGTTGATCGTGAGGTCGCGGCGTTCGAGATCCTGTTCCAGCGTGACCGACGGATCTGCATGGAATGCGAAGCCGTGATAACCGTGGCCGATCTTGCGTTCGGTGCGCGCGAGCGCGTACTCCTCCTGCGTTTCGGGATGCAGGAACACCGGAAAATCCTTGCCGACCGGGCGGAAACCCCGCGCGCGCATCTGGTCCGGTGTCGCGCCGACCACGACGAAATCGCGGTCGGCGACACCGAGCCCGAGCAGCTTGTCGCGGACCGCGCCGCCAACGAGGAACGTTTGCATCGCGCGATTGTGCCAGAGCGCCTATGCGTCAGGCGGTGCAGGCAAATGTCGTGGCGCACACGATTGAAACCTCGCCGCCGTTCGCCCTGAGGTATCGAAGGGCGAGCGGCCTCGTGCTGCCACTCATGGTTCGATACCTCACCACGAACGGCTACACGTGTTTCAAGCGGACGCCCAGAACGCGCGGTCAATAATCCCCGCGGAACCGGTCCAGGCGGCGCTGGCGATCGTCACCGGAAAGCAGCGCCGGCATCACCAGTTCCATCGGTGTGGCGACGATGCCGAGTGCGGCGAGGCCGTCCACGCGCGACACCGAATCGAGTTTCAGCGAGCGGAAGTTGTCGCGCGAAATGGGCTTTCCAGGCAGCCATTCGCCGACATACGCCTGCAGGAAGCCGAGCGGATCGGGCAGCGGCACGATCAGGCGGCGCTTGCCGATCATCCGCGCGGTCCAGCGCACCAGCTCTCCGAGCTCGATCACGCGCGGTCCGGTAAGTTCGTAGACGCGTCCGACCGTGTGCGGATGGATCAGCGCGCGCGCGAATGCCTCGGCGACGTCGCCGACATGGACCGGCGTGAATTTGGCGCCGGCACGCGCGAGCGGCAGCACCGGCGCGATGCGCAGCAGCTGCGCGAAGCGGAAGAACAGGCCATCGCCGTCGCCGAAGATCACCGAGGGCCGGAAGATCGTCCAGGCGAGCGGCGATGCCTTCACGCGCGCCTCGGCCTCGCCGCGTGTCTTCAGATAGAAGCTCTCGCCTTCGCCGGCGCGCAGCGCGCTCATCTGCAGCAGGCGCGGTACGCCCACTGCGGCACACGCCGCGATCAGGTTTCCGGTCAGTTCGACGTGCGCCTTGCGGAAGCCGCTGCCGTCGCTGCCGTGCTCGTTGAGAATGCCGACCAGATTGATCACCGCGCCCGCGCCGGCGAGGTGGCGCGTGAGCGCCGCGCGATCATGGACATCCGCGTTGACGACGGCGACGTCGGGCAGCACGCCGAGTTCGCGATGCTGCTCGCGGTTGCGCGACAGCACGGTGATCGTGTGCCCGTCGCGCTGCAGGCGTGGCACCAGATGGCTGCCGACGAACCCGGTGCCACCGAGCACGACGATCTTCTGCGGCTGCATGTCGGTGCTCCGGGGGTGGGACCGTCATTTAACGCCTTCCGGTGCCGGCAGGGAAGGTGATAGCGTGGGCATGGATCGGGACGATGCGCGCGGGTCAACGCCCCTCAGCGTCCCTCTGCTCGGTCGGATTGATCCGAGTCCGACGCGCTCAATGGCTGTTTTCGGCAGCAGCCACCGCTGGCGCTGGCGCCGCCGCGCAGACCACGGCCTTGCGCGGCGTCGCCGCAGTCGGTGCCTGGTAGGCCTGCCCGATCTTCGGCATCCGCGAGGACAGCGCCAGCGCCTTGCCGTTCATGCGCCAGTCGTAGATCACGCTGAATGCGAGCACGCGCGCGACGTAGTCGCGAGTTTCCTTGTACGGGATCGTCTCGATGAAGAAATCCGGATCGAGCGAACCGCGCGCGTCGAGCCAGCGCCCGACCGGCGCCTCGCCCGCGTTGTAGGCGGCGCTGGCCAGCCACGGACTGCCTTCGTACTTGCCGGCCATGCGCCCGAGGAAGCGCGTGCCGAGCTGCACGTTGAGGTTGGGGTTCATCAGATCCTGCGCGTTCGAGTAGGGCAGCTGCTCGGCCTTCGCCAGCTGCTTGGCGACGCCGGGCAGCAGCTGCATCAGGCCGTAGGCGTCGGCACTCGAATGCGCATCGGTCATCCAGGCGCTCTCCGCACGCAGGATCCCGTAGGCCCAGGCCGGATCAATGCCGGCGCTGCGCGCCTCGCGTTTGACCTGGGCCTCCATGCCGAGCGGGAAGCGTTGTTCGTAGAGCTGCTGTGTTTCCGGATCCGCCGAGAACGCGAACACCGCGCGGTCGTACCAGCCGCGCCGGTAGGCGAGGTCGGCGGCGAGGCGGCGCTGGTTCACATCGAGTTTGGCCATCGCGAAATCCCATTCGCGGCGCGCGTCGTTCAACATGTCCAGTTCGCGGAATTCGAACGCGCGATCGAGGTCGGTCTGCTTCGCGAGTGCCGCCTCGGCTTTCGGGTCGCTAGCGAGCGTGCGCGCGCAGATCGCGTACGGCTGGTCGGTCCAGTCCGCGGCGAGGAAGCCGTGGAAATTCGCTTCGCGTGCGACTTCAGTCAGGATCGGCGTCGCCTCGGCCTTGCGGTCCAGCTTCATCAGCGCGCGCGCGCGCAGGTAACGCCAGCGCGCATCCGCCTTCTGCGTGTCGGAAAGGCGGTCGAGCGCGGCCAGGGTTTCCTTGAGGTCGCCACCGCTCAAGGCAATGCGTACGCGCCATTCGCGCGTCGCGTCATCCTCCGCGGCCGCCGGCAGCGCGTTCAGGCGCGCCAGCGCATCCGGCGAATAGCTCGTTGCGCGATAGACCGCGAGCGCGTTGAGCACGCGGTTCTTCTGCGCGGCATCCCATTTGAAACGCGACTCGAGATCGGCCCACGCGGTTTCCGCGGCCGAGCTATTGCGCCGTGCGTAGCGCGCGAGGCCGTACGCGATCGCCTCGCGCGCACGCTGCTCGTCGGCCCAGGTCTTCGCCTTCGTGAATGTCGTGGCCGGATCGCGCAGGGCCGCGACGATACGGTCCGCCGCCGCGCGGTCGGCGCCGCCGAGCAGGGATGCGGCGGCCGCAGTCGTTTCAGCGTTGCCGGCGGCAGCCGCGCGCTGCAGGCGCTCCCAGACCTGCGTGTCGGTCAGCACGCCGCTGGTGCGGGCCGCGGCAAACACCGGGTCGCAGGCGCCCGGCAGGGCGTGCACACCTTGCCAGAGCGCGTCGAGGTCGGCCGTGTAGTCGAGCTTTGTGCCGGCGGCCAGCCGCGCCTGCAGTTCGTCGCAGACGAGCTCGCGGTCGCCGCTGCCGGTCCAGAACGCGCGGAACGTGGTCCAGTCGCCGCGGCGCGCGAGCTCGCGCAGCCAGGCGCCGCGCAGGTCGCTGGCCGGCAGCGTATCCGGCCAGCGTGCGAGGAAACGCTCGACCTCGCCGCGGTCGAGCTGCCCGATGCGCGTGCGCAACGCGGCTAGCTCGATGTACGGCGTCAACGGGTAATGGGCTTCATCCAGACCCTGCGCGAGCTTCTTCCAGGCGCCCTCCGGAGGCCGCGAGGCTGCTGCCAGGGCGGTGCGGAACTGTTCGCGCTGGGCGGCGCGGTCGGCGGCCTGCAGCGGCAGCATGACGGACGCGCAAAGCAGCACGAGCAGCGAGGATCGCCAGCGGCGGAGCGGACGGAAAGACATGCAGGACAACCCGGACAGCGATCGGATGCGGCCAGTGTAGCGTCGGCATGCTGCGCTGCGGCGTTGCGGCCGTCGCAAGGACGGCGATCCGGGCCCCGTCCGGTGCGATTTCCAGACCGGGCCGTCGGCAAATTTACCTGGGTCTTGCGCGGCTATAGCAAAAAGCGAATGCTTGTTTTACATTTTCTTGACGCGCCGCGAGGTGCGACCGCTCTTTTCATCCATGCGACTTCGCCACGTTCCGCTCTAACTGTCCCGGGAGAGAGTTCCATGCGCTCACGTCGTTTTGTCAAAGTTGCCGTCAATGCGTTGGCCGGCGCCGTCCTTTCGGCGCTGTATGTCGCACCCGCGCTCGCCCAGGACAGGGTCGGCGAAGATATCCAGAAACTGCAGGCGATCGAGGTCACCGGCTCGCGCATCAAGAAGGCCGAGGTCGAGGGCCAGACGCCGGTGCTCACGATCACCTCCAAGGACATCGAGGCGACCGGCCTCGGTTCGATCGGCGACGTGATCCAGCGCCTCTCGGTCAGCGGCTCATCGCTGAACACGAAATTCAATTCGGCCGGTAACTTCGGCTTTCCGCCGGACGGCGGCGGTGTCGGCTCCGGCTCGACCACGATCTCGCTGCGCAACCTCGGCGCGAAGCGCACGCTGATCCTCGTCGACGGTGTGCGCTGGGTGAACGAGTCGTCGGCCTCGGGCGTGTCCGCCGCGGTCGATCTGAACACGATTCCAGCCAGCATCGTCGACCGCATCGAGATCCTGAAAGACGGCGCCTCGTCGCTGTACGGTTCCGACGCGATCTCCGGCGTGATCAACATCATCACCAAGAAGAAGCAGGAAGGCCTCGGCCTGCATGTCTACGGCGGCGGCTATTCGGTCGGCGACGGCAAGACCTATTCCGGCAACGTCTCGCTCGGCGGCAGCACCGACAAGCTCGACTTCTTCATGGACATCAGCCGGTTCAAGCAGAACGAGATCAGCTCTGCTGACTGGGCCGGGTCGAGGTTTCCAGTGCCGGGTACCGGGCTCGCGAATGCGAGCTCGGCCACGCCGTACACGCGCTATCTGTTCGACACGCCTGATCCGACCAACAACTACGGCGGCCTGTGTCCGGACGGCTTCTGCAACATCACCGCGAACGGCGTCGCACCGCCGGGCGGGGTGCAGCCGTTCCCGGGCGGTTTCCATCATTTCAAGCGCGCGGACCGCTTCGACTTCGCGCCGTTCAACCTGTTGCTGACGCCGCAGGATCGCACCGGCATCTTCGCGCAGGGCACCTACCACATCACCGACCACGTCAACTTCTACCTGAAGGGCCTGTACAACACGCGCGATTCGACCAACCAGGCCGCGCCGGAGCCGATCTTCCTCGGCCAGCAGTTCTGCCAGGCGATCGACCTGTGCTACCGCGTCGGTGTGGACAAGACCAATCCGTACAACCCGTTCGGTTTCTCGCTTGACGGCAACAGCCCGGACTTCGGCATGGGTCGCCGCCCGATCGAGGGCGGCCCGCGCATCTTCAAGCAGACCGTCGACACCAAGTACTACGCGACCGGCCTGAACGGCGACCTGACCTTCAGCGACCACCAGTTCTTCTGGGACGTGAACTACGTCAACAGCACGAACAACGCGACGCAGACGGTCAGCGGCACCTACAACATCCGCCACATCATGAACGGGCTCGGTCCGATCGCGCAGTGCACCGCGCCGTGCGTGCCGCTGAACCTGTTCGGCGGCCCCGGCACGATCACGCGGGACATGTTGAACTACATCCTGTTCAACGAGAACGACCGCAGCAAGCAGAAGCTCGAGATGTGGACCGCGAACATCTCCGGCAACGTGTTCCAGCTGCCGGCCGGTTCGCTCGACATTGCGGCCGGTTACGAACACCGCAAGCTCGACGGCTCGTACACGCCGGATTCGATCGTGACTGCGGGCGACTCCAATGGCGTGCCTTCGGGTCCGACCGCGGGCGGCTACTCGGTGAACGAGTTCTATGTCGAGGTCAATGCGCCGCTGCTTGCCGACATGGCGTTCGCCAAGCACCTCGACCTCAGCGCCGCGTCGCGTTATTCGGACTACTCGAACTTCGGCAGCACGACGAACAACAAGCTCGGCCTGCGCTGGCAGATGTTCGAGGACCTGACCCTGCGCGGCACCTGGGCCGAGGGTTTCCGTGCCCCGTCGATCGGCGAACTGTTCGGCACGTTCTCGCGTTTCGATGCGACCCTGACCGATCCGTGTGCGGGCAACGTGACCGCGAACTGCCTCGCGCTCGGCGTACCGGCCGGGTTCACGCAGAACAATCCGCAGATCTCGATCATCACCGGCGGCAACCAGCACCTGAGTCCGGAGACCTCGAAGAGCTCGACGATGGGTGCGATCTACAGTCCGAGCTGGGCCGAGAACACCGCGTGGTCGCAGAAGGTCGATGTCGAGTTGACCTACTACAAGATCAAGGTCGACAACGCGATCCAGGCGCCCGCAGCGCAGACCCAGCTGAACCGCTGCGTGGAAACGCTCGATCCGCTGTATTGCCATGGCATCACGCGTGCAGGCAATGGTTCGATCAACGGCTTCAACAACACGCTGCGCAACCTCGGCCGCATCGACACGCACGGCTTCGACCTCGGCCTCAACTGGCTGAGCCCCGAAATGCGCTTTGGCCATTTCGGCGCGAACTGGCAGATCACCTACACGAGCCAGTACAAGGCGGTTGCGAAGGATACCGGCGCGCGGGAACCGAACACGGTCGGCATCGAGGTCGCCGACAGCGGCATCCCGCGGATTCGCTCGACGTTCGCCGCGACCTGGGGCCTGGCCGACTGGAGCGCGAGCTGGACCGTGCGCTACCTGTCGCATCTGGTCGAGGACTGTGGTGGTGCGGCCGGTTTCCCGATCTGCAGCCAGCCGGACAATACCGCAGGCGGCCGTGCCAACGGCTCGCATCGTCTCGGCGCGACCACCTACCACGATGCGCGCGTCACGTGGAAACTTCCGGTGCGCTACAACATCAGCGTCTCCGGTGGTATCAACAACATCTTCGACAAGGATCCGCCGGCCTGCGTGAGCTGCTCGCTCAACGGCTATGACGCGTCCAACTACGACCTGCCGGGTCGCTTCGGCTACATCGAGGCCAGCGTCCGGTTCTGATTCGATTCACGCTTAGGGAGGGAGGGGAAGGGCCGCCACGTGCGGCCCTTTTTCTTTGGCTTTTTGTAGGAGCGGCTTCAGCCGCGATGCTCTTCGCCGAGCCTCATGGAAAAGTGCAAAGGCATCGCGGCTGAAGCCGCTCCTACGGGAATGTTGCTGTAAGCCTCAGGCAGTAAGTGCGCGCAGCGATTTTGGCCATCGCACGCTCGCGGCGATCGGCAAATGATCCGAAACCGGATGCGGCAACGCCCAGCGCCGCTCCACCTCGATCGAGTCCGAGACCAGGATGTGGTCGATCGCGCGCGTCGGGCGCCAGCTCGGAAAGGTCGCCGGCGATTCCTTCGGCCGCACCAGCGACGTGCGCGTGTAGAGCAGATCGAGCTCTTTGCCCTGCGCCGATGTGTTCAGATCACCCATCAGCACCGCATTCGGGTGCTGTCCGATCAGCTCGGCGAGGAACGCGAGCTGACGCGCGCGTGCGGCGGGGCCGAGCGAGAGATGCGCGACGAGCACGACCAGCGCGTCCGCTCCGCTGCCGAAGCGCGCCCACAGCGCGCCGCGACCCGGAATGCGGCCCGGCAGCGGATAGTCGAGCACCTCGTCGGGCTGCCAGCGCGCCAGCAAGCCGTTGCTGGAAGTCGCCAGGCGCGATACGCGGCGGTTCGGCTGGTGGCTCCAGTACGGGAAATCCGCGGCTTCGGCGAGATACTGGGTCTGGTTGAGGAAACCCGACCGCAAGGAACCGGCGTCGGCTTCCTGCAGCCCGACCAGGTCGAAATCGCCGATCACGCGCGCGAGCCCGTCGAGGTTCGCGCGCTTGCCGGTCGGCAGCACCTGCTTCCAGCTGTGCGTCACGTAGTCGCGATAGCGGCGCACGCTGCCGCCGGCGAGGATGTTGCAGCTGAGCAGATGCAGCCGGCGTTCCGCGGCGCGGGTGTCCGCGGCGGCGGCGGGTGCGGAGGGGGTCATGCGGACGAGGCTAACCAGCGCGTCGGAAACCGGCAAGCGCCGCGAGTCACGCTGTCGGCGTTGAAGCGGGCGGCCGGCGCGGTGGCGCGCCGGCCAGCAGAGTTCTATTTCTTCTCTTTCGCCTGCGCCGCGGACTTCGCCGGCTTGGCCGCAGCGTCATGCTCTTTCTTGACCAGCCAGTCGACCACTTCGATCAGCTGCGGATAGCCGCCGGCCGATGCGCCAGTGACGCGGTACTTGCCGTTGACCACGACACTCGGCGTGCCGTCGATGCCGTCACTCTTGACGATCTGCATCGCGCGCGAAAGCTTGCTCTCGATCTCGAACGAACCCGAGGTGGCGAGGAACTTCGCCTTGTCGGTGCCGTGCTGTGCGTAGAACCCGGCGAGGTCGTCGATCGTCTGCAGCGGCAGGTGGTCGCGATGCAGCGCATCGAACAGTGCCTGGTGCGTCTGGTCGAGCGCACCGAGCGACTGTGCGGTGTAGAACGCGCGCGCATACGGTTCCCATTGCGCGTTGAAGATCGCCGGCATGTAGCCGAAGCTCGCGTAGGCGGGCAGCGAAGCTTTGAGCTGTTCCGCGTACGGCTGGAAATGTGCGCAGTGCGGGCAGGCGTACGAGAAGATCTCGAGCACCTCGACCTTGTCGCCCGTCGCGGTCGGCTGCGGCGGATCGATCATGAAGTAGTGCTTGCCGGCTTCCCAGTTCGTCGCCGCAGCCGGTGTCGCGGCAGGTTCGGCCGCAGCGATCGAAACGAACAGCAGACCGGCGCAGAGCAGCCCAAGACGCTTCAGCATGATCGTGTCCTCGTCAAAAAGAGATGATGGCGGAACCAGTGCGAGACCGCGCGTCGCCACGAACGTTCCCGCGTCGGCACGGGATGTCGCGGCGACGGATCGGTCTACTTGCCGGCGCTTTCCTTGGCGACCAGGAACTTGACCAGCGGGATCACCTTGTCGACGCCGCCTGCTGACTGCGCGGTCAGGCGGTATTTGCCGTTCACGATCAGCGTCGGTGTGGAATCGACGCCATAGGCCTTCAGCTGCGCGTCGGCACGCTTCATCTTGGTGTTGACCGCGAACGAGTTCGCGACGCCGACCACGTCTTCGGCCTTCACGCCGAACTTCGCGTAGAACTTCGCGACGTCGTCGATCGACGGCATCGGCGAGACCGGGCGGTGCGTAGTCGGATCGGCGATGTGCAGCGTGCCGTCGTCCTTCCACACCGCGTCGAAGGTCGCTTCGTGCGCCTTGTCGAGGATGCCAAGCGCCTGCGCGGCGTAGAACCCACGCTGGAAGGTCGGCCAGTCCTCGTCCGGGCGGAACGCGGCGGGCAGGTAGACCAGCTCGGCGTTCGCCGGCAGTGCGGCCTTCAGCTTCGCCATCGTCGGCTGGAAGAAGTTGCAGGCCGGGCAGGCGTAGGAAAACACCTCGACGACCTCGATCTTGTCGCCGGTGCTGGTCGGCTGCGCCGGCTCGACCGCGAACCAGTTCTTGCCGGCTTCGAACGTATCGCCCTCGGCATGCGCGAACGCGGCAAAGGCGAGGCCGAACAGCAGGGCGGAAACACGTTTCAACATCGAAGATCTCCCGATCGGTGGGCGGAACGGCGCGCGCTCACGCGCGCCACGGCAGCGCGAGTGTCTGGACGGACCGCTGAATACGGCTGCAATCGCCGCGTCGCGCTTCGATCACTTCGAAGCGGTCGTGGTTCCCGCGGCGGCGGTGTGCAGGCCTTCGACATAGGACGCGAGCGCCTGGATGTCGGCATCGCTCAAGGCCTGTGCGATCGTCGGCATGATCTTCGCGTTGGCGTCGTCGCCCCAGGTCGCACCGGTCTTCCAGTCCTTGAGCTTTGCCGCGACATAGTCGGCCCACTGGCCGGCGAGCTGCGGGAAGCCGGTGCCAGCCATGCCGCGGCCGTCCGGTCCGTGGCAGGCCATGCAGGCCGGCACGCCGAGCTTGGTGTCGCCACCGCGATACAACGCCTGGCCGCGCTCGAGCAGCTTCTCGTCGGCGACGCCGGGCAGCGAGGCCTTGCTGCTGAAGTACGCGCCGATGTCGTGCATGTCCTGCGCCGACAGCGTTGCGGCGAAGCCCATCATGATCGCGTTCTGGCGCTTCTGGGTCTGGAACAGCGTGATCTGGCGCGCGATGTAGGCCTCGTTCTGGCCGGCCAGCTTCGGATACTGCTTGTCCGACGGGTTGCCGTCGATGCCGTGGCAGGCGCCGCAGGTGGCTGCCTTGGTCTCGCCGGCTTTGGCCTCGCCGAGCACCAGTGCGTTGCCGGCCTTGGCCGCCTCGGCGGGCGCAGGCGTTGCGGCGGCCGGCGCCGCGGTCGGACTGGCCGGCGCGGCGGTCTCGTTCGACGGTGTCTGCGCCAGCGCCGCACCCGCGGCGGGCAACACGGTCAGAGCGAGCATGTACCGAACAAAGACGCGCCGAAAGCTCATACACTCACTCCGGAAAAATCGTGGGGATCCAAGGGGACACCGCCGCTGCGCGACGGACAACCGCGGAATTATCCCTGTGCGCCCGAAGGCGGTCAAACCGCTTTTGGGGCAGGAATCCGCCTGCTCCAGACCTCCACGAGCATCGTCACCCTGCTTGAAGCAAATCCGCACGGCACGTTCTCCCCCCTCTCCCGCTTGCGGGAGAGGGTAAGGGGTGAGGGCAGCGACCAATGAGCAATCGATGAAATCCAATCCCTTCCGTCAGGCACATTTCCTGACCAGCGCGAACCGCCTGAATCAGCTTCCGGACGATGCCGGTGCCGAAGTCGCGTTCGCCGGACGCTCGAATGCGGGCAAGTCCAGCGCATTGAACGCGATCTGCGACCAGCACGGCCTCGCGCGCACCTCGAAGACACCGGGCCGCACCCAGCTGCTGAACGTGTTCCCGGTCGATGATCCCGCGCACCGGCTCATCGATCTGCCTGGATATGGTTATGCCAAGGTACCCGAGGCGATGCGCCTGCACTGGCGCGGCGTGCTCGACACCTATCTGCGTACACGCGCCTCGCTGAAAGGCTTGGTCCTGGTCATGGATGCAAGGCACCCGTTGAAGGAATTCGACTGCGACATGCTCGCGTTCGGCGCCGCCAGTGGTCGGCCTTGTCATTGCCTGCTGACCAAGGCGGACAAGTTGTCGCGAAGCGAGGGCATCCGCACCCTGGCCGGGGTGCGCAAGGCGCTGGCCGCGGAATTCCCACTCGGCACCGCACAGTTGTTCTCGTCGCTGGCCAAGACCGGCCTGGACGAGGCGCGCGCGGTGATTGCCGGCTGGCTCGAACTGCGCGGCAGCTAAGGCTATTGGAAGAACTTCCCTCCGTTCGCGTGCGCTCCTGCGCACGCAGTCGATAGCTCAGAACGAACGTCAGGATAGGTCACGGTCAACCGGTCGCTATCGCGGGCCTTTTGTTCGGCCTGCGCATCCCCCATCTTGCCGAACCGCTCACTCCACGAGGTTTCCGATGTCCGGCCCCAGCACCGTCAAGGATGAACCGATCAGTGGGCGCGACCAGCTCGTCAGCTATATCGAGGAAGGCGCGAAACCGGCTTCCGCCTGGCGCATCGGCACCGAGCACGAGAAGTTCGGCTTCCGCCTCGACGATCTGCGTCCGCCGACCTGGGAAGGCCCGCAAGGCATCGGTGCGCTGCTCGAGGGAATGGCTCGCTTCGGCTGGGAACGCGTGCCCGAGCACGGCAAGCTGATCGCGCTGGCGAAGAGCAACGCCTCGGTCACGCTGGAGCCGGCCGGCCAGGTCGAACTGTCCGGTGCTCCGCTCGAGACGATCCACCAGACCTGTTGCGAGGTTGCCTCGCATCTGCGCGAGGTCAAGCAGGTCGCCGACGAGATCGGCCTCGGCTTCCTCGGCATGGGCTTCCAGCCGAAATGGCGCCGCGCCGACATGCCGTGGATGCCGAAGGGCCGCTACAAGATCATGCGCGAGTACATGCCCAAGGTCGGCTCGCTCGGTCTCGACATGATGACGCGCACCTGCACCGTGCAGGTCAATCTCGACTATTCCGACGAAGCGGACATGGTCAAGAAGTTCCGAGTCGGTCTCGCACTGCAGCCGATCGCCACTGCGCTGTTCGCCGACTCGCCGTTCACCGAAGGCAAGCCCAACGGCTACCAGAGCTACCGCTCGCACATCTGGACCGACACCGATCCGGACCGCACTGGCATGCTCGATTTCGTGTTCGAGGACGGCTTCGGCTACGAGCGCTACACCGATTACCTGCTCGACGTGCCGATGTATTTCACGTACCGCGACGGCGAGTACATCGATCTGGCCGGCAAGTCGTTCCGCAAGTTCCTCGCCGGCGATCTGGCCGAACTGCCCGGTACGAAAGCGACGATGCGCGACTGGGCCGATCACATGACCACCGCGTTTCCCGAAGTGCGTCTGAAGAAATTCCTCGAGATGCGCGGCGCCGACGGCGGCCCGTGGAACCGGCTGTGCGCGCTGCCCGCGTTCTGGGTCGGCCTGCTCTACGACCAAGCCGCGCTCGATGCAGCCTGGGATCTGGTCAAGGATTTCACGCGCGAGGAACGCCATGCGTTGCGTGATGGCGTGCCCAAGCACGCGTTGAAGCTGCCGTTCCGCGGCGGCACACTGCGCGACCTGGCGATCGAGGCGCTGAAGATCTCCGCGCATGGCCTGCGGCGTCGCGCGCGCGTCAACGGCAACGGCGCCGACGAGAGTTTGTTCCTCGACATCCTGATGCAGATCGTCGATGCGAACCAGACGCCGGCCGAGCGCAAGCTCGAACTCTTCCACGGAGAGTGGAAGGGCGACATCGACCGCGTGTTCCGCGAATTCGCGTACTGACACCGCACCCCCGTCACGCGGCATCGATCTCGGCGCGCTGCTTCAGTCGATCTCGAACGCCTGGGCCGAACACGAAATGATCGAAGTGCACGGTCGAGGAAGAGTCGCTGTGGTCCGTGTGCCGCTGGCAACGGATGGCGCATGGCGGATGCCAGCCAAACGTGGAACTGGCGTTACTTGCAAAGCTCGGGTGGCGAAGTTTGTAAGCATTCAATTTGCTTGACCACGGTTTGTTGCTTCACCACGGTCGACATGTTCGATGACGGATTCATCGGTGATCCCAACCCCGCGAGAACGGTTTTCGGGCCGATCGACCAGTCGATCGTCACGATCGCCTGTGCTTCGGTCGCGTTTCCGTTGCGTTCAGCGGCCCTGAACGTCCAGGCCTTCACGGCGGCAACCGCTGCGCTGTCGAGCGATGCGGTTCCGCTCGATTGGTAAACATGCGCTTCGACCGGCTCGCCGCTCGCAGACACGGTGACGATCACGTCGACCGTGCCTTGCTGGTGTGCGCGAAATGCATCGGCCGGGTAGTTCGGCATGGAGCGGTGGCGCACCCGCGGTGGCCGAAAATGCGGTCCCGCGTAGCTGCCTGTACCGCGCGTCGCCAGTGAGGCGCCGGTACCTGCATCCGTCACCATCGCAGACGTCGTTGTCGCCGCCGCCGCGGAAACACCGACCGCCTCATGTCCTTCGGGCACGATGATGTCGCGGCCTCGTCGCGGTTGCATCCTGGGTGTCACCGCTTGTTCGTGCGCCCGATGCGCCGCAGGACTCGCGGCTGCGGTCCGAAGGGGCGAACGCTGCTCGTGTTTCCTGGACTGGAATGGGGCTTCCAGCAGATCCACGAGGACCAGCGGTGTCAGGCTTGGTTGCGGCGACCCGCTGCTGCGCTGGTTTACGAACCAGATGGCCAGCAACGCGTGGAACAGCACGACCACAAGCATCGCGCGCCAGTCCAACCGCGCGCTGTCCCGATCAAATGCCGGTGTGTGGACCGCCACCATATCGGTGCTCCCGTGAGGAGGATGGCCGCATCCTACCGGCGTTGCACTGGCAAAGCGAGACGTCGCCCGGACTGCAGCGTCGATGTTACGGTCCTGCGGCGAGGACTCGATCGGAAAGCGCTACGCTGCGCTGACGTCGCGCAGCGTCCAGTGCTTGCCGATCAGCAAGGTCATGCGGTGCTTGATGATCGCGTGCGGCAGCGAGCTGACGACATCGACGCTGACATGCACGTCGGACTGGTGCGCCTCGACCCGCGCGGCCGGATCGCTGGCGCCGAGCGCCGGATCGACCGCGTCGGGATCGGGCTGCATCGCCCTCCAGCGTTGCCACAGCGACGGCCCGCGCAAGGCCTGTTGCAGGAGCGCGGCGAAGGTGTCCGGCGAGCCGCCCGGGAACGACAGCTCGTGCGACTCGCCGCGCGCCTTCGGCAGATCGTCGATCGAGAAAATGTAGCGCTGCATCGTGCCCATGGCGATCCCTTCGATAGTGCCGATGCGAGTTTACCAGCGCACCGCCGGACGCGGCGCAAACGCGACACAGATACAGGCCAGCAGGCTCGCGACGCACGGCCAGCCGAGGTAGCGCAGCTCCGCGGACGGCGCCAGCACGATCAGCGGCAAGGCGTAGAGCCAGGCACTGGCGAGCAGTAGACCGGCGATGCGGCCGGCATCCGTGGCGCGCCTGCGCCATGCCACGAACCCGGCCGCCAAGCCGAGCATCAGATACGGCCAGGCGGCCAGCGCCGGTGTCGCGACCAGCGCTGCGACGACGCGCATCAGTGCGGCATGCAGAGCGCCCCTGTTGCACGCGACCGGCGGGTTGTCGCGATAGCCGACCTCGTCGTCGACATAAATGAGTTCGTGCGGCCAGTCGGGTTCGTGCGTGCCGAACAGGGCGCGAGTCAGCCGCCAGCGGTGCGCGAGCCATGCGCCGGGTTCGCTGACGATCGCCTCGAGCCAGGCGTGGCGCAGTGCCGACAATTGCTCCGGCGCAAAGGCCGGCATGAACGGATCACGCATGCCATGTCGCGTGTTCGCGAGCATCGGCGTATTGCTCCAGCCGCGGAACGCCTGGGCCAGATCGGCCACGTCGAGGCCGGGGCCGATCATGAAATCCGGCAACAGCATGCGGCCGGTGGCGATCGACACCGCAGCGAGATCCCATTGCGCAAGCGAAGGCCAGATCAGCACGCGGCGCTGCACGGTCGCGCTGACCGCCTGGTTCGCCGCGACAAACGCGACGAGCAGCGCAAGTGTCGTCCATGCGACACGCGGCGCTCTCGCGGGCGCTGAGGCAAGGGCATCGTATGACATGATCCATGCGAACCATGCGGCGAGCGGCACGATCGCCGGCAACGCGTTGTGGCGTAGCGCGCTCGCGTAGACCAGCATCGGCAGCGCAAGCAGCAACCACCGTTTGCGGCACTCGACCTGCGCGCAGGCGAGCGCACCGGTCGCACAGGTCAATGCACAGAACAGACCTACATCGGTCCAGACATGTCCGCGCAATACCAGCGGCGCCGGTGCGAGTGCGAGCAGCAGCATCGCCGCAAGGGTCGCAAGCACGCCCGTGCGCAGCGCGCGGGCGAGCAGAGCCAGCCCGACCCAGAACAGCGCCAGATGCAGCGCGAACAGCAGGCCCGGTCCGGCGACCAACGCATCGCAGAAGCGCCAGACCTGCACGAAGACCGGTGGCGCGATGTCCGTGGTTTCGCCACCGCGCGCCTGCCACCACGCATACGCGGAGTCGAACGACATCTGGCCCGGCCAGTAGGCGGCGACATCGAATGCCCAGCCGACGAGGGCGAGCAGCCAGGGCAGCCAGCGTGGCGTGGCGCGCGCAGCGCTCGCGGCAGCGTCGTTCATGGGTTCAAAGCGCGGCCGCATCGAGCGCGTTCGCGACCTGTTCCGGTGCGCACCCCGGCGTGTGATCGAGCACGCCGAGCAGCGGCGCGGCGATGCGCGCGCGCAGCGTCGCAAGGTTCGCGTCCGCGCGCGCCATGGCCGGGTCGACGCGGTTCGCGATCCAGCCGGCCAGCACGCACCCGTCGGCCGCGATTGCGCGGGCGCTGAGCAGTGCGTGATTGAGGCAGCCGAGGCGCAGGCCGACCACGAGGACCACCGAAAGCTCGAGCGCGCGTGCCAGGTCGGCCTGCATCAGTGTGTCGGACAACGGCGCCATCCAGCCGCCGACGCCTTCGACGACGATGACATCGGCGTCGCGCACAAGGTGCGCATGCGCGGCGCGGATCGGTTCGAGTCCGATCTCGATCCCGCTGTCGCGCGCTGCGATGTGCGGCGCGATCGGCTCGGCAAACGCGAACGGATTGCAGTCCGCGTAAGCCGGCGCCGGGGCACTGGCGGCGATCAGCGCTTCAGCATCCTCGTTGCGCAATCCCGCGGCCGTCGCACGGCAGCCGCTGGCGACCGGCTTCATGCCGACTGCGCGCAGGCCACGTGCGCGCAGTGCGGCGAGCAGCGCGCAGCTCGCGAAGGTCTTGCCGACACCGGTGTCGGTACCGGTGACGAATACGCCACGCACGCTCACGCCGCGCGCTCCGCTCCGAGCGCGGCGAGCGCTGCATGTTCGCGCCGTGCAACCAGCGGTCTGATCAGGTAGATCAGCATGTAGACGAGGCCGGGAATCGAGTAGTTCAGCGATGTCGCGGGAACGCTCGGCAGCAGCAACGCTAGCAGCAGCGACAGCAGCGCGAGACCGGCTATCGCCGCATGGACCACGATCGCGCTGCGTGTGCGCACGCGCTCCCCGGGCGACAGGCCGATCGCGTCGGCGCGTGTCAACGCGTGCCGGTACAACAGCGCGAAGATCGCCGCGACGACGGCGTAACCGATCGCGAAGGTCACGAACAGCGCACGCAGCTCATCGACGCTCTGGATGTCGATCTGCTGCTCGGCCAGCACGCCGCCGCTGACCATCGCCATTACCATGGTGGCCACCATGCGCAGCGGATAGACATAGACCAGCACGATGAACACCAGAGCCAGGCTGAGGCGCACGCTGTAGTCGTCCTCGATGCCGTAACGGCGCGACCAGTGACGGTGTGCCTGCCAGAATCGCGCGATCAGGAAGAAGCTGGCTGCAAATGCGGGCACGCCGCGCATCGCCTGCACCAATTCCGGCACCGATGACGGCACATGGCCGATCGCGATGACCAGCAGGGTCACCGCAAACGCGAACGCGGCGTCGACGAACGCGTCCGCGCGCGTCGGCTGGGTGCCGCGCACGCGAAAACCGTGATCGTCCAGGATTGCCGTCTCGCTCATCGTCGCTCCCACGCCGCCGCAGTATGCCAGCGACAAAGCGCGTCCGGCGTACAATGGCGGACTCACCCCCTTGCGATGGCCTGCCATGTTCGTCGCCGCACCGATCGATGCCTCAAACAAGGCCGGGCTGTACGCCGAGCTCGTCGCGCAGGCGCGCGGCCTGCTGCATGGCGAACGCGACCGCATTGCGAACGCCGCGAACTTTGCGTCGCTGGTATGGCACGCGTTGCCGGACATCAACTGGTGCGGCTTCTATTTCCACGATGGCACCGAGCTCGTGCTCGGACCGTTTCAGGGCAAGCCGGCCTGCGTGCGCATTGCGCTCGGCAAGGGCGTCTGCGGCACGGCGGCGGCAACGCGCGAGACCCAACTCGTGCGCGACGTGAATGCATTTGACGGGCACATCGCCTGCGACAGTGCATCGCAATCGGAGATCGTTGTGCCGCTGGTCGCTGGCGAGCGCCTGCTCGGTGTGTGGGACGTGGACAGTCCGAAGCTCGCGCGCTTCGATGACGAGGACCGCGTCGGCATGGAGCGCCTGTGCGCGGTGTTCCTGGAGTCGCTCGCATGAATGCGGAAACCCGAATGGAGAACTTTGCATGAGCGCGCGCGATGTCAAGATCCGCAACGTCGGCCCGAAATCGGCGGCGTGGCTGCGCCAGATCGGTGTGCGGACGACCGAGGATCTCGCGCGTATCGGCCCGGTCGAGGCGTTCCTCAAGGTCAAGCGGGCCGGTTTCCGACCCAGCCTGAATTTGCTCTACTCGATGGCCGGCGCACTCGCCGACTGCCACTGGGCGGAATTGCCGGAGGCTCGCAAGCAGGAACTGTTGACCACGCTCGAATCGGCGGAGTCGGCCAATCCGATCCGCACGCGTTGGGAAAAGCAGAAGGCCGCGAGCGAGCGTTCCGTCGCCGATGCTCCGGCGCACGAGGAATCCACGCCGGGTGGCCTGTTCGACGATCCGGACGGCGACGAAGCCGCCAAGCCCTCCGACACCGACCGCGACCTCAGCCGCTTCGACTGAATCGCCAGGAGCGATTCAGGACGGCCGAAGGGCCGGCCCCACAGCGCGCAGCGCGAAGGGGTGAGCCCCAAGGATGGGGCGAACACCGATCGCCAGGAGCGATTCAGGACGGCCGCAGGGCCGGCCCCGCAGCGCGCAGCGCGAAGGGGTGAGCCCCATGGATGGGGCGAACACCGATCGCAGCAATTCCTCTCGTCATCGCTTTGATCGGTAGGAGCGGCTTCAGCCGCGATGCTCTTCGGCACGGACGCAAACGGGAGCAGCTTCGCGGCTGAAGCCGCTCCTACGGGGTGTCAACCCCTGACCGCGGCATAACGGCGCGCATCCGCGCTCCAAGCCGGCGCGCTGCGAATGGCTGGTAGTACGTCGCCGACGCGCTCGACCATGCTCCACATCGCCAGGTGTTCGCGATTCATGAAGCGCTGCGCGACGACCTGTTCCATGAAGCGCTGCAACGGCGTGTAGAAGCCGTTCGTGTTGAGCAGCACGATCGGGTTGAAGTACAGCGCGAGCCGCTTCAGGGTCAGCGCCTCGAACAGTTCCTCCAGCGTGCCCGAGCCGCCCGGCAGGGCGATCACCGCGTCCGAGTCGGTGAGCAGGCGGTGCTTGCGTTCGCGCATGTCCTCCACGACCTCGAGGTTTGCGAGGCCCGGATGCTGCCATTCGACCTCGATCATGAAGCGCGGGATGATGCCGATCACCTCGCCGCCGGCCTCGAGCGCGCCGTTCGCCAGCGCGCCCATCAGGCCGGTCGCGCCGCCGCCGTAGACAATCGTGCAGCCGGCTTCGGCCAGCGCGCGGCCGAGCGCGCTGGCCGCGTCATGGTAGACGCGGTCGCATTGCTCGCTGGAGGCGCAGTAGACGCAAACGCGCATGGTCGCCATTGTGCCTCACGCAGCGGTCGCGCTGCATGGGGTGCTCGTGCCGCGTCGAAATCATGCGACCGGTTCAGCGCCGGCCGATGTCCCGGTGCGACAATGTACGTTGCCGCCATCGGATACGGAGCGCGCCATGCCGGAGAACGAGTTTTCCCTCACGCGGGAGTTCGTCAACGAGGTCATCGACATGCGCGGGTTCGCCGCGCATGTCGCGGAGCTGGCCGTCGAGATGGCCAGGCAGGCCGGCGAGCCGGTGACACGCCCGCTGTCCAAGGCGCAGATCGAGCGCGCCGTGCAGGCGAACGGCACCGAGACGCGGCTGGTCATGGACGCGCTGATCGCGCACCTGGAGACGATGTACCGCGAAGGCAGTCTGCCGGAAGACGCCGGCGTGCAGCGTTGGTAAGTCAGCGCAGTCCGGCCAAGGCAGGGCGACCGGCCGGCGCGCGGCCCGGAGCTCGTTCTATTCGACCGTCACCGACTTGGCGAGATTGCGCGGCTGGTCGACGTCGGTGCCACGCAGCACGGCGACGTGATAGGCGAGCAACTGCAATGGCACCGTGAACACCGCCGGCGCGATCAGGTTGCCGCCGGAGGCGATCTTGAGCACCGCGCCGCGGCTGCCGCTCTGCGCGACCGGCGCATCGGTGTCGGCGAACACGAACAGCTCGCCGCCGCGTGCGCGGACTTCCTCCATGTTCGACTTCAGCTTTTCCAGCAGCTGGTTGTTCGGCGCGACCGTGATCACCGGCATGTCCTCGTCGACCAGCGCGAGCGGACCGTGCTTGAGCTCGCCGGCCGGATACGCCTCGGCGTGGATGTAGGAGATTTCCTTGAGCTTGAGCGCACCCTCGAGTGCGACCGGGTAGTGCACGCCGCGGCCGAGGAACAGCGCATGGTGCTTGGGCACGAAGCGTTCGGCGAGCGCCGCGATTTCGGGGTCGAGCTTGAGCACTTCGCCGACCACGCGCGGCAGCGTCGCGAGCTCGGCAACGAGGCGCGAATAGCGCGCTGGCTCGATGCCGTTCAGGCGCGCGAGTTCGAACACCAGCAACGCGAGGGCGGCCAGCTGGGTCGTGAACGCCTTGGTCGAGGCGACGCCGATCTCGGGACCGGCACGCGTCATCAGCACGAGATCGGACTCGCGTACGAGGCTGGATTCGGGCACGTTGCAGATCGTCAGCGAGCCGAGATAGCCATGCCGCTTGCCCTCGCGCAGCGCGGCCAACGTGTCGGCGGTCTCGCCTGACTGCGACACCGCGAGGAACAACGTGCCTTCCGGCACCACGACGTGGCGATAGCGGTATTCGCTGGCGACTTCGACGCTGCACGGCAGCCCGACCAGGCCCTCGAGCCAGTAACGCGCGACCAGGCCGGCGTGGTAGCTCGTGCCGCAGGCGACGATCTGCACGTGCTTGACCCGCGACAACAGCGCATCGGCGTTGACGCCGAAGATGTTCGGCAGGATGCGGTTCTCGCTGATGCGGCCCTCGAGCGTGTCCGCGATCGCGCGCGGCTGCTCGAAGATTTCCTTCAGCATGTAGTGGCGGTATTCGCCGCGCTCGACTGCATCGGCGGACAGCTCGCTGGTGCGGACCGGGCGTTCGACCGGCTCGCCGTCGGCATTGAAGATCGCCAGATCCTCCCGGCTGATCTCGACGATGTCGCCTTCTTCCAGATAGATGAAGCGGCTGGTCTGCTTGATCAGCGCCTGTACGTCGGAACCGAGGAAATGTTCGCCGTCGCCGAGGCCGGCCACCAGCGGGCTGCCGCGGCGCGCGCCGACGATTTGGCCGGGCTGGTCGCGGCTGAGTACCGCGATCGCGTAGGCGCCGTGCAGGCGCCGCGTCGCGCTGAGCACCGCGCCACGCAGGTCGGCACCGCGGCTGAGCGCGTGGTCGACCAGGTGCGCGATCACTTCGGTATCGGTTTCCGACTCGAAGCGGTAGCCGTGTGCCTTGAGTTCCTCTCGCAGCTCGACATGATTCTCGATGATGCCGTTGTGGACCACCGCGACGCGATCACTGGAGACATGCGGATGTGCGTTGATCGTGTTCGGCACGCCATGGGTTGCCCAGCGCGTATGCGCGATGCCGGTGACGCCGGCGACCGGGTGCGCGTCGTACAGTGCCTCGAGTTCGCGTACCTTGCCGGCCGCGCGCACGCGCGCGAGCTTGCCGTCCTCGAGCACGGAGATGCCGGCTGAGTCGTAGCCGCGGTATTCCAGGGCCTTGAGTCCGGCGATCAGGAGCGGCACGACATCACGTTGAGCGGTAGCGGCGACGATTCCGCACATGCGGTTTTTCCCTGCAGCGATAGGTGGTTTAAGTTGGGCTTGCGGCGAGTGCCCGCGACTGGGAGGATGATAGACGCTTGGGGCTCGATGCGGCAGTGCGGTTGACGTGGCGGGTGCAGTATTTCGGGGTGGATTCTGTCCGGGCGATGCGCTTCAGAGGGCGACGGAATGCGCGAGGCTAGATCGGGTGTCTCTCCAGCCACCGCTGCGCCGTGGTGGCTGCGCGTGGCTGGCGCGCTTCCTGCGTACAGCGGACAAGGGGTGCTCCGCCAACGAGCGGCCGGCCACAGTCCGGCAAGGAACGACTGATGCTCCATCTGCTGCGCGAACAGACGATGCGCTGGCTGTTCCTGCTCGGCCTGTGCGAGTTGTTCCTGTTCGCGTTGTCGCTGGTGCTGGCTACGCATCTGCGCTACTGGCATGCGTCGGCGGACCTCGTCATGCACACGCGGCTGCTGCTGGTACGTGCCCTGGCGTTCGGCGCGATCCTGGTGGGGGCGATGTCGGCGCTCGGACTCTACCAGCCGCGCATGCGCGAGCGCTGGCAGGGTTTGCTGGCGCGGCAGGCGATCGCGTTCGCGCTGGGTTGGGTCGCGGTCGCGCTGCTGTACTACATGGTGCCGCAGTTCGACGTTGGCCGTGGCGTGTTGGGATTGGCCCTGCTGATCGGATTTCCGCTGATCACCGGCTTCCGTGCGCTGTTCGTGCGCCTGGTCGATGCCGATGCCCTCAAGCGGCGCGTGCTGGTGCTCGGCAGCGGCCGCCGCGCCGCGCTGATCGTCGAGCGCATGCGCCGCCGGGTCGATCGCCGCGGTTTCCACGTGGTGGGTTTCTTGCCGGTGGAGGGCGAAAAGTCGGCGGTTTCACAAGAAAATCTGATCGCCGCACCGGACGGTCTCGTCGCGTGTACGAAGCAGATGCAGATCAACGAGATCGTCGTAGGTCCAGACGACCGTCGCGGGCAGCTGCCGATGGATGAGCTGCTTGAATGCAAGCAGGCCGGCGTCGCGATCACGCCGCTGACCACGTTCTTCGAGCGCGAATCCGGACGCGTGCAGCTGTCGCTCGCCGATCCGTCCTGGCTGCTGTTCTCGGGGGGGTTCGACAGCACTCCGTTGCGGCGTCTGACCAAACGCGCGTTCGATGTCAGCTCCGCGGCCCTCGTGCTGGCCTTGACCTGGCCGCTGATGCTGCTCACCGCATTGGCCATCCTGATCGAATCCGGTGCGGCTGCGCCGGTGCTGTACCGCCAGGAGCGTGTCGGCGAACGCGGTCAGCCATTCCGGCTGATCAAGTTCCGCAGCATGCGCACCGACGCCGAAAAGGACGGCGTGGCGCGTTGGGCGACCAAGAACGACGATCGCGTCACCCGTGTCGGCCGCTTCATCCGCAAGACGCGACTCGACGAACTGCCGCAGCTGTGGAATGTCCTGCGCGGCGACATGAGCTTCATCGGTCCGCGTCCGGAGCGTCCCTTGTTCGTCGAGCAGCTGGCGCCGAAGATCCGCTACTACCGGTTGCGTCATTGCGTGAAGCCCGGTCTGACCGGTTGGGCCCAGCTCAACTATCCCTACGGAGCGTCGGAAGAAGATGCCATCGAGAAGCTCAAGTACGACCTGTTCTACGTCAAGAACCAGAGTCTGCTGCTCGACGCGATGATCCTGGTGCAGACCGTCGAAGTGGTGTTGTTCGGGCGCGGAGCGCGGTAGATGTCCGCGAACGGATGTCGGCAGGTTCGGACTTCCGGCAGGAACCTGTAACTGCCGGGTGAGGGAGGTGGTGATCGCATGGCCAGCGACAGGATTCCATCCTTGGACGGTCTGCGTGCCGGATCCATCGCGCTGGTATTGCTCGGACATCTCCAGGGTGCCCGGGGATTTCCCCCCGTCGAGCTATGGCGTTCGCTGGGCGATCTCGCGAACCTCGGCGTAAACATCTTCTTCATCATCTCCGGCTTCCTGATCACCTCGTTGCTGATGAGCGAGCGGCAACGGACCGGCGGAGTCTCGCTGAAGGCATTCTATGTGCGCCGCGTGCTGCGCATCTTTCCGGCGTTCTACGCGTTCATCCTGATCATCGTGATCGCCGATCTGATCGGCTGGGTACGGATCAGTATGACCGATCTCGTCACCGCGTTGACCTATGTGGTCAACTACAACGCTGGGCGCTCGTGGAACATCGGACATCTGTGGTCGCTCTCGGTCGAGGAGCAGTTCTACCTGCTGTGGCCGCTGCTGTTCATCCGGCTCGGGGGGCGGCGTGCGGTCATCGCCGCATTCATCGCATTTGCCGCGGCACCAGTGATCAGGGCGGGCATGCATCTCGCGCTCGCCTCCGGGCCGTATCGCGATCTGGAAATCTTTCCCGCGGTCGCCGACGGCATCGCCATCGGCTGCGCCATCGCGCTGTTGCGACCATGGCTGCTGACGCAGCCGGCGTACGTGCGCCTCACGGGCAGCCGCTGGCTATTGCTGCTTCTGCCGCTGATCGTGATGGTCAATCGCGAGCGCGGATACACCTTGGTCGATCTCCTGGTGTGGCCGTGGATGTTGCTGCTCATGGCGGTGCTCGTCGAGGCGAGCACACGGCGCACCGCAACCTGGACCGGGCGCCTGCTCAATCTGCGCCCGGTCGTATTCATCGGCACGCTCAGCTATTCGCTGTACCTGTGGCAGCAGCCATTCCTGAATCGACATGCGGACGCGCCCGTCACCGCGTTTCCACTGAACCTCGCGCTCGCCTTCGCGGCAGCACTCCTGTCGTACTTCATCATCGAGCGACCGTTCCTGCGGTTGCGTCGACATGCGTTGCGTGCAAGTGCTGTTCCTCGCGCCGAGGCTTGAGTTCAGAATGGCGCCGCCACGGCAGGAAGATGGCGTAGTGGAAGTCGAGTGTGACTGCTTGCGTTTCCCCTTTGACGGGTTGCAGCGGAAGAACGCCGATGAGCCGGCTCTCTTTGGAGAAAGACGGGCGAGGTTGATATGAAAAGGGATGTCGCGGTTGCGGGAGGGGAAGGGGACACGTCGGTCGCCGGCGGATGGCTTTCGAGCATGCTTCCCCTCACGGGATTGGCTGCCTACTGCCTTGCATGGCTGTCCCCGAACATATTGACGACTATTTATATCCCCGTAGTCGCCAGCAAGGCGAAGCTCGCCATCTCCATCGGTCTGATGGCGGCCTGGCTGCTGGCGTTCCGGAGCATGAGGCGGGCCTGCCTGTATTCGCTCCCGATTTTTTTTCTGTTGCTCCCGTTCGATCTGTTCTATACAACAACCTACAGGGAGCCTCCTACTACAAACATAATCCCCTCGATTGTTGAGGCAATAACGGAAACGCATTGGTCGGAAACATCCGACTATATGCGCGGACGAGGGGTGGAGTTTGTCGGCCTGATCGGTTTTTCCATTCTCGCCTGGTGGTTGGGCGTATGGAGCAGCGGGCGCTTGCATCCGCCGCAATGGACGGAGTTATTCAAGTGGCCTTCCCGTGTTGCACTCCTGTTTGTGGCCTTCTCGGTGATGGCGGTCGGCTGGTCGATCGACACCAGCGAAAAGGCGTCAGAGGAGATGCCCGCCTACAAAGGCGCGCTGGAGAAGTTCGTCGACCGGGTTCCGTTGAAGTTGAAGGGGATATTTCCTTTCGGGCGCGCCTTCTCGATTGCGGAATACATGAAGCAGGAAGCCGAGATATCCGCCTTTCTGAGGCAGACGGAACACGCAAGAATCGATGCCGTTGAGCTGAACGCCAACTCGGCTCGGGAGGTCTACGTCCTGGCGATCGGGGAAACCGGCCGGCGCGACCGAATGGGCATCCTCGGCTACCAGCGGAATACCACGCCAAGACTGGCCGAGACACGCGGGGTAGTGAAGATTCCGGACATGGTGACGCCGTGGACGCTGACGACGCATGCCGTTCCGACGATCCTGACGGCGGACTTGAAGGGCTCCAATCCAAGGAAGCCAACCATCCTGAATACGGTCAGGGCTTACAAGGAAGCCGGGTTCAAAACCTATTGGCTTTCCAACCAGCCCTCCTTCGGCGAGGCGGAGAACGCGATTACGCGAGTGGCGCGCCAGTCCGACGAATGGATTTTCGTGAATCCATCAAACAATTCAGGCTTCGGGAAGGGCACCTACGACGGGGTATTGCTGCCCCTCTTGCGCGAGCGCCTGGAAAGGAATGAGCCAAAGCAGTTTTTTGTAATCCACCTGCTCGGCAGCCACGATTCGTATCAGCGGCGATATCCGATTGAATTCAACACATTCAAGCCATCCCTGACCGATCTCCCGGAGGACAATCCCGACGATCACGACGTGAGGCTGAAGCAGGAGGTCAACAATTCCTATGACAATTCCGTCCTGTATACCGATCATGTGCTCGCGGAGGTGATTTCCGATCTGGCGGCTATCGGGGCGGATGCGGGACTGTTCTATGTGGCGGACCACGGCGAGGATCTGTTCGATGGAGCATGCGGAGAAACCGGACACGGAGGCTATGACTATGTCCAGTATCCGGTAGCCTCGTTCGTGTGGCTATCCGACCAATATCGAGCCGATTTCCACGAACGGGCGGATAATTTGTCCGGCAATTCCGGAAAGCCGCTGATTACGACGGAAATGTTCCCATCCATGCTGGGCATGGCGGGAATTGACTATGATGGAATGGAGTCCGGCAAGAATATCTTCGATGCCGCGTTTTCTCCTGCGCGCCGCATGGTCCATGCCTCCGAGCTGATTGACTGGGACACGGCCTCGACGAGTGGAGTCTGCCGTTCTCTCCACAGTCCGCAAGGGTGATGGGCTTCACACGACATCTTGCCGGATGAGTGATCCCGCGGTGGCTCGCGGTCGTTCAGTGCGGTCCGGAAATCGCGCCTGCATCCAGTCGACCACGGCGGCGATCAGGCGCTGGCGATCCGGCTCGGCGTAGAACATGTGGTCGCAGTGCTCCCAGTATGCGAACTGCACGCGTGTCGATGCTGCTGCCGCGCCGTAGGTCGCGCGAAATTGGCGTGGATGCACGAAGTGCGCGGCGCCGCCGGTGTAGAGCGCAAAGATCTCGACGTCGCGTGCCACCAGGCTGGCCAGTTGAGAGCGTTCGACACCCGGCGCAGGCCAATCGCGTACGTCTTCGGCAGTCACGCCAGCTTGAGGGGGCGGCCGCAAGCGCAGGTGCCGGCGCAGCGCGGCCAGCCAGCGCGGGAACGGTTCGCGTGCCAGCCGCTTGAGTCGGCCGATGACATGCCAGGGGCCTTTGCGGGCCAGCCCATCAAGCATGAGGATGCCGCCGGCACGATGCTCGTTCAGTGCGACCTGCCAGCCCTGGTCTGCCGCGCTGCATATGCCGCCGACGACAAAGCGCTCGCAATCCGTGCGGGCCCGGATGCGATCGAAGATGCGTGCCGCTGCGCGCACGGCCGGCAGCGTGGCCAACGCCAGCGCATCGCCGACCCCGGGATGGTCGAAGCGCAGCACCGGATAGCCCTCCGCGGCAACTGCTCGTGCCAGGCGCGCGTGCAGGCGGAACGGGCCGACCCTGTGGATGAAGCCCGCATCGAACAGAACCAGTGCGGTACGCCGCCGCTGCGTGATCGGAGGCAGGTTCAGGATGCCGAACAGTCCGTCGCCGAGATCGAGAATTTCTTCCATGCTCAGTGAGTGTCCAGGAGGGCTGCCAGGCGCCCGGCCACTTCCTGCACCGGTCGCACGGGCTGGAGGTACATTTCCAGCTGGTCGGCCCATTCGGTCAGCGCTGGCGCCAGTTCGAGTGCGGTCACTGTGGGTGGCGCCGCTGCGGCGGCGGCATCGCGGTCGCACACTGCCAACGGAACCGGCGGCGCGCCGGATAGCGGATCGGGCGCCTCGCGAAGGCCGACGAGCAGGGCATCGCTGCACGGAAATCCCATCAGGCTGTCGGGATAGTCGATCTGCCGCGCCTCGGCTCGGAGTGCGTAGCGTCGGGTCGAGCGCCGCTCATCCGCGTCCCGCTGCCGCAACCCGGCCAGGTAGGCACGACCGTCGCGGATCGGTTGCCACAGCCAGAGCGCCTGGGCCTGCGCGGCGATGCGCACGGCCGGGAACACGCCGGCGCGGATGCCGAGCACGATCACCGGAGCGTCGCCGATGCGGCCACGCAGTATCTCCAGCGCGCGCGCGGCATCGCTGGCCGCACCGTCGAGGTCAAACTCCGCATCGGAACCTCCCGAATCGCCGGTGCCGTAATAGTCGAACCGCAACACCGCCACGCCATGGCTGGCGAGCGCATCACCCAGCAGCGCGAACAGGCGATAGCTGCGCACGTGCTCGTGAAGGATCGGGGCACACATCAGCACGCCAGCGCGCGGGCGTCCCTCGGGCGAATGCAGCACCGAGAAAAGTCGCCGCCCATCCGCCTCGAGCATCTGCGGTTGCAGCGGCGGATTCATTCGCGCCGCCCCAGGCCGAACAGGTTGCGCATGCGCTGACCCAGCGTCGGCGTGGCGACAATGCTGGCCGGAGCGTCCGGCAGCTCGGCGGCGAGCGCGCGCAGCGTGCTGTTGGCGACTCTCAGCAGGTTCATGCGCACGCGCGTCTGTTTCTCGACCTTCGTCATCATGGCGACCGCGAGCAGTGAGTGTCCGCCAAGGTCGAAGAAGTTGTCGCCGGAGCCGACGCGCGGAACTCCGAGTACTTCCATCCAGATGGCGGCGAGCAGCCGTTCGGCAGCAGTGGCTGGCTCATCGGCGGCGACACTGGTCTGGCCATCGCCAGCTTCCGCGGGTGGCACAAGCGCCGCAACGTCCGCGTCACCATTCGCCGACATCGGCAGCTCGTCCAGCGCGATGATTCGGGCCGGGATCGCATGGGCGGGAAGACTCTCCGCGAGCGTCGCGCGCAGATGCGCGAGGTCAGTCTGCGTGCCAGCCGGCGTCGGCGTGACGTAGGCCTCCAGCTGCATGGCGCCTGCGCGATCCGCCCGCGCGACGACGACCGACCGATCGACGCCAGGCTGCGCCTGCAGTCGGGTTTCGATCTCCGCGGGTTCGACGGCGCGGCCACCGACGCTGACGCGACGATCCAGGCGGCCCAGTTCCTCGATGCGCCCGCTCGCGAGCCAGCGCCCGCGATATCCGGTGCGCCCGACACTTTCACGAAGCGCGATCGTGGCAGGGTCCATCACGTGACCGACGCAAATCTCGCCGATCGCGCCGATCGGACACGGCTGGTCCGAGGCATCGACCACGCCGATCGGAACCATCGCAAACGTGGCGCCGGCATCGACGCCGGCCGCGAGCGAATCGACCCGGGCACAGCTGGCGATGATCGTCGCATCGGTCGTCAGCGCATGCCAGAGTCCGCTGCCACGCGCCGCGATCCTCTCGGCGAGCTCGGACTTCGGTGAATCGCCAACGCAGACAGCCTTCGGTTGCGGGTGGTCCGGTCCTTCGGCGGCAAGCAGTGCTTGCCAGGCTTCCGCGCTCGCAAAGGCAACGCTGGGCCGGCTGGAGACGACCAGTTTCGACAAGGCATCGCCGCTGGCGGCCTCGCTGCGGCTTGCCTGCACGAACTCGGCGCCGCTGACGAGCGGCAGCAGGCACTCGAGGATCGACATTCCGGTATCCACTCCGGCGGTGCCGAGGACGCGATCCTGGTCGCCGATGTCGAGTACGCGGCGCAGGCCCGCAAGCAGATTCACGATCGTGCGATGCGTGAACCGGGTGGCGTGCGGTTGGCCGGAAGGGTGCGGCGTGTAGAGGGCGAGCGCCGGTGCGTCGAGGTCGCCGTACTGGCGCGTCTCGCGGCCGCTGGGCGCAGTGATAATTTCCGGCGCATCGGCATCGAACCACAGCGCGCGCGTGCGCGGCCATTCGAGAGCGTGCTCGAGTCTGGAGTCGCCGATGAGCGCTGTCGCGCGTGCGTCGGCGAGCAGCGCCTTGAGCCGTGCAGGTGGATCCGAAGGATCGAGTGGCAGGCAAGCGCCGCCGGCCTTGAGGATGCCGAACACGGCGGCGATGCGGTTGACGCCGGGTTCTGCGGCGAGCGCGACCAGGCTGTGCTCGCCGACGCCGCGCCGGCGCAGGCACGCCGCGATGCGGTTCGCGCGCTGCTCGACCTCCGCGTAACTCGTGCCCCAGCTGCCGACGCTGACGGCGGTTGACGCAGGCGCGCGATCCATCTGAGCTTCGAAGAGCGCATGGATGCACGCCGGCGCAGGCAGATCTGTTGCAGGCACATTCCAGCGTTTGATCTGCGCCAGGTCGGCATCGCTGATCCGCGTTAGTGAGGCGATCGGTTGCCGTGCATCCGCAATCACCCGCGCAAGCAGGTCGAGATATCGCTCGCGCAGCATGCACGCCGTGTCGGCGCGCAGGATGTCCGCATTGTAGGTGACGCCACCGATCATGCCGCTGGCGTTTTCCAGGAACCAGAGGCCAAGATCCTCGGTCGCGCCACGCTGGAAAAGCAGGATCTGCTCGTGCGAAAGGCCGCCCCAGTCGGTGACGCGCTGGCGCGCGTCCTGGAACGAGAACAGCGCCTGATAGAGCAGCGCGCCGCCGCCGTGGCGGACCTTGAGTTCGCGCTGCAGGTACTCCAGCGGGACGTCCGGATTGCCGAAGCTGTCGATGACGACGCGCTTGACCTCGCGCACGAAGTCGACAAACGGCAGTGCCGGATTCACCGAGACGTGCAGCGGCACCAGGTTGGTGAAATAGCCCATGACCGATTCGACTTCGGCGTGGTTGCGCCCGCGCACCGGCGTGCCGATCACCAGATCGCGCTGGCCCGTACTCCCGTGCAGCAACACGTAGTACAGCGCGAGCAGGGTCATGTTGAGCGTCGCGTCGGCGCTGCGCGCGACCGAATGCATGGCCTCAGTCTGCTCCTTCGGCACGCGGATCCATTCGGTGCGGCCCTCGCCGGACATGCCCGGCCGGCGCGGCTTGTCGGTCGGCAGGCTCCGCGGCTCGCCGACCTGCGTCAGTCGCTCGCGCCAGAACGCGAGCTGCGCCTGCAGCTGCGGCCCCTCGAGCCAGCGCGCATGCCACTCCGCGAAATCGCCGTAACTCACTGGCAACGCCGGCAAGGTCGGCTGTCGGTCGGCCAGGATCGCGCGGTACGCCTCAGTCAGTTCGACATACAGGAGATCGAACGACCAGCCGTCCCAGATGATGTGATGCGGCATGAAGAACAGCGCGTGATCGTCCGTGCCGAGTCGGAACATGCGGGCTCGGAACAGCGGCGCGCGCGTGAGGTCGAACGGCGTGTCGGTCAGTTCCTGCAGGCGCCGCATCAGCACCGCCTCGCGCTCGTTCACCGGCAGCGCCGACAGGTCCTCCGCCGGGAACAGCTCGAGATCGATGATCGGCTCGACGACCTGCATGAGCTGATCGCCGTCGCGACGGATCGCGGTGCGCAGCACCGGCTGGCGCTGCACCATCGCCGCGAACGCGCGTTCGAACGCGGCTTCGTCGAGATGGCCGCGCAGTCGATGCGCCGACGGCGCGTTGTAGGTGACGCGGCCCGGGTTCATTTCCTCGAGGAACCACAGGCGCTGCTGCATTAGTGACAGCGGTGCGCGGGTCTGGTCCACACGGCGCGTGATGGGATCCGCCTTGATCGCATCACGGTCATCGAGCTGGGCGCCGATCGCGCTCGCGAGCCCGGCAATCGTCGGCGCGTCGAACAGCGTGCGGAACGACAGACTGACGCCGAACTCGCGGTTGAGCCGCGCGGTGAGCTGGGCGGCGAGCAGCGAATGGCCGCCGAGTGCGAAGAAGTCGTCGTGGATGCCGAGCCCGGGCAGCACCAGGATTTCCTCCATCGCGGTCGCGACGCGCTGCTCGCGTTCGTCACGCGGTGCGATGCGTTCGCTCGCGGCGCTGGCCGGGCGCTGCGGCGCCGGCAGCGCCTTGCGGTCGATCTTGCCGTTGGGCAGCAATGGAATCGCATCGAGCAGGAGGATGTGCTGCGGCACCATGTAGTCCGGAAGGCGTGCCTTCAGCTGCGTCCGCAGCGCCGTTTCATCGAGCGAAGCCCCCTCGCGCGCGACGACGTAGGCGACCAGCCGCACATCGCCGGCACGGTCCTCGCGTGCGACCGCGACCGCGCGCGCGACGCCGGGCGCAGCGGCGAGGTTCGCCTCGATCTCGCCGAGCTCGATGCGGTAGCCGCGCACCTTGACCTGGAAATCCAGCCGGCCGAGATGTTCGATCTGGCCATCGCTGTGCCAGCGGCCGCGGTCGCCCGTGCGGTAGCGGCGCGCGCCGGGTTGCGTGCCGAACGGATCTGGCACGAAGCGTTCCGCATCAAGTTCGGGTCGGTTGAGATAGCCGAGCGCGACGCCGTCGCCGCCGATGTAGAGTTCACCCGGAACGCCGAGCGGACACAGTGCGCCCCCGGCGTCGAGCACGCGTACGCTGGTGTTGCCGACCGGCCGGCCGATGAAGATGCCGTTGCGCGGTTCGGCGACGCGCCAGTAGGTCGAATACACCGTGGTCTCGGTCGGCCCGTAGCCGTTCCACACTTCGCCGCAGCGCTGCAGCAGCGCTTCGGCAAGATCGACCGGCAGCGGCTCGCCGCCCGAGACCGCCCTGAAACCGGCATGGCCCCGCCAGCCCGAATCGACCAGGATGCGCCAGCCGGCCGGTGTCGCCTGCATCATCGTCGCCGCGCTCTGTTCGACGAGCTTGCGCAGCGCGGCACCATCGCGCACATCATCGTGACCGGCGATCACGATCTCCGCACCCGCGCTGAGCGGCAGCATCAGCTCCATGAACGCGATGTCGAAGGACAGCGTGGTCACCGAGACGAGACGATCGTCCGCACCAATGCCGGGTACGCGCTGCATCGTGGTCAGGAAATTCGAGGCCGAGCGGTGCGGCACGCGCACGCCCTTGGGCTTGCCGGTCGATCCGGACGTGAAGATCACGTACACGACCGAGTCGGGGGCTGCGGCCGCGTCGTCGCGCGCGGCGCGCGTCGACGGCGCCGCCAGGATCGTGTCCGCATCGCGCGTCAGCGATATCGTGCGATCGTTCGCAAACGTGAAACTGCTCGGCGCCGCATCGTCCACGATCAGCGCAGCAAGCGCGGCGTCCTCCGCCATGAAGGCCAGTCGCTCCGCCGGAAACGCGGGATCGAGCGGCACGTAACCTGCGCCGGCCTTGAGCGTGCCGAGCACGGCCGCGACCATGTCGACGCCGCGCGTGAGGCTGAGGCCGACCAGAGCGCCGCGCCGCACGCCGCGTGCGCGCAATGTGTGAGCGATGCGGTTCGCGCGCGCTTCGAGGTCGGCATAGCTCCATCGCGTCTTGGCGTCGCGAACGGCCGCACGTGTCGGTGCGAGATCGACCTGCGCCTCGAAGTATTCGTGCGCGAGACGATCGGCCGCGTAGGGTGTGCGCGCGGGCTGGAACGCTTCGAGCCGCGCGCGCGCCGGTTCGGAAATCAGCACGAGATCGCGCGCGGCGACGGCCGGGTCGGCCACCGCGCTGCGCAGCAGGGTTTCGTACGCATCGAGCCACGCACGCACGGTGTCCGCGTGGAAGAGATCGCTATTGTACTGGCATTCCAGGCGCAACGCGCCGTTCACCTGCACCGCGTTGATGAAGAGTTCGAAGTTCTCGAACGTGCGTGGATTGCCGCGAAACTCGAAGCCGAGATCGGCGAAGGTGACGCTCGACTCGTCCAGCGCCTGATCGAGATTGAACAGCACGCTGACCAGCGGCAGCCGGCTCGCGTCGCGCGCCAGCGCGAGACGCCTGAGCAGCGTGCCCAGCGTGTACTGCTGGTGATCGAAAGAGTCGAGCAGATCGCCACGCACGCGGTCGAGGATGTCCGCGAACGGCGCCGCCGGATCGATCGCCGCGCGCAGCGGCAGCACGTTGACGCAATGACCGACCAGGGCGTGATGGCCACCGCCGGCCTGTCCCGCGGCGGGAATGCCGATCACCACATCGTCCTGCCCGCTGAGGCGCTGCAGCAGCACGCCGAACGCGGACAGCAGCGTTGCGTAGAGACTGGCGCGGCGTTTTGCGCCGAGGCTTTTGACTTCGGCAATCAGCGCCGCATCGAGCATGCGGTCTTCGCGCCGCGACGTGAACGTGCGGCGGCGCGGTCGCGGGCGATCGGTCGGCAGATCGAGCGACGGCGCGGGCCCGCCGAAGCGCGCCAGCCAGTACGCCTCGTCCGCGCGGTGTGCATCCGTCCCCGGAAGCGCTGCCTGCGCGAGCGCGAAGTCGCCGAACGAATCAGCCGGTGGCAATGCGGCGCCAGCGCCGCGGTAAAGTGCGGCCAGATCGCTGACGATCACGCCCCACGACCAGCCGTCGCAGACGATATGGTGCGCGGTCAGCACGAGCAGGTGATCGTGTTCGCCGAGACGCAGGCGTTCCGTGCGCAGCAGCGGGCCCTTTTCGAGATCGAACGGCGTCTCGACGACGCGGCGCAGCGCCGCCGCGACCTCGGCCTCGCGCACCTCGGGATCGAGCGCGGAAAGATCGTGCTCCGCATACGGCAGATCGACGTGTTCGGCGATGCAGAAATCCTCGCCGTTCGCGCTCAGCGTCGCGCGCAGCGCTTCGTGGCGATCACCGAGCGCCTGCAGGGCCGTGCGCAACGCGTTCGCGTCCAGCGGTCCGCGCAGATGCAGCGACACCGATTCGTTGTAGGCGAGCGATGCCTCAGGTTCGAGTTTTGCCGCGAGCCAGATCTCGCGCTGCGGTTCGGTCGACGGCACCACGCGCGCCAGCGGCGCGGTCGAGAACGGATCGTAGTCCACGGCCGTCGAAGCAGCGCTCTGGATGTCCGCCGTGCTCATGCGTCGATCCTTCTGTACTTGCCCGGTGCGTCCGGATTCGGCACGAACCAGGCCGGGTTGCCATCCGCATCCTTGCCCAGCCGTGCACCGGGCAGCGGCGGCTTCGCCGCATCGAACGCGCGGCTTTGCGCGATCGCCCGGCGCGGCAGGAATTCGGCCTCCTGCAGTTCCGCGATCGACTCCTTGAACGCCTGCGCGATCGCGGTGAAGTCGGACTCGCTGTGCATGGTCGTGAAGAAGCACGGGAAATTGTCGAGGATGTGGATGCCGCGGCTGCGCATCATCGCGAACAGCAGATCCTGCAGCGGATGGTCTTCGCTGAAAGCGATCTTCCAGATCGAGGCGAAGTGCGCGATCGTGACCGGTGCACCGACCTCTGCGCAGTGCGCGTTCAATTCAGCCGCCAGCTTCGCCGTGCGCGTGTTGAGCCGCTCCTGCAGCGCCGGGCCTTCGTGCTTGAGGTGGCCGAGCACCGCCTTCGCTGCGGCCAGCGCGAGCGGATGGCGCACGAAGGTGCCCGCGAAATACGTCACGCCGACGGTCGGGTGTGAATCATCGCCGAACTGCCATTGGCCGCCGTCGAGCGCGTCCATGTAGTCGCGCTTGCCGGCGATCACGCCGATCGGGAAGCCGCCGCCGACGACCTTGCCGTATGAGGCGAGGTCGGCGTCGACGCCGAGCACGTGCTGCGCGCCGCGCGGATGCGCGCGAAAGCCGGTCACGACCTCGTCGAAGATCAGCAGCGCGCCGGCCTCGCGTGTGATCTCGCGCAGCTCGTGCAGGAACTCGCGCGGCTGGAAGTCCGGACGCCGGCTCTGCACCGGCTCGACCAGAACCGCGGCGATCTCGTGCGCGCGCTCGCGGATGATCGCCAGCGTCTCCGGTGTGCCGTAATCGAGCACCAGCACGTTCTCGGCGGTGTTGCGCAGGATGCCCGGCGCGGCTGGCACCGAGCGCAGCTTCTTCGTGCCGCGCACGATGACCTCGTCGAAGATGCCGTGATAGGCGCCGCTGAAGATCACCAGCGTGCTGCGCCCGGTCACGGTGCGCGCGATGCGGATCGTGCCCATGACCGCCTCGGAGCCGGTGTTGCACAGGCCGGCACGATCGAAGCCGGTGACCTCGCAGATCAGCCGGGCGACTTCACCGGCGAGCGGATGCTGCGGGCCGATCTCGTAGCCGAGATCGAGTTGCCGACGCACCGCGTCGAGCACGAAATCCGGTTGCCAGCCGAACAGGTTCATGCCGAAGCCGCTCAGCGCGTCGACGTATTCGTTGCCGTCCAGATCCCACAGGTGAGCACCCTTCGAACGCCCGATCACGATCTGGTAGATGATCTCCTTGAGCAGCGGGCGAAAACCGTTGACCACGCGCGGGTCGGCCAGATGTGGACGATGCTCGCTGGTGTAGTCCTTCGACTTCTGCGTACGAGCAATGTAGCGGCGCATGAACGCATCGAGGCGCGCGCGCTGGCGGTCGGTGAGATCGGTCTTCGTCGAATGGATGCGCGCGATCGCGCCGAACGCCTTCTTCACGTCGTAGGTCGTGTGCGCAAGCGCGGCCTCGTCGTCCTGCGCCGGCGCGGGCGTCGCAATCGGCAGCGCCGCGGCGATCGGTGCAGCGGGCGCAACCGGCACCCCCACAGGTGCGGGCGTGATCGCCGGTCCCGCACCGCCGAGTAGCGCGAGTTGCTGCTGCATGATCAGCATCTGCTGCTGGATCACCTGCTGCACGAGTCCGCCCGGCACGGCGACCGGCAGGATGGCGGAGGGCATTGCGGGTGCCGTCGGCGCGGCGGCAGACGCGGCGGACGGCGGTGCGTCCGGCGGCAGTTCGCGGTCGATATGCATGGCAAGGCCCTCCAGGGAAGACAGGTCTTCCATCAACTGGCGGAACGTGAGCTTGAGGCCGAATGATTTCGATAGTTGTAGCGCGACCTGGGTCAGCGCCAGCGAATCCAGGCCGAGTTCGATGAAGTTCGCGGCCGGATCCGCATCACCGACTTCGACACCGGCCACATCCTCGATGAGGTTCTTGAGTTGCGCGAGCAGGCGCGGCCGGCGGTCGGCGGCGTTGGCGGAAGGCGATGCAGCAGGCGCAGCAGGGGCCATCGGCAGCTCCGGGATCGGCGGTGGCACAAACGTCGGCAGGGGTACCGGAAGCGTCGCCGTGGGTGTTGCCTCGACCCAGTGGCGTTTGCGTTCGAACGGATAGGTCGGCAGGCGCACACGCCGCTTGTGCGCACGCCGGTCGAGCGGACCGAAATCGAACGACGCGCCGGCGCACCAGAGCTGTCCGGCCGCACCAAGCCAGGCGCAGCGTTCACCCACCGATGTGTCGGCGAGCGACGCGATCGCGTGGCGCGGCCGTGTCCCCTGCTGGCGCGCGAGCGTGGCCAGCGTCGCACGCGGCCCGACTTCGAGCAAGATGCTGCCGGCGTCGCGTTCGAGCAGCGTCGCCAGCGCGCGCGCGAAGCGCACGGTGCCGCGCAGGTGCCGCGTCCAGTAATCCGGCGAGGTCGCCTCGGCGGCTTCCAGCAGCGCGCCGGTCAAGGTCGAGGCGATCGGGATCGAGGGCGCGGCCAGCGCGACACGCGCAACCTCGGCGCGGAACGGCGCAAGCACCGGCTCCATCATCGATGAATGAAATGCATGCGAGGTGCGCAGCGGGCGGCAGGCGATCCCGTCGGCCTCGAGTGCGATGCGGAAGGTCTCGATGTCGGCGATCTCGCCGGCGACGACGCAGGCGCCCGGCGCGTTCTCGGCAGCGAGCGCGAGCGAGGCCGGCAGGCGCGCGCCGAGCCGTTCGGCATCGAGGCGTACCGACAGCATCGCGCCCGGCGGCAGTGCTTGCATCAGCTGGCCGCGTCGTGCGACCAGGCGCAGCGCATCGTCGAGCCCCATGACGCCGGCCAGCACCGCGGCAACGAACTCGCCGACGCTGTGCCCGATCAGCGCGGCGGGACGGATGCCGGCAGCGATCCAGAGTTGGGCGAGCGCGTACTCGATCGCGAACGTGGCCGGCTGGGTCAGCGCGGTCTCGCGCAGCTCATCGGTAGTGTCGGCGAACAGGCGTTCGCGCAGATCGAAGCCGAGCTCGCCGGCGAGGATTTCCGCGCAGGCGTCGAGCGCGTTGCGGAACACCGGCTCGCTCGCGTGCAACGCACGGCCCATGCCGGCGTACTGCGCGCCTTGGCCGGGGAACATGAACACGACGCCGGCGGCCTGTGCCTCGGTCGCGCGCAACGTCGGGCCGGCCTCGCCGAGCTGGCGGATCGCGTCCTCGACATCGGCGGCGACGATCGCGGTGCGCTGTGCGAACGCCTTGCGTCCGTGCGCGAGCGTCCATGCGACGTCGGCAAGATTGATGCCCGGCTCTGCGGCGAGGTGCGCGCCGAGCCGTTGCGCGGCTGCCGCGAGTGCCCGCGGCGTGCGCGCGGACAGCGGCAGCAGCTGCGGTCCCGCGGCCGGTTCGGAGACAACGCTTGATGGCGCCTGCTCGAGGATCACGTGCGCGTTGGTGCCACCAACGCCGAACGAGCTGACGCCGGCACGCAGCGGACCCGTGTCGTCGCGCCACTCGCGCAGCTCGCGGTTGACCACGAACGGCGAATGCGCGAAATCGATCACCGGATTGGTCGCGCCGACGTGCAGTGTCGGCGGTAGTCGGCGCTCGGCCAGCGCGAACGCGGTCTTGATCACGCCGGCGGCGCCGGCCGCAATGACGAGATGGCCGACGTTGCTCTTCAGCGAGCCGATCGCGCAGAAGCCCGTCGCGTTCGTGCTGCGCCGGAACGCCGTAGTCAGACCCTCGATCTCGATCGGGTCGCCGAGCGGTGTCGCGGTGCCGTGCGCTTCGACGTACGAGATCGAGCGCGCATCGACGCCGGCCGCATCGAGTGCCATTGCGATCACCGCGGCCTGACCGGCGCTGCTCGGCGCGGTGAAACTCGCCTTGACGCCGCCGTCGTTGTTGACCGCACCGCCGCGGACCACCGCGTAGACCGGGTCGCCATCGGCGAGCGCATCGGCGAGGCGCTTCAGCAGCACGACCGCGGCGCCGTCGCTGAACAGCGTGCCCTGCGCGTCCGCGGCGAACGCGCGCGTATGCCCGTCCGGCGACAGCATCGCGCCGTCCTGGTAGAGATAACCGCTGCGCGGCGGACAGGTCAGCGAAGCGCCGCCGGCCAGCGCCATCGCGCACTGGCCCGCACGCAGCGCGTCGGCGGCTTGGCAGATCGCGACCAGCGAGGTCGAGCACGCGGTGTGCACGCTGATCGCGGGACCGGTCAGGTTCAGCTTGTGCGCGACGCGCGTCGCGATGTAGTCCTTCTCGTTGCCCAGCATGACCTGGAATTCGCCGAGCTTCTCGACGAGTTCCGGATGCTGGCTGACATGGCGCTGCCAGTACGTCGCGTTGTACATGCCGGCGAATACGCCGACCGGCTCCGCGTGGGCATCCGGCACGTGGCCGGCGCGCTCGAGGCATTCCCAGCACAGCTCGAGGAAGATCCGCTGCTGCGGATCCATCAGGTCCGCTTCGCGCGGCGTGATGCCGAAGAACGCGGCATCGAAGTCCTCGACGCCGTCGAGCACGCCGCGCGCGCGCACATAGGCCGGATCGTCGCGCAGCTCGCGCGGCACGCCGGGATCGATCTGGTCGGGCGCGAAGAACGTGATCGATTCCTGGCCGTCGCAGAGGTTGCGCCAGAATGTCTCGACGTCAGCTGCGCCAGGGAAACGGCCGGCCATCGCGATGATCGCGATCGGTTCGGCCGTATCGGCGCGCCCGCGCCGGGCCAGGCGCGAGTCGGCGACAGTGCGATCTGCGCCGTGTTCGAGCGTCATCGCGATCGCGGACGGTGTCGGCGCACGGAAGAAGTCGGTGATCGACAGGGCCTCGCGTTGCGCATCCAGCGCGGCGACGGCCTTGACCGCCAGCAGCGAGTTGCCGCCGAGATCGAAGAAGTTGTCATCGCGACCGACGCGATCGACGCCGACCAGATCGGCGAACAGCGCGCAGATACGCGACTCGGTCGCGCCGACGGGCGCCGCATACGCGACGCCGAGTTCAGGGCGCTGCGTATCCGGCACCGGCAGCGCGCGCCGGTCGAGCTTGCCGTTCGCGGTCACCGGCAGGGCATCGAGGCGCATGTACAGCGCGGGCACCATGAACTCCGGCAGCGTGCGCGCGAGCGCCGTGCGCAACGCGGCCGGCGCGACCGAGGCGTCCTCGACGTAGTAGGCGACCAGGCGCTTGTGGTCCGGTCGGTCTTCGCGTACGACGACGGCCGCCGCGCGCACGGCCGGATGGTTCTTCAGCGCGGCTTCGATCTCGCCGGTCTCGATGCGATAGCCGCGGATCTTGATCTGGCCGTCGGCGCGGCCGAGAAACTCGATGACACCCTCGGGCAGCCAGCGCACCCGATCGCCGGTGCGGTAGAGCCGCGCGCCGGGTGTGCCGAACGGATCCGGCACGAAGCGCTCGGCCGTCAATTCCGGGCGGTTGAGATAGCCACGCGCGACACCAGCGCCACCGATATGCAGTTCGCCGATCACGCCGGTCGGCACCGGTTCGCCGCGTGCGTTGAGCACGTACAGCGTGGTATCGGCAATCGGCCGGCCGATCGGGATCGTGCGCGCATCGGCCGGGAGATCACGCGGAATCGCGTAGGTCGCCGCGAATGTCGTGCATTCGGTCGGGCCATAGCCGTTGATGATCATGGTGCCGGGCAGCGCGGCCAGCGTCTTGCGCACGTGCGGTACGGACAGCGCCTCGCCGCCGATCAGGAGCTGCTCGAGACCGGCGAGGTGGCGCGGGTCCTCGTCGACGATCGCATTGAACAGCGCCGCGGTCAGCCACGCGATGCGCACCTGCGCGCGCGCGATCGTCGCGGCGAGTCCGCGTCCGCTCGGTATGCGCTCGGCATGGATCACCACCGTGCCACCGTTCAGCAACGCGCCCCAGATCTCCAAGGTCGACGCATCGAAGCCGAGGGGCGCCGCGTGCAGCACGCACGGCGCATCGCCGAACGCGACGTAGTCGACCTCGCGCACGAGACGAATGATCGAGCGGTGCGCGATCTCGACGCCCTTCGGCGTGCCGGTCGAGCCGGAGGTGTACATCACATAGGCGAGTGCGTCGCCGTCGAGCGCGGGCGCGTCGAAGCCGGACGCGCCCGCCTCGAGATCCTCGATCGCCACGACGTGCGCGCCGCTGCCCGGCAGCTCAGGCGCGTCGCCGCGCTGCGCGATCGCGAGCTTCGCACGTGCGTCGGTGATCGTGAACGCGAGCCGCTCCGGCGGATGGGCGAGGTCGAGCGGCAGGTAGGCGGCACCGGCCTTGAGGATGCCGAGCACGGCGACGATCGCCGCGATCGAGCGGTCCAGCAGCAGTGCGACCGCATCGCCGGGCGCGACGCCGGCCGCAATCAGCGCGGCAGCGACGCGGTCCGAGCGTGCGTCAAGTTCGCGATAGCCGATGCGTGCATCACCGTCGACGAGTGCGGTGCGCTCGGGATGTTGCCGCGCGACCGCGCCGAACAGGGCGTGCACGGTGTCGCCGGGATGACGCACGACCGCGGTCGCGTTCCAGTTGACGAGCAGCCGCCGTGTTTCATCGACACTGAGCGCGGACACGTCCTCGAGGCGTTGCGCAGTCGCAAGTCCACGCATGACGTTGCCGAGCGCACCGGCGAGCAAGTCGACCGTGGCCGCATCGAACGGCGGATCGCGGAAGCGCGCATTGAGATGCGTACCGTCAAACCACCAGGCGGTCGATGTCGATGCGAGCGCTGCCTCCGCAGTCGCGGCATCCTCAGTCCAGACGCCCATCGCGCTGGCTGCCGCGGGCATTGCCGCCGCGGGCGTGTCATGCGTTGGCGTAGCGACCACGGTGGCGCGCAGCCAGGCCTCGAGCTCGGCGCTTGCCGGGATCGTGTACGCGCACGCGCGCGCCGCCGGCGCGGCGCCTAGCGTGACTTGCGCATTGCCGGTCAGTCGCGCATCCACTAGCGCCAATGCTGCCCGGCAAAGGTCATCAAACGGGACGGCCAGCCGTTGTGCGCGTGCTCGCAGCGCGACGACGATCGCCGTGTCGACCGGCAAGTCGGTGGTACGCGCAGCGACATCATTTTCCGCACGCGCCGCGCGCACCAGCACATCGGGCAGTGCCACATGGCCCGTCGCTTGATCCTGCTGGTCCGGCTGACGCTGGATCATCGTTCGCTTCGCTGCTCCGCCCGGCTAAGTGCGCAGCGTGCGCCCCCTGTCATGACGACCGTTTACGCCCTGCGCTCCGCAGATGTAACGACGGGAAGCTCTCGCAATTCCTGCCGGGACCGATACGGGTCCGGGCTGGTGAAAATGCGACGAAATTCTCGCATTTCTCGCTCGGGAATGCGCGTATTCATCCGATATCTCGTATCTCAGTGTGGCCGAGGCTGAATCAGCCGGGCTGTTTCCGGTGCAGAAGGCAGCACCAGAGTCGCGACTCGCGCGACGCCGCACTGCGGACCGGGTGCGGATCCCGTGCCAGCAGGTGCCGGATCCAGCAGGTTGATCGACGCGGTGACGGGACGTTTGCGCTCCCGTCGTTTCCGGACCATGCTGCGAATTGCGTCGGGTGATACCGATATTGCAGCAGTAGTTGCTGCATGCGGAGCGATCATGCCGGCCGCAGCGATGGCAATGGCAAGGCGGGGGCTGAGGCCGCTCATGCCACGTTTCCTGGTCGAGCACGTCGGCCAGCGCCGGTTCTTTGCGGCGCGCGGCTGGCAGAACCTGCATTGGGGCGTTTTCGATTCGTTCGCAAGCGCGCAGACCTTTGCAGCGAGGTTCGGTGCGGATACGCGCTACCGGACCGACCACGAAGTCGGCCTGCAACAGCACCTGACGATCAAGTCGCACGACTACCCGATCCTGTACTGGCTGACCCGGTTGCTGCCGACATTGGGTGACGGCCGCTTTATCGATTTCGGTGGCAGCGTCGGTGCCTCCTATTACGCATATCGTGATCGCCTGCCGCTGCCACGCGGCATGGTCTGGACGGTTTGCGAGCTGCCCGAGGTCGTCGCACTGGGGCGCCTCTTTGCAGAGAAGCGGGCGGCGCCCGCCCTGAGTTTCACTGACCGCGTCGAAGTACTCGACGGCGCCGAACTCCTGTTCACGGCGGGATGCCTGCAATTTGTCGAGCAGCCGTTGGCTGCGATCCTCGGCGCGCTCGACAGGATGCCGCGCCATGTCCTGATCAACCGTCTGTGCCTGACCGGTGGAACGCCGTACGTGACGTTGCACAACACGGGCTTCTCGGTCAGTCCATGCCGGGTCGACAGCATCGCCGCGTTTGTCGCGAGTCTGGTAAATCTCGGCTATGTGCTGGAGGACTCGTGGCACTGCCTGGAGAGTTCCCTCTACGTTCCGTTGCATCCCGAATGCACACTGCAGCATTTCCTGGGGTTCTATTTTCGCGATGCCTGAGCGTTGGTGCCGTTTGCGCATGCACCTCCGCGTGTCCGCGGTGCCCGGTCAGTACACGTCCGCGAACGCGTACGGCGCGCTGTCCGGACGGATCGTACGGCCTGCAAGGTGCCGCGCCAGTTGCGCCGAGTTCGACGCGAAGCGCCAGCCGCCGTGAACCAGCGCGTCGAGTCCCTTGTTCTGGCCGACCGGCGGCGGCGTGATGCCGAGACTGCGCATGCGGTCGTGCGCCTTGTGCAACAGACTGTCGCGCCGCGTCGCGTCGGTATAGTAGGTGAAGCTGACCGTGATCGAGGGTTCGCTGCCGTTCTCGACCATGTGCGGACTGGTCGACGGCATGTAGGCGCCCTGGCCCGGCTCCAGGTGGAACACGTGCGCGCGCTCGCGCAGCTCGTCGCGCCAGACCAGCAGGTCGCGTTCGTGGCGCGCATGAAAGCGATCGCGCGCCTGCTCGCTCGCCGCGACCGTGTCGCGATGGTCCCAGACATAAAGTGTCTTGCGCCCGCGGATCTGCAGGATGAAGTTGTGCTCCTTGTCGAAATGGAACGGAGTGACCGTGTTCGGCGAGGTCACGAAGATCCAGCCGCCGCGATAGCACATACCCGGATCGCTGCGATCGACCCCGACCTTCAATTCGTCGAGTACTTCGTCGACCAGGGTGCGATAGGTCGGGTCGGACTGCACGTTGAGCAGGGACATCCATGCCTTGGCATCACGGATCTGCTGCAGGGTTTCCGCGGCTGACTTCCGGTTCGGATGCAGACGCGGCGCGGTGTTGAACGGTGTGCCAGCCACCGCTTCATTGCTGTGCGTGCGCACGCGACCGTCGATCTCGAGGCGTTTGCCGAGTTCGATCAATTGGTCCGGTTGCAGCAGTGGGTGCTCCATCAGCCGGTGCTGCACGGCCTGGATGCGCCACGGATCGAAAGCGCTCCAGTCGACGTCGACGAGGCGGGTTGCGTGGGCACTCATGATCGCATCGTTCCCCCTTGCGTATGAGTCCGCTCTAGTGTCCACTGCCGAGTCGTCGGGGACAAGTCCGGGCATGCCGGCATCCGGGGTCCGCGCACGCATGGGTGCGTCCAGTGGGACACGTCGCGATGACACGCGCGCGGCGGCGACGATGTGATTCAGCGAGGAGGGGCGATGGGCGTATCGCAATCGCTGCGCGCGACGGCCGACTGGGCGGCGACCGTGCCGGGCATCCGCCATGTGCTGGAAGCGCTGTACGAGCGGCGGTTCACGCACGGGGCGCCGACAACGGGCAACTGGTATCGCGGCGTATTCTCCAGCTTCGCCGAGGTGCAGGCCAGCGCCCCCACGACGCGTCCGCTCGGCTACGACAATCAGCATGCAGCCGCGCTGTATCGGGAGCGTGCGCGCCGCGTCTACATCAGCGACTATCCGGTCATGCTTTGGCTTGCCCGTCTGTTCGAATCCGGCAACACGTCGGTGTTCGACATCGGCGGCCATATCGGCATCGCGTACTACGCGTACCAACGCTACGTGCGCTATCCCGACGCGATCCGCTGGCGCGTACTCGACGTGCCCGCGGTCATCGCAGCCGGTGCTGCATGGGCGCACGAGCACGACGTGTGCCGGAGGCTCGAGTTCACTGAGCGCCCGGCGGACGCCGACGGCTGCGACATCCTGTTTGCGTCCGGATCGCTGCAGTATCTCGACTATACGCTGGCCGATCTGCTCGGCTCGCTGGCGCAGCCACCACGCCACCTGCTCGTGAATCTGATGCCGATCCACATGAACGAATCGTTCTTTACGCTGCAGAACATGGGGGCTGCGTATTGTCCGTACCGGATCATGGCCGAGCGCGAATTCATCGATGGCCTGAAAGCCCTCGGTTACACCCAGCAGGACCGCTGGGAGAATCCGGATCGGCGCTGCGAGATCGCCTATCGCCCGGCACATTCCCTGGATCGCTATTTCGGTTTCTATTTCAGCCGCTGAAAACGCGGAGTGACCGAGTGTGCAATTGCTCGACCTGTTCGCGTGATCAACGCCTGCATTGGGTCAATCCGCCACCGCGTATGGACTGAAACGGGTATGCGACGGACAGACGTCCGCACGGGGGCCAAACCTGCGTGCGCCAACCAGCGCACGAGCGCAGGGATAGGTCATCGTATCGAGTAGCGGGTGTCGGCCGACTGCGGGTGGTTCGATGCCCACGTCGCGCACCACGTCGTGCATCACATGCAGCAGCGCGTTGCGATGTGTCGCGTAGGTGCTGTAGGTACAGCTCATCGAAATCGACGCATCGTCGCTGGTTTCCACCATGTGCGGGCTGGTCGACGGCATGTACACGCCCATGCCGGGGCGCAGATGGAACGCATGCGCGCGTTCCCGGAACTCCTCATGCCACTGGACCAGATCCAGCTCGTGGCGCGAGTGGAAACGATCGCGTGCGCGCTCGCTGACCACCACTGCATCGTCAGCGTCCCACACGTATATCGTCTTGCATCCGCGCACCTGTAGCAGGATGCCGTGATCCCGGTCGATGTGGAACGGTGTGACCGTGTGCGGTGAGGCCACGAAAATCCAGCCGGCCCGGTAGTACATGCCGGGATCCTTGCGCTCGATGTGCGGCTTGATGGTGTCGAGGATCGCGTCGAGCAGCCCGCGATACACCGGATCGGCCTGCACGTGGCGCAGATCCAGCCATGCCTTGGCATCGACGATGCGCTGCACGGTGTCGGCGGCGTGCTTGCGGTTCGGATGCAGGCGCCACGCTGCATCGAGATTCGTGCCCGCCGTCGCTGCATTGTTGAACGTGAAGATCTGGCTGGGAGCTCCAGCCTCGAAGCGCTCGGCGAGCGCGGCCAGTTGATCGGGTTGCATCAGAGGATGTTCGGACAGCTGATGGCGAACCGTCTGGATGCGCCATGGATCGAACGTGGTCCAGTCGAAATCGATAAGGCCGGTGGCACTGGCGTTCATGATTTCCGCCCCCCTTGACAGGTAGAGGGATTTGAAGTATCCGCCCGTCTGCCGCCGGTGTCACTATCTGGATGACAGGGGCGCTTCGGTGATCTACTGATCAATTCTGGATTGACGCGCTCGCGGTTGGTCGCTTTCACTGGATTCCGGCAGTCGCTCCAAGGCCGCAGAGGTGCGATCGCATGTATCGGCACATTCGGGTTTTGGCGGTGCGATACCGTTGGTTGACGGTACCGGCAGTCCTCGTGCTTCTCCTGGTCGGCCTGGGCCTGCGGTCATCGCGGGTACGAGCCTTCGTCTACTGGAGTTGGACGGGTCACGAAATCAGACGTGTGGTCAACGTTCCGCCGGCGGGGACGCAGGCGGGCATCCCGTCACCCGGTTCGCATACGCTGCTTGGCCAGGAGGACCAGCACGGTATCAGTCCGGCCGTCACCTCGCCGATCGACACGCAGGCAAGCGGCAGTTCATTCATCGTGTTCAACGGGGGATACGCTTCGAACACGGAGCCGCCCACCGACAACAAGGGCAACACCTGGACACCGCTCGGACCGCCGGTCGTCTACAACGGCTACGGCGGCGCGTTCGACATCAAGGCCTATATCTCGCTGTCGGCACGCGGTGGAGCGGCCCATACCGTCAGTATCGTCAAGAACGGTTATGCGGCAGGTGAGCTGTCGCTGCCGTTCGTCGAGCTGCGCAATGCAGGGATCCTCCAGGACATCGCGCAGAATTACCCCGCGCAGGGACCGCGCGCGACCAGCGGGCGCGTGATCACGACCGGTCCCGCCACGCTCATTGCACTGTGGTGGGGCGATGCGCCTCACCTGGTCAATTCGGCGATTCCCGGCAACGGCTTCACCTTGATCGACAGCTTCGTCGATCTGCCTCCTAACAGTGGCGTGCAAGTCGCCGTCGCCTACCGGCAGGTCGGCGGCCCCGGCACCTACGATGTGACCTGGACCCAATCGCCGGATCAGGGTGCGGTGCTGTGGCTGCTCGCGTTCGAGTCCGATTTCATCTTCGTCAACGGATTCGAATGAGGGCGACGTGCGTCGCCGCGCAGACCGGGGCAGGAGAAATCACTCGACGGCAGCGGATCGTTCGGCCGGTCCGCGCTGACGGGCGATGCGCAGGTCCGTTTCGTCGCTGCCCGTCGGCCGCGAGTGCGCGACCTTCAATGGATTCAGTGGCGAGCTGTACCAGTCGACCAGCATGTCGCGATCGAACAGCAGCCAGGATGGCCCATATTCCCAGCGATCACCGCCATCCAGGTACGGCTCGCCCTGCACGTCCCGGACAATCTTGCGCGGCATACCCAGCCTGAGGGTTGCGGCGGGCACGGTTTGGGTCGTGTTCGAGGGCGGCGACTGAATGGCCGGAGTATCGGACTCATCGACAGTGGCATCGACCAGCAGCAGGATCGCGCAAATCAAGCCGATGCCGATCAGCAGCCATACCCATGGCAGACGCCGTTGGGGTTCTGGCGCCGCGGATCGCGGCACCTGCATGTCGATTCTGGGTTTCGTCGTTGCAGCCGATGCGGGTGCACCGGGCAACCGTCCATAGCGACGCTCGAAGTCCATCGCATCGTTGTACAGCCGTGTCAGCCTTTGGAGTTCGGAAGCCGCCAGTGCGGCATCTCCGCCATCGCGAATGCGGTCTGGATGCAGTTCGGCCACGCGACGGCGATACGCGAGCTTCATGTCGGGCAGGCTGGCCGACGGAGTCAGTCGCAGTTCCCGATACAACGAGGAAAAATCGAGATCGACACTCATGGGCACCTGCTGTTCATCCACCGTCGTCCCGCGCCGGAGCGGGATCCTGCAGCCGGTCGTGCACATTGGCCGGATTCGAGGAATCCCGACGCGGCGATGACTCCGCGAGCAGCGACCGCAACCGCCGGTTCGATGATACGCCGCAGCGTGGGCCTGGACACGCCAGCCTACTGCCTGCCCAAGGCGCGCCGGACATTGTTCCGGATCAGTTGGCCGGAAATGTTCCAGGCGACGGACAGCCCGGGCCCGGGATCATCGAACCGGAAGACATGGAAATGGGCGCGTGCCCACTGGCCAAGAATCTTCCTTCGCGGGTCTCTCGCCGCCGGAGGCTGTGCAAGGACAGACTTGATGTCCCCATACAGACTGACGCAGCCGACACCGCTCGCGTAGTTCCGCGGCGCAGCTGTGACCGGAAGTCCGTTGGCATCCTGGAATGCCATCCGGCAGACGTTCACGCCGCAACGCGCGGCGAATTCGACGTACCACCAGGCACGCGTGTTGACCTCGAGTATGCAAAATTTCCCGTTGCGGGAATCACGCTTGAATTCGGCGCTGAAAATCCCCCGGTAATTCAATTCCGACAGCAGGTCGGCCACGCTTTCCATCGCACCCTGCACCTCCGTCAGCGGAATGCTTTGGCAATAGGAGCTGTTGCCAAAATCCGGTGGGTAAATCCTTATTCTCCGGCGCGCAAACAGGCCGGTCATGTTTCCGTTCCGGTCGCGGAATCCATCGACAAAATAATGGTCGGAGGAACTGCCGGGGATATATTCCTGCGCCATGACCTTGAGTCCGTGCGCATCCAGCTTCAGCCAGATCTCGTCGAACTCCTTCCGGTTCCTGGCCCAGATTCCCTTGGCGCCCATGACTTGGCTGAACTGCTGGGAATTGGCCGGCTTGATGAACACCCGATCGAGCTCGTCGAACGGAATGGCGTCTATATCCGCGCTGCAGTCGATCGAGAATGTGCGCGGGTGTGGGATTCCGGTGCGCGCGAGGAATTCTCCAAATCGCGCCTTGTTCTGCAGGATCTCCAGGCTGTCCCGCGAACTGGTGCTCACCCGGAATCGTGCGTGCAACTCGCTTTGCGGAATGTCGGCCAGCCACAGGGCGGCGTCATCGGCGCCCGGGATCAGGACCGCCTCTTCGAGGGGCATTGCGCGCAGGATATCGTAGGCTTGGGGCCCGACCTCGCCATTCCAGGCGACGGGTCCTGGAGTTGGTCTGTACCAGCGCGAGCGCGTCGCCAGATCGCCAGGCGGGCAAGCTACATAAGTCGGTATGCCGGCAAGGTGCAGGGATCGCAGTGTGCCCAGGCCTGTCTGATCGTGCCCCAGCACAATCGCCGGTATGAGATGATCGGGATCAGCCATTTCCGACGTCCGAGAGATCTGGAAAAAGCAATAACGCCGAAACCTTGCCGACACCGTTACACGCGGGGATGGTAGCCCATGCAGGGTGCCGTCACCATATCGATGGTTGGAGATCGCGTGGGCTGGTCCCGTCGACGCGGGATGTATAGGGGAGCAGGTTTCTCGCGGGCGAATACTCGACGCGACTGCCACGGCATGACACGCATCCGGCCCGATCCGTTGCAGCGTGGAAGATTGTTCCACAGCGTCATGGGTGATTGACGAAGCAGTACGGCAATCCATTCTTCATTGTTTCGTGCCAAGGTATCCTGGCGTGGAAGCGTTGGACGGCCCTGTCGCCTGATAGGCCGAATTTTGGAATCGGGGCGGCTGCATCGATTGCGTTGAAAGGCGCCGCAGGTCGGACGACATCTGGGCCCGGCGAGCGATGGGGCAGGCGGCCCGTGGGGCGTCTTCGCAGTCACTTCAGTGCGAAGGAGACAACGCTGGTGGCGACCGAGGTCACGACGCGCATTCTCGCGGAGGGCGAGTACCCGCATTGGGCGACCTTGGTGGCGGGTTCGCCCGACGGCAGCGGCTACTCGCTGCCGGACTACCTCGATGCCCTTTGTGGCGCGGCGGGTGGTAGTTATCGCGTTCTTGTCGCCGAACGCGAGGGGCAGATCGTGGGTGGAATAGCGTTGTACGAATGCCCGTCCAGGTTCGGGACCTGCATATCGCCACGCCTGCTGCTCTACTACAACGGCATCGTACTGATGCCTCACGACACGAAATATCCTTCGCAGCGTGCCTCCTGGCACCTGCAGACCCTTGCGGCCCTGGAGCAGGCGCTGTCGCGCATGCGCCATGCGCGCCTGCGTTTGAAGAGCCGAGCCACATTCACCGACTGCCGCGTATTCCAGTCGCACGGCTGGTCGATCGAACCGCATTTTACGTATGTGGTGGACATTTCCGACCTCGATGCGGCATGGTCCCGCGTCGACAAGAACCTGCGCCGGCTCGTCGGGCGCTGCCGGGAGCAAGGCCTCGAGATGACGATGGACGGCGATTTCGATGCGTTTTACCGCCTCCACGTGCAGACGCACGAACGCAAAGGTGCGGCGCTATACCTGCCGCGCGAGGCCTTTCGCATCTTCATCGAAGATCTGCGCTCGAAAGACCTGTGCCGGCTCTACCACGCGCGCTTGCCCGACGGACGCGCCATCGCGACACAGCTCGTGCAGGTGAGCCCGCACCCGGTGACCCACACCCTGTCTGCGGGCGCCGATGCCGAGTTCCTGAATCTCGGCGCTTCAGCATTCCTGCGCTGGAAGGTTTTCGAGGATCTTGCGAGGCGGGGGTACAAAGCCAACGACATGACCGATGCCGCGCTCAATCCGGTCACCCACTTCAAGAGCCAGCTTGGCGGAGACCTGATGATGTGCCTGGAGATCTCGCGGCCCGACCATCCGGTCTTGCGCCTTGGGGAGCGCGCCATATCGATTCCGCGTCGCGCAAAGCGGCGCTTGCTCCGCATGCTTCGGCCCGCTGCGGAGAGAGACGCATGACCGTGCCGGTGGCGTCTGGCGCCGAGCTGATTTGCGAGGCACTCCATCGAGCGGGCGTCGAGTGCGTTTTCGGACTGCCGGGAACGCAGAACGTGGATTTGTTCGAAGCCCTGCGCAACTCTCCGCTGCGGACGGTCGTCGCCGTCCACGAGCTTTCAGCGGCAATGATGGCCAATGGCTACTACCGCGCATCGGGCCGGCCCGGCGTGCTGGTCACGATCCCCGGTCCCGGCTTCACCTGGGCCCTGTCCGGCTTGGCGGAAGCGTCGCTGGACTCCACTGCGTTGCTGCACATCGTCGGTCAACCCGCCCGTTCGCCCGGCGAACGGTTTCAGCTGCAGGCTCTGGATCAGGCGGCAATGGCGTGTCCCATCGTGAAGGCCGTGCATCAGGTCGACCGCGCAGAGGATGTCGCCGCCGTTCTGGGGGCCGCGCACGCGCAGTCGCTCAGCGGCGAGCCGGGCCCGGTTCTGATCCAGACCGCGCGAGCCATGCTTGCGCAGCGGGCAGGCGCTGCCGTCGCGGCCACTCAACCGGGCAACACGGCATGCGCAGCCGACCTGTCCGTGGTCGATGAGGTCGTCCGCGCGCTCGTGACCGCGAAGCGCTGCGTGATCTTCGCAGGACAGGGCGCCAACGATGCTTCGGATCTCATCGTACGGTTGGTGGAAGGCGCTTCGGCGGCCGTGGTGACCACCACGTCGGGCCGCGGCGTCGTTCCGGAGGACCATCCGTTGTCGCTCGGCTTCGAACTTGGCGGCAACGGAACCCAGACCCTCAACGCCCTCATCGAGGCCAGCGACCTCGTGCTCGCGATCGGATGCAAGTTCTCGCACAACGGCAGCCGTGGATTCCAGCTGCGCATCCCGGCCGAGAAGCTCATCCACGTGGATGCATCGGCCGACGTACTCGGCGCAAATTATCCCGCCCGACACACACTCTGCATGGATGCGCGCGCGTTCGCGGCGGCGGTGCTGGACAAGCTCGTCGGGCGAGGACGTCCCGCCGGTTTCAGCGCCGACGAAATCGCGCGGTTTCGCGAGCGCGGGCGTGAAGAGGGAGCGGGCGATCTCGTCGAACCGAAGATCCACGGCGTCCGCTCCGGCAAGCCCGAGGAATTCTTCGCCGCGCTGCGCCGGGCGATGCCGCGGTCATCCTGCCTGGTCACGGATTCGGGTCTGCACCAGGTGCTCGTGCGCCGCTACTTCCGCGTGCTGCACCCGCGCGGCCTCATGACTCCGACGAATCTGCAGTCAATGGGATTCGGGATCGGCGCCGCCATCGGAGCCTGCCTGGCCGACCCGAGCCGTCCGGTGGTGGCCTTGATCGGGGACGGCGGTCTCGCGCTTTCCGGGCTCGAGCTGCTGACGGCGGTGCGCGAGCGTGTCGGTCTGACGGTGATCGTGTTCGTGGACGGAGCCTACGGCATGATCCGGGTCCAGCAGCTGGCGGCGTTCGGCCACACCCACGGAACTGAATTTTCCGGACCTGATATCGCAGCGCTTGCTGCGGCGGTGGGAGCGGCGCATGTGCGCCTGGAGGGCGACCCGGAAACCGTCTTGCGAACAGCCATCGAGTCAGGGCGCGTCACCCTCGTCGAGGTCGGTGTCGGAGATACGCTTCCGATGCAATGGATGCGGGCGAAGGGAGTCGCCAGGCACTGGTTATTTTGGCTTGCGAGATTTGGCGCCCGTTCACGCAGATGAGCATCTCCTATGCCAAGGCGGGCGAACGCGAGCAGACACCTTCTTCCCGGAGATGAGTCGGACGTCGCCGGATGTTGCACGTTTCATTGCAGCAGCTTGTCGAGGGCAGTCGGGGTTGATTTGACCTGATGAGCGTTGTTGCCGCGGGAGGCCGCGTGGGCATTGTTCGGCGAAACCTCCATCACATCGCAAGCGAAATCGCCGTATTGCCGGGAGTGCGACTGCTGGCCGAGCCTCTCTACTGGCGCGAGTTTCGCCAGCGACGAATCGGTAACACCTATTACGGCGTATATAAAACACGCGCTGAAGCCGAAGCGCGCGTGCATCAGTCAGCGCCTTCGAGTTTTGACATCGAAGCGTCGGGTCGCATGTACGACCATCGACTCACAATGCTCGAATCCTTCGATTATCCGGCGCTGTTCTGGTTCTCGAAGTTTCTCGATGGCGGGCAGCGCCGCATCTTCGATTTGGGTGGCCATGTGGGCCTGAGCTATTACGCGTTTCAGCAGTATCTGGACTATCCAGGCGACATGCGCTGGCAAGTGCATGACGTTCCTGCGGTGATGCAAAGCGGTCGCGCATTGGCTGCTGAGCGCGACGAGAAAGGCATGCTTGAGTTTGTCGATCTTGCCGCTGCCGACGGTAGCGACGTGTTGATGGCGAAGGGTTCGCTGCAATACCTCGACTACACCTTGTCAGACCTGTTGCTGCGGCTGGATAAGAGGCCGGCTCACGTGCTCGTGAACCTGACTCCGATGCACTCGAGCCGCGCATTCTTCACGCTGCAGCATATCGTCATCGCGATTTGCCCTTATCGCATCGGCGCGCTGCCGGAATTCCTCGCAAGCGTCCGATCGCTGGGCTATCACCTGATCGACTGCTGGGATCACCCGGAGCGGACGGTACGCGTGCCCTTTCACCCGGAATGTTACGTCGACCGCTACTACGGGTTCTATTTCCGCCGCGACCGATAGCTCCAACGCGCAGGCGCGTAGATGCCAGCGCCGTTGTCCGTGGATTGGTCGACCCGAGGCCATGCAGGGTTATGCGCCATCGCCATTGCGGCAGGGCGGCTCGTGTTGATCGCGACGGCTCTCGAAAGTGGTGCCGCGATTTTCCACATCGTGCGGGCAGGGCGTTTTTCAACGCCCTGCCCGCTGTTTCAGAGGGGAACGCTCCTGTCGAAGGTCAGTGCTCGACGGCGCCCAGGTCCATCGTGGTCGGGCGGGGCTGCGCAATGTACGTGACCGCGTCGGTCTCGTAGCTCACGGGGTACGCCGCGACCTGTGGCAACTGCGCTTGAGCTTTACCAACCGCCTGACCATTGGCGAGTGGCACCAGGGTAGTCAGATCGACCGGCGGGGTCGTGCCGGTGATCATGTTCTGGCTGCCATTGAGCTGACCGGGGACCGGGTGCCAGGGATCGCTGTCGGCCCAGCCCGCGGTGATCCAGTTCACGCCCAGGTTGAGGATGCCGCCGGCGGTGTAGCCCACATCGACTTCCTGGCTGGTGCGCATGGCCGGATAGGTGATGCCCGGGTCGAAGGTGAAGACGTTGTTCCAGACCTGCGCGGTCTCATCGGTGGTGGACAGACGGAACAAGAAGGCGCCGTTGACCGTGCCTTGGGCCCGGAGGCGCACCGTGTTGTTGTAGAAGTACAGGGTGCCCTTGCGGTATTGCGCTTCGCTGCCGATGTGGTCGCCGCCGTAGTGGAGCATGACGGAGCTGGACGGCGGCAACACGATCTGGTTGCCGTAGACGAACGCGGTGTGGTACGCCGGATCGGCGAGGGCGACCGTGCCGTAGTCCTGCTCTTCGACCAGGTCGATGCCGTA
>NZ_BAAAEU010000016.1:0-5178 GCF_039523175.1 Dokdonella soli
CCGCGCTGCATCGAGGCGACCCACCGTCGTCGGCGCAGAGTCGCGTCAAGGGTACGGTTGCCGGGCCAGTATTACGACGCCGAGACAGGACTGAATTACAACTACTTCCGGGACTATGAGGCGAGCACCGGCAGGTACGTCGAGAGTGACCCGATTGGGTTGAGGGGAGGACCAAACACGTACGCTTATGTTCGTGGAAATCCCCTGAGACGCTTCGACTCGAAGGGGCTGGACGATACAGTGTGCATGTACGATCCCGCGTCATGTGGGATGCCTCAACCCCAGGACGCAAGCTACTTTGGCGGAGAGGGCTTCTATGTGCCATATCCTGGGCGACCAGGAGGTGGTGGTGGTGTGACTTGGCTTACCTGCACTGATGATTGCGGAAAGAGGCACACCTACAAGTACACGAAAATTTGCACATCAGCTTTCTCTGGCATAGGCATATCCTTCGGCAGAGTGGGCGGGATGAGCGGAGCGAACTGCAAAGATCCCCATCGCTATGAAGGATGGTTTGCGGAAGGTGGATTTGGAGCCTTTGCTGGTACAGGCGGAGTGGACGTGGGTTTCAATAATGACGGCACGCTATCTGGCGTAAATGAAGCAGGACTGGGGATTGGGACCCCAGGACCTAAAGCCGCCATGTGCTACTACGTTCTCTCATCTTCATCTTCCGACTAGGAACGAGCGGCGTGAAGTACCTACCGGTCATTGTTGTGGTCGCTTTGTTCCTTGGAGCCCTCTATTTGCGGTGGAGGACGTCGAGACCGCGGCAGTCAGATTTCGACGTCATCGAAACATATGCGACGGCTAAGGGTCTGCGGGTAGACCGAATAAGTGAAGGTGGAAATCATTGGCGCTATTGGCTGCAGGGTAATCTCTTGCTGAGTAACATCGCCCGGACGTATGTAATCAAAGCAACGACATCTGAAGGCAAGTGCCAGGAAATTCACGTTGCTGTCGATCCTATGAGCCCTGGCGCGTTGAAGGTACTTCAGGAAAGATCAGTACCGAGCTGATCGGGCACACCCGACGCATCTTGCGATGGCAGTCAAAGGGGCGCGAAAGCGCCCCTTTTTTATTGCGCGACAAGCGGTTGCCGTGGCTGCCAGCGTGGCAGCCGTGGGCGATCGGTGGCTGCCGTCGAGGGCTGCGGCCTTGTTCTGACGGGGTTGGCGTGTCTGCCATCGACGGACTGTCGCAGACGCTGAGATGAGGGTGTGTGCCAATGGCCGAGCCACCGCGTTCGCTGAACGTCGTGGGGATGTGCCCCTCGGAAACGCGCGTCCAAATAGGGGGGGGCTCCGATCCGGAAGGGGTGCGCGCACGGATTATCGTGAAGACGCGCATTCCGCGCAGCCAGGAACCGAGCCTGCATGTCCACCGTGAACGACGAGACGAAAACCGACCGCCTCACCCTGCGCCTGCCCAGCCATGACCTGGAGCGGCTGCGCGAGCTGGCCCGACGACGACAAATGGATGTGGCGGCGCTGGGCCGCGAAGCGATCCGCGCCTTCCTCGACGGCACCGACCCGCAGGCAGGGCAAGACCGCCTGACGACCGAGTTGCGCGGTGTGATCCGTGAACACGCCGATCGCGTGATCGAGCGCCATGAGCAAACGACCCACGCCCTGATCGCAGCGCTCAGACGGAAGTTCTCGACATACAGCAAGACGTGGCGCGCCATCCGAGCATGACAGCCACGTAGAAAGAGGCTTGGAAAGAATACCGCTCCGAACTTCCCTGGCTGAGCAGCTCGCACCGGCCGCTGCTGCGCCTTGCTTGCATCTGGACAGCGAAGATGATCAATCAACGTACGGCCGCATGCGCACAGCGAAATGCTCCGCTATGTAACCATCGACAAGTTCTCGGAGCTTTCTGGCTATACGCCGGATGCCGTGCGCTCGAAGATCAAGCGCGGAGATTGGCTCGAAGGGCGACTATGGATCAAGGCGCCCGCTGGTCGGATATTGATCGACATGCACGGATATGACGCATGGGCGGTCAGCGCCGCGGGAGTGTCTGTTTCCGCAATCCGGAAGCATCTGGGCAAGTAACCGTCAGGTTGACAAATCAAATCATGGGAATGGGCTCGGTCAATGCCGAGCCCCAATATCAGCGACGCGATACTTTGCAGTCAAAGGGACAAAAGCACTTTGCACCTGCGCGGCCGAACTCTGACATCGTTCGCAATGCCGCCACGGACTTCCCGTGCTAACTCATCTGCGTGCGGTCTGTCAGGACGCAGTCGCTCCAGACTTCTACGGTTCGATCTCCTCCGAATTTCGGGTATAAGGCAACACCCCCTCTGAAGGAAGCAGCGCGTCATATGGCAACGATGGGAAGGCGGATGGTGGTTCGGTGCATAGGCAACCAGTTGTTCTTTGCATTGGTCCTGGGGCTATTTCTATCGATCGGCGTCGTCGGCGCGATGGACGTGCCGTTCGTCTGGAAGTATTCGCAGCAAGTCGAGACCCCCGACCCAGGCCCCTTCGATGCGCCCGTCCCTGGATGTGCATGGCTCATTCGCGCTCGTTCGCATTCCGCATGCACTGAACCGCAGAGGATCGAGGTCGATAGTCCGGCTTGGGAGCCGTGCGGACTCTGTGGCGGAACCTTGCAGTGCAGTTTCCACGTAACCCAGTGGATGAACGGCTGCGGAAGTCCCGCGACTTACGATGCAAGATCCTCTTTTCAGAATTGGGTCGCCCCGTTTCGAGCCTGCCCCTCGCCGTACACGCTGACCTGGACCACCGATCCGGTTACGGGCAACCCGATCAACTATCGGTGCGCAGGGCCCGACGACCGAACGCCACCTCAAATGTGTCCGCTCGTGGGCAATCCCGTCCAAGTGACGACCGGCCAGAAGGCGTGGACCGAAACGGACTTCGGCAAGCCCTTTGAATTTCGTCGTTACTACACGTCGCGGCCCTCGAACAATTTTCTACGCAGTGGCTTGGGCGGTCAGTGGCGGCATACCTACGACCGTCGTCTTCTCTTGACGGACTCCCCGACCCAGCTGTGGGCCTTGCGGGCAGACAGCACGATCGTGCTCTTCACGAGTGACGGCACCGGCCACTGGAATCCTAGTAGTGGCAGCAGTCTGCGCCTGACGACGCAAGGATCGGGCTTTCTGCTGCGATCGGATCAGGACGATCAGGAGACCTACGACGCCACCGGCCTGCTGACGAACATCCAGACGCGCGACGGCCGCCAGTTCATGCTGGCGTACGACCCCAACAGTGGCCTGTTGACGTCGGTCGCGGACGACCAGGGACGGTCGCTCACGTTTGCGGTGGCCTCCAACGGCTACGGCGCCCGCTTTCAATCGATCACCGATTCGGCCGGCGGCCAGCTGCAGTTCCAGTATTCACCGGTCAACGAACTCAGCGGCGTGACCTGGACCGATATCGGCGGCGTGGTCCGTCAACGCACGTATGCCTACGAGCTGAGCGCACAGCCGACCTTGCTCACCGGTATTACCGACGAGACCGGCCAGCGCTACTCGACCTACAGCTATGACACATCCAACCGCGTGCAAAGCAGCACGCTGTGGGGCGACGCTACGCATCAAGTCAACACGTTCGGCTTCAGCTATCCGTCCTCAACGACAACCCACGTAACGACACCGCTCGGCGCGACGACGTTTACCTATGCGTTGATCGCGGGGGCACAGCGACTGACCGGCAGCAGTCAACCGTGTGCGAGTTGCGGCAGCGAGGCACAAGTCAAGCACTACGACAACGCTGGGTATCCGACGGACGCGACGGACTTCAACGGCAACCTCACGACCTATACCTATGACGACTTGCGGGGCTTGGAAACGCAGCACGTCGACGCCTCGAACGACACCTCGACTCCTTCGTCCAAGCGCGCGATCGTCACCACCTGGCACCCGACGTTCCGCGTGCCAACCGAACGCCGCACGCTGAACGCGAGTAACGGACTCGAGGCAAAAACGGACTGGGTCTACAACAACCGCGGTCAAGCAACGGCTCGCTGCGAGATCGATCCCGGCGACACGGCGGCGATGGCCTATACCTGCAGCGCCACGACGGCGCCGCTGGTTGGCGTGAAGGTGCGCCGCTGGGTCACTACCTATTGCGAGCAGGCCGACGTCAGCGCCGGCACCTGCCCGCTGGTCGGCCTGGTCACGTCCGTCAACGGCCCGCGCCCAGCCGGCGATACCGGCATGGCGGCAGGGCAGGACGATGTCGCGACCTACACCTACTACCCAACCGATGATTCGACCTGCGCCAGCAACGGCGCCTGCCCGCACCGCCACGGCGACCTGTGGAAGGTCACCAACGCGCTCGGCCAGATCACCACGACCGTCAGCTACGACAAGAACGGCCGGGTCACGCGGACGCAGGATGCGAACGGCACCACTACCGACTTCACCTACCACCCGCGTGGCTGGCTGCTGACGCGCACCGTGCGCGCCAATGCGGACGGCTCGGCGAACACTACGCAGGATGCGACCACCACGATCGCCTACGACGCGGTCGGCAACGTCACGAAGGTCACGCAGTCGGACGGCGACTACCTCGCCTACACCTACGATGCCGCACACCGGCTGATCAAGATCACCGATGCGCTCAGCAACGTCATCGACTACTGCCCGGGCGGCGTCGGCACTGCGACGTGCCTGGACGCGGCCGGCAATCGCCTCGTCGAGCAGGTCAAGGATCCGAGCGGCGCGATCAAGCGCAGCCTCAGCCGCACCTACAACACGCTCAGCCGGCTGACCCAGGTCGCGAATGCAGCGAACGCGCCGACCGTCAGCTATCCCGCCAGCGGCGGCTACGACGGCAACGGCAACCCGACCCTGTCCACGGACGGTCTCGGCTACCAGACCCAGCAGGCCTACGACGGCTTCAATCGCCTGAAGGCGACGATCCAGAACGTCGGCGGCGCGGATACCGCGACCAAGAACACCGAGACCGACTACGCCTACGACACGCGCGACAACCTGCGCAGCGTGAAGGATCCGGATCTCATCGCGACAACCTACGACTACGACGGCCTGAACAACCTGACCGGCCTGCACAGCCACGACACCGGTGATACCGGGTATCACTCCGATGCCGCCGGCAACCGGATCAGCCAGACCGACAACCGCGGCGTGACCAGCACCTACACCTACGACGCGCTGAACCGGCTGACCGCGATCAGCTA
>NZ_BAAAEU010000017.1:0-2130 GCF_039523175.1 Dokdonella soli
CACTCGCCGTGCCGTGGGCATTGATCGCGACCTTGCCGGTGTACGGGGTGGCGCGATAGAAGATGCGTACGGTGTCGCCGGCGGCGAGGTTTTCCCAGGGCACCTGGTCGAGGCTGGCCAGCTGGCCGGCGCCGGGGCCGACCTGGTAATCGATGCCGAGGCCGGACGGCACGCAGGGCTGCGATACCAGGGACGGCGGCGGTGGCGGTGGCGGCGGCGTAGTGGTGCAGGTCACCGCAACATTGCTGGCATTGGCCGAAGCGATCGTGCCACTTCCGTTGGCGACCATGCAGGTCTGCGCCGGCGCTGACGGCTGGGCACCTACGGTCACTGCATACGCGGTGCCGCTGGTCAGGCCGCTAGGGAACGTGAACGCGCCATTGGCGCTGGCCGGCAGACTGGCCGAGCCGTTCAACATCAGCACGAGTCCTGAACCTGCCAGGCCACTGACGTTGCCGCCCACGGTGTAGGTCGGCGTCGGCGGAGGTGGTGGCGTCGTGCAGGTCACCGCGACATTGGTGACCTTGGCCGAGGCGATCGCGCCGCTACCGTTGGCGATGGTGCAGGTCTGTGCCGGCGTCGACGGCTGGGTGCCCACAGTTACCGCATACGCGGTGCCACTGGTCAGGCCGTTCGGGAACGTGAACGCGCCATTGGCGCTGGCCGACAGACTGGCCGAGCCATTCAACTTCAGCACCAGTCCCGAACCGGCCAGGCCGCTGATGTTGCCACCGACGGTGTAGGTCGGTGCGGGCGTCGCCGTCGTGCAGGTCACCACGACATTGGTGACATTGGCCGAAGCGATCTTGCCGCTGCCCTTGGCGACGGTGCAGGTCTGCGCCGGCGTTGACGGCTGGGTGCCCACGGTCACTGCATAGGCTGTGCTGTTGGCCAGGCCGTTCGGGAACGTGAACGCGCCATTGGCGCTGACCGGCAGACTGGCCGAACCATTCAACTTCAGCACAAGCCCTGAACCGGCCAGGCCGCTGATCTTGCCGCCCACCGTGTAGATCCGCGTCGTCGCGGTGCAAGTCACGGTGACATTGGTGATCCTGGCCGAAGCGATGGTGCCGCTGCCGTTGGCGACGGTGCAGGTCTGCGCCGGCGTTGACGGCTGGGTGCCCACGCTCACCGCATACGCGAAGCCGCTGGCCAGACCGTTCGGGAACGTGAAGGTGCCATTGGCGCTGGCCGACAGACTGGCCGAGCCGTTCAACTTCAACACGAGCCCCGAACCGGCCAGGCCGCTGACGTTGCCGCCCACGGTGTAGGTCGGCGGCGGAGGCGGCGTCGTGCAGGTCACCGCGATATTGGTGACATTGGTCGAAGCGATGGTGCCACTGGCGTTGGCGACAGTGCAGGTCTGCGCCGGTGTTGATGGCTGGGTGCCCACGATGACCGCATACGCGGTGCCGCTGGTCAGGCCGTTCGGGAACGTGAACGCGCCATTGGCGCTGACCGGCAGACTGGCCGAGCCATTCAACATCAGCACCAATCCCGAACCGGCCAGACCGCTGACATTGCCACCCATCGTGTAGGTCGATGGCGGCGAAACAGAGCCGGATCCGATGGCGCCCAGGTCCAGGGTGTTGGGGCGGAGGCTCGGGACATTCGTGACCGCGTCGATCTGATAATTGACAGGGTACGCGGCGACTTGGGACAGCTGAGCCTGCGCCAGGCCAATCGCCTGACCATTGGCGAGCGGCACCAGGGTGGTCAGATCGACCGGCGGGGTCGTGCCGGTGATCATGTTCTGGCTGCCATTGAGCTGACCGGGGACCGGGTGCCAGGGATCGCTGTCGGCCCAGCCGGCGGTGATCCAGTTCACGCCCAGGTTGAGGATGCCGCCGGCGGTGTAGCCCACATCCACATCCTGCTTGATGCGCATGGCCGGATAGGTGATGCCGGGGTCGAAGGCGAAGACATTGTTCCAGGCCTGCACGGTCTCGTCGGTGGTGGAGACCTTGAACAGGAAGACGCCATTGACCGTGCCCTGCGGCTGCAGGAAGTGCACCGTGTTGTTGTAGAAGTACAGGGTGCCCTTGCGGTATTGCGCTTCGCTGCCGATGTGGTCGCCGCCGTAGTGGATCGCGATGGCGCTGGACGGCAACACGAGCTGGTTGCCGTAGA
>NZ_BAAAEU010000018.1:0-8447 GCF_039523175.1 Dokdonella soli
ACACGCTGACGTTCGGCAACACTCGCACGCTGACCAAGACCTACGACCAGGACTATGCGATCTCCTCGATCGCGAGTTCGATCAGCGGTGGCCTGATGCTCGGGCTGGGGGTCGACGTGATGGGCGATATCACCCGTGCCAGCGCCAGCCTCAATCCAGCCACGCCGGACCGCCGCTATGCCTACGATCCGTTGTATCGCTTGACCACGGCGCAAACCGGCGCGACACCCCCGGCGCCCCTGGAGAACTACAGTTACGACAAGACCGGCGATCGGCTGAGTGCGAGCCTGAATGGAGGAACCGCACAGGCCTACACCTACACGGCTGGTACGCACCAGCTCGCGAGCGTCGGCGGCACGGCACGCAGCGTTGATCCGAACGGCAATCTGACGGCGCCGAACACCGGGGCCTTCCCCTCATTCACCTACGACAACCGCAATCGTCTCAGTGGCGGCACGCTGTCGCAAACGAACCCACCGCCTTGCGATCCGGACACCGGATGCCACCCGACTCCCACTTTGTCGACCGTGGTCACCTATACGTACGACGGCCGCGGCCAGCGCGTGAACAAGACGCGGAGCGATCTCACCGACGGCGCTCTCTTCCGCACGACCACCAACCTGCTGTTCGGCTACGACGAAGGCGGCCGCCTGCTCGGTGACTATGCAAAGACCGGCGCGGTGCAGGACGAGTACGTCTACCTCGACAATGTGCCGATCGCTGTCGTTGCCGGCGGCTCTCTCTACGCCATCGAGACCGATCAGCTCGGCACGCCGCGGCTCGCGTTCAACCCGGCGACCAATGCGACAGTGTGGAGCTGGGATCCGCTGGCGAGTACGTTTGGGACGAATGCACCGACCGGATCGCTGACGCTGAATCTGCGCTTTCCCGGCCAGTACTTTGACGCGGAGACGGGGCTGCATTACAACTACAAACGGGATTACGAGTCGGCGACGGGGCGCTACACCGAAAGCGATCCTCTTGGACTCGACGGCGGAATCTCTACCTATGGCTATGCGAGTTCGCAGCCGCTAGGAAAAATAGACCCATCTGGAATGCTGTCCTTTGGTCCGACATGTAGCGCTACTAAGCGCATACAGATTGCCGTGGCGCTAATAGATATGGGCGCGGAGCTTCTGAAGAATGCTTGCGGAAGTTCGGGAGGCAGCGGAGGGGGAGGCAGTTGCAGTAGCGGACATTGCATGCCCTGCGAACAAGCCAGGAAAATTCTTGAGTGGTATTTGACTACGGCGACGATAGATTGCAATCTGAGTTTTGCGTGCGGCTTGACGGCACCACACCTGAGTACGACAAATATGAGTCTCAGTGGGTCTTATATTTCGACCGGCCGACCTGAAGGATGCGGTTGTCTCTCGTCAACTTTGCTTCATGAGGCGCTGCATATAAATCATGAGATTGCGGGAACGCACAGCGATGACGATGGGGCTGAGGAAAACAATACAAGAAGAGAGACGAAGAAATGTATCAGTTGCGCCAGGAGTGATTTTAAGTAATGAAAATCTACCTAAGAGCAACGGCCGCGGCTTTACTTCTTAGTATTTTGATGCAGGCATGTGGCGCAGAAACGGGCGAGCGTGTCGCGCAATTGTCTCCTAAATTAGATTTTCTAAATCAGCAGTTTAATCACTGCAAAGCTTTGCCTGCGGAAGGGGTTAGTTTGACCTCGCGAGAGTCATGTCTCATCGAGAAACTGAGAGAACGTTGCGATATAGCGGATGATTGCTTGGTATCTTGTATTGCCAGTGGTCAAGGGAGAGAGGTCGGAGGTGGTTGCTGGCATATTTGCTTTGAAGTTAAGAATGATCTTTCTAAATGGAAGCCTCCCCAGGGCATGGATAGCTGCCCTCACCAATAGCCGAAAGTCTCAACGCCGCCCAGCGCGGGCGCTGTGCTTTACCGACTCACCTGAGCGAGCATCGAGTCGAGCACTTCGGCGATGACGCGTTGCTTGGCCTTGGGCAGCGCGCTCCAGCTGCCGGGTTGTGTTTATCGCCGAGTGATCTCGATGAGTTCGATATCTTTGCGCAGCAGGTCGTTGACCAGGGCGGACAGATCGACGCCTTTGGCATCGGCGAGCGCGGTCAGGCGCGATTGCACGGGATCGTCCAGATACACCGGCAGGTGGAGCTTGGCGCCGGCGCGATGGAACTTGCCGCGTTGGCCTTTGGCAAAATCGGAAAAGGGGACGGAGGAATTATCCGTTTGAATTTGCCATTCACATCGCACGCGGCCGCAGAGCGACAGCGGGAAAAGGGGACGGAGGAATTATCCGTTTGAATTTGCCATTCACATCGCACGCGGCCGCAGAGCGACGGACGATTAAGAGTCTCGGCGACCACGGCCTGAAAGCCCGATAGGTTGGGGCGAGCCCGCGAACCCCAACGCACGTTCGATTGATGTAGCAGCAAAGCATTCCCCAGCCCCGCTTCGGCGGGGTTTTTTGTTGACTCTTCCCCTGGTCGCGATCACGCCATCAGGTATCGCTATCGTCGAGAAAATCTCGCGCATCGAGCGCGTCGCTGAGTTGTGCGCAGGCGACACGATAGTCGGTGTAGATCGAGGGGGTGCCGCCGCTGCCAGAGCGATGCGTCACTACAAGTTGTGCGTCGCTGCGGTGAGCTTGTCCATCGATGCTGGGCAAGAGCGTGACCGTCAGCACAGGCTGATCGGCGAGGTCGAGAATCCGTTGCGCATCGTCGACGCTCAGCGTGAGCGCGTAGGTGCATCCGTCGCCCGGGTCGAAGAACGAGGCCTGAAGGCGCGGCATGGTTGCGCTACAGCGTGCGCGCGACTTTGTAGCTCACGAGACCGAAGGTGAAGTTGAGCGCGGCGAGGTACAGCAGCACGATCACGATGAAAGCGCCCTGCGGGGTATAGAGATGATCGAGCAGCAGGTCGAGCCAGCCCTTGGGCAACTGGCCGAACACGTAGCTGGGTAACAGGGCGAGCAGCGTGCAAACGAACGCGAGCACGCAGCGCATCTTGTAGCTGACGGTCTCGCGCCAGCGCTGCATCTGATACCGGGCCAAGGCCAGCAAGAACCGGCAGGCCATTGCCAGCGACCGCCATCGATTGCGTTGCATGAGCGTCCTCCTTTAGCGGCTTGCTTGGGCGAGCATCGAATCGAGCACCTGCATGACGAAGCGCTGCTGCGTCTTAGGCAGCTTGGCGATGCGATCCATCTGCTGTTGTAGCTTGGGCGCTGGCCCGCGTTTGGCGGCCGGCTTGGGATCGGGGCCGACCAGGTCTTCGACCGCGACGCCGAGGGTCTTGGCAATCAGCGGCAGCGAAGACACTTGGATGCGCCGTCGACCGACCTCGTAGGCCGTAATCGTCTGCTGCGAAACGTCGAGCACTTCGGCGAGCTGAACTTGGGTGATGCCTTGCTCCTTGCGTAGCTGCGCGATGCGCGAGCCGAGCTGCGCGAAGAATGCCTTCTCTTGTTTGCTGAGCGCCACGACGGGTACCGCTGTTGGACTGTGCTGTTCCATACGCTACCTCGGCATTGCGTGGTGTTGTTGCGTATACTACCTAAAGTAGTATTATGCGGGCGAGTTATTTGTTGCCAAACCCCCTTGACAGGTTTTTGCGAGGAACACCGATGGCCCGCATCCCCGATGTCGAGATCGAACGCTTGAAGGCTGAGGTGTCGCTGGTGCGGCTGATCGCGTCGGCCGGCATCGCGTTGAAGGCGCACGGGCAGGATGTGATCGGGCGCTGTCCGTTCCACGACGACAAGACGCCCTCGCTGGTGGTGTCGCCGAAAACGAATCTGTGGCATTGCCTCGGTGCGTGCCAGGCCGGTGGTTCGGTGATCGATTGGGTGATGCGGTCGGAAGGCGTGAGCTTCCGGCATGCGGTCGAGTTGCTGCGCAACGACTATGTGCCGGTTGCGGCCGTGTCGGCGGCGGCGCCGGTGAAGCACTCGACGGTGACGAAGCTGGCGACGCCGATCGAACACACCGCCGATGAGCAGCGCGTACTCGGCCAGGTGATCGACTACTACCAGCAGACCTTGCGCGACAGTCCCGACGCGCTCGCCTATCTCGCGACGCGCGGGATCGGTTCGGACGAAGCGATCCGCACGTTCAAGTTGGGCTATGCGAACCGCACGCTCGGCTATCGATTGCCGGCGAAGAATCGGGTCGAGGGTGCGGTGCTGCGCGGGCAGTTGCAGACGCTCGGTCTGCTGCGGCCGTCCGGTCACGAGCACTTCACCGGCTCGCTGGTGATCCCGGTCATCGCGCCGGATGGCGCGATCACGGAAGTCTACGGCCGCAAGATCGGCGAGCGTTTGCGCGAGGGCACGCCGCTGCACTTGTACTTGCCCGGTCCGCATCGCGGCGTGTGGAACGAAGCGGCGTTGTCGGCGAGTCCCGAAGTGATCCTGTGCGAAAGCCTGATCGACGCGCTGACGTTCTGGTGCGCGGGCTATCGCAACGTGACGGCGAGCTACGGCGTCGAAGGCTTCACGGCCGATCACTTGGCCGCGTTCAAACGGCACGGCATCGAGCGCGTGCTGATCGCCTACGACCGCGACGCGGCCGGCGACAGCGCAGCGGAGAAGCTGGCGACATCCCTCATGGCCGATGGCTTCGCGTGTTATCGCGTGCAGTTCCCGAAGGGCATGGACGCGAACGAGTATGCATTGAAGGTCGGTCCGGCGAGCAAGAGCCTGGGCGTCGTGATCCGCTCGGCGGTGTGGCTCGGCAACGGCGTACCGCCGATGCTCACGACGTGCGCGGGCGAGCCGGCCCTTGCGTTGCCCGTGTTGTCGATGGATGCACCCGCGCCGACCTCGCCGGCAATGAGCGCCGTGTCTGCCGCCGTTCCTTCTTTAGCCGCTGCGGTTGAACCGATCGCGGCGTTGCCTGCTGCCGTGATCCCCGATGCGCCGCGTCCTGCGCCGATCGCGGAAGAAAAAGCGGTCGGCAGCGAACACGAGCGCATCGTCACGTTCGGCGACCGGCGTTATCGGGTGCGCGGACTCGACAAGAACACCTCGTTCGAGCAGCTGAAAATCAACCTCTTGGTCTCGCGCCCGAGCTTCGACGGCGTCGGTGAAGCGGTGCACGTCGATACGTTGGACTTGTATCAGGCGAAGGCGCGCAGTGCGTTCGTCAAGCCGGCCGCGGCCGAACTCGGCGTTGGCGAAGCGGTGATCCAGGCCGATCTGGGCAAGCTGTTGCTCGCGCTGGAAGCGGCGCAGGAGGCACAGCGGATCGCCGCGCAGCAGGCGCAAGCGCCAACGCGGGTGGCGTTGAGCGAGGCCGACCATGCGGCCGCGCTGGAGCTGTTGCGCGCGCCCGACCTGATCGAGCGGATCGTCGCCGATGTCGGGCGCTGCGGGATCGTCGGCGAGGCCACGAATGTGTTGATGGGGGTTCTGGCCGGGGTGTCGCGCTTGCTCGATCGGCCGCTCGCGCTGCTGATCCAATCGACCAGCGCGGCCGGCAAGTCGGCGCTGATGGATGCGATCCTGCGCTTCGTGCCGGCGTCGGAGTGCGTGCGCTACTCGGCGATGACCGGGCAATCGTTGTTCTATCTCGGCGAAACCGACCTCAAGCACAAGGTGTTGGCGATCGCGGAGGAAGAAGGTGCGAGTCGCGCAAGTTACGCGTTGAAGCTGTTGCAGAGCGAAGGCGAACTCACGATCGCATCGACCTCGAAGGATGCAACGACCGGCAAGCTGGTCACCGAGGAATACCACGTCGAAGGGCCGGTGATGATCGTGCTGACGACGACCGCGGCCGAGATCGACGAAGAACTGTTGAATCGCTGCCTCGTGCTCAGTGTCGATGAAGGGCGGCAGCAGACGCAGGCGATCCATCACGCGCAGCGCGAGCGGCGCACGTTGGCGGGCTTGCTCGCGCGCACCGAACGCGATGCACTCGTCACGCGCCACCAGAACGCGCAGCGCCTGCTCGAACCGCTCGCCGTGGTCAATCCGTATGCGGACCGGCTGACCTTCCTCGACGATCGCACGCGCACGCGGCGCGATCACGAAAAGTACCTGACCCTGATCGACGCGATCGCGCTGTTGCATCAGCATCAGCGGCCGATCCGCACGCTGGCCCACGGCGAGCGGATGATCCGCTATGTCGAGGTCACGGCCGCGGACATTGCGCTGGCGAATCGGCTTGCGCACGACGTGCTCGGGCGCACGCTCGACGAGCTGCCGCCGCAGACGCGGCGCCTGCTCGGCGCGGTCGGTGCGTTCGTGGCCGACCGCTGCGCGATGCTCGGGATGAGCCGCGGCGATGTGCGGTTCAGTCGGCGCGACGTGCGCGAGGCGACGCATTGGGGCGACACGCAACTCAAGGTGCACTTGGCGCGGCTGGTCGAACTCGAATACCTCTTGATCCATCGCGGCGGCCGTGGCCAGTCGTTCGAATACGAGTTGTTGTACGACGGCGCGATCGAGAGCACCGCGCCGCACCTGGTCGGGCTGATCGACGTGGCTGCACTCGATAACGCGCAGGACTATGACGCCGTGCGGTCGGGGTTGGAGGCCGAGCGGTCGGCCCTCGGTCGGGGTGCGGTCGGCGCGTCGTCGGCGGGTGGTCGAGCGAACGAAACCCCGTTCAACGCGAGCGCGGACGCGGCTTCTTCTTCCTTAGTTGCTGCTTTGGAAGAAACCGCAGTTCCCCGGCGCGTCTCGCGATCGGCGTCGTACCGTAACGGTGCGGGTGTCGCGGCGCGGAGTGCGTAAGCCATGCACCGCCGCAAGCCGCCGACCCCGCGCGCCCGTCCGGCGGATCTCGCCGAGCAGAACGGTCTGTTCCCGTATCTGGTGCGCTTCATTGAACGCACGGCGGCGTTGGGGTTGAGTGGGCAGACCGCAGCGATGCGCGATCGCGAGCTGCGTCGGTTCCTGCGCTGGTGCCGGGAACGCGACATCGAGCGGCCGCAGGACGTGACGCGGCCGATCCTGGAGCGCTACCGCGCGCACCTGTTCCATCGGCGCAAGGCGAACGGCGAGCCGCTCAGCTTCGCGACCCAGCAGTATCGGCTGATCGCGGTGAAGGTGTTCTTCCGCTGGCTGACGCGCGAGAACTTCATCCTGTCGAACCCGGCCTCGGAGCTGGAGCTGCCGAAGGTGGTGCAGCGCTTGCCGCGTCATGTGCTCGGGATCGAGGACATCGAGCGCGTGTTCGCGCAGACGGCGCGCACGGGTGCGCTGGGTGTGCGTGATCGGGCGATCCTGGAGACGTTCTATGCGACCGGCATCCGCCGCATGGAGCTGGCGAACCTGCGCCTGCACGACGTGGATGTGCGCCAGGGCACGGTGCTGGTGCGCGAAGGCAAGGGCGGCAAGGATCGCTATGTGCCGCTCGGCGAACGCGCCGCGTACTGGATCGTGCGCTATCGCGACGAGCTGCGGCCGGAGCTGGTGATCGAGCCGGATCGCGGCGTGCTGTTCCTGCACGAATACGGCGAGCCGTTCCACAAGGATCGCCTGAGCGATCTGGTGAAAAAGTATCTGCGCGCGGCCGGCCTCGATGTGGTCGGTTCGTGTCATCTGTTCCGGCACGCGATGGCGACGCACATGCTCAACAACGGCGCCGACATCCGGTTCCTGCAGGCGCTGCTCGGGCACAGCCAGATGAAGAGCACCGAGGTCTACACGCACGTTGCGATCGACAAGTTGAAAGCCGTGCATGCGGCGACGCATCCGGGGGCGAGGCTCGCGAGCGTGCGAGCGACGCGAGATCCCGACGCTGCGGATGATCGCGACGCGTGATCGCATCCCACCGCCGTCACGGGCCTTGCATGCGCCTGCGCGCTGCGCTCGGTTCACTCGCTCCGCGCTCCGGCGCCGCAAGTCCCGCGCCGGCTGCATCGGCCGTCCCTGGCCGGCTTCGTTCGTCGTCTCGCGCGACCGAACACGCTCGGCTCCTGCCTCGCGATCGTGCGCACCCGCTGCGCGCGTGCGCCATCTTCCTGCCAGCTCAGGCGCCGCCGCTGCGCGCCGGCTTCTTCGCTCGCGGCCATGTTACATAACGCGTCGTTACGCACCGCTGCGCGGTTCGTGCGCTTAAGCGCACTGCGTAACCCGTCGTTATGCAAAATGGCCGCTGTGCGCATCCCTGCGCACATCAAGGTGCGCGGCTCCTGCCGCGCGTGTGCCAGCTCCTGCACGCTGCGCGTCTGCGCGGCATCCTGCCTTGCTCGCGGCGGCTTAACCGCTGCGCGGTTCAAGCCGACCGCGAACCGCGCGCCGCTCTCTTCTTAGCCGCTCGCTCTGGATCGGTCGCGTCCGTGCGCGCTCCCGCGCGCGCATCCCTGCGCGCGAACCCACAAGCGAGCGGCTAAGGTAGAATCGTCCGCCGATGCGCGTAGACGGAAACGCACATCGGGGGTCTCAATCGGAACGGGCGAAGTGCACCAGGTCGCAGCGAAGCTAAGTCCGCAACCGCGTTGGC
>NZ_BAAAEU010000019.1:0-4052 GCF_039523175.1 Dokdonella soli
ACACGCTGACGTTCGGCAACACTCGCACGCTGACCAAGACCTACGACCAGGACTATGCGATCTCCTCGATCGCGAGTTCGGTCAGCGGCGGCCTGACGCTCGGGTTGGGGGTCGACGTGATGGGCGATATCACCCGTGCCAGCGCCAGCCTCAATCCAGCCACGCCGGATCGCCGCTATGCCTACGATCCGTTGTATCGCTTGACCACGGCGCAAACCGGCGCGACGCCGCCGGCTCCGCTGGAGAGTTACAGTTACGACAAGACCGGCGATCGGCTGAGTGCGAGCCTGAATGGGGGCGCCGCGCAGGCCTACGCCTACACGGCTGGCACGCACCAGCTGACGAGCGTGGCGGGTGTCGCGCGCACGTACGATTTGAATGGCAACACGACGGCGCAGCACACCGGGCAGCTACCGACACTGAGTTACGACGATCGGAACCGCCTATCGTACGTACATGTCGCCAGTACACCGGGTAGCTCCGTATGCGACCCGATCACCGAAATATGCGCCTCTTACCCGGGCTCCGATACCACCGAGACCTACGCCCTGAATGGCCGCGGCGAGCGGGTGGGCAAATCCCGCACCGTGGTAACTGGCGGCGGCCCGACTCTCACCAGCAGCACGTGGTTCGTGTATGGCGAAAATGGCCAGATGCTCGGCGACTATGCCAAGACCGGCGCGGTGCAGAACGAGTATGTCTACCTCGACAACGTGCCGGTCGCCGTCGTCGCCAGCGGCACGCTGTATGCCCTCGAGACCGACCACCTCGGCACGCCACGGCTCGCGTTCAACCCGACGACCAATGCGACGGTGTGGAGTTGGGACCCGCTGGCGAGTACGTTCGGGACGAACGCGCCGACGGGATCGTTGACGCTCAATCTGCGCTTCCCCGGCCAGTACTACGACTCAGAAACCGGGCTGCACTACAACTACTTCCGCGACTATGAGCCGGGCACCGGGCGCTACATCGAGAGCGATCCGATTGGGCTATGGGGCGGTCTCAACACGTATGCCTATGTCAATGACAATCCGCTGATTGCAAGCGATCCGACAGGGTTGAAAGCACGCATCTGTTGTAGAAAGATCAGCGCTATCCCCGCTCTCGGTCATCTGGTGGTGCATTGCTTTATAGATTCCGATTCCGGTGGTCAAACGGGACTTCACGGCGACTGGGACGATCCTGATGCCGCTAACGGAGAAGCGTTCATTCGGAACAACAATCCATTCAATGATCCGAACGCAGAGGATACGAAATGTGGTCCGTGGACCGACAACTGCGATACCGATGATTGCGTGAAAAAGGCGATCGCCGGGTATCCAAACCCAAGCAAGTACTCTGCAGTCTGGGGGCCGAACAGCAACACATTTGCCTCGACGGTGGCAAGCGCATGTCACTTGAAGAAACCAAATTTTGGCTGGGCTCGCGGGTGGGGACACTCGCCCGCACCGCCGTATGGAGGTGGCAAATGAGAATGCAATTGGCGATGCGCTGGTCGATGGCTCTCCTAGCTCCGCTAGCTCTTGTGACGGCCTGCTATTCGGCGTCGAGCTACAAAGGAGACGGAACCTTGGTGGATCATGGTTCGCGTTACTGGGCCAAACGCTATGAAGTGAATTTGGGCTCGATTGACTTAGCGCAGCCACGTGAATGGCACTTCCGCGCGGCAGGATTGCCGGCTCGCGAGTTCGTCCTTGGTGTGATCCCAGACGCCTCTGACTGTTCGCTTCTAGACTCGACTGTCTCAATTTTGTTCGAAGTCAAGGACGAACAAGGATCGAGCGTAATCCGAGAGGAACAGCCTCTTCGGAAATTGACGTGGGAAAAAGTGCTCGGGCATGAATGCAAATCGCCATTCGGCTATGTCCGGGGGCAGGCTAAGGAGATGCCGGCTCGAAATGGCGATGTGAGCATGCAGCCCATAGTCACTGGGGCTGATTGTGGGAGAGGTACCTACTTCAGCAGCCGGCCTGCTGGAATATATGAAATTACTATCGCCGTTCGGGTGGAAGGTCAGTCATTGCCGGAGGCTCATATGGCAAAAGTCGTTTTGAAGGACGATGGGGCGAACGCGAAAAGTTGTCGAAAGTAATCGCCGTCATTGCGACGAGGTGCGTCAAGGGTGTGGTTGCCCGGCCAGTATTACGATGCCGAGACCGGGCTGAACTACACTACTACCGCGACTACGAGCCGGGCACCGGACGTTACATCGAATCCGATCCTGTTGGACTTAGGGGCGGGTCGAGCACTTATGGCTACGTCGAAGCGAACCCCCTTCGCTACTTCGATAGTGTTGGTCTTGAGGCGCAATGTGGTGGGAATTGCGGTGACGAGCAGAAGAAGAGCATCAAATACGAATGCTTTGGTTCAGGCGGCGCCGCCGCAAAGATCACAGATAAAGCTCTCCGGGACTGTGTTCGCGACAAATGCAGGCGCATGAAAGTGAGTTGTGATGGGAACTGTCCGCAGATGCAATGTCAGCAGCCCAGCGGCGGCGTTAAGAACGTTGGCGTTCCGAACGGTCATGATGGTTCTGGCAATTCCGTCGTTGTGTGCATGAACTCTTCGCTTCCGAACACCGGAGATTGGTGGGGTGTGGTAGCTGTTCATGAATTCGCTCACAAATGTGGCTGGAATCACGGTCAGGGCCTGGGCGTGCCAGGTGACCCAGGACCACCTGGGCCATCGGTTCCATCGACCAGCGTGTGCACGCCAGTACATTGAGGTTGAACATGAATGCTTCGATCCAATGCGGCATCTTGTTTGCACTACTGCTTAATCCAAGCGCAGGGTGGTCAGCGCCAAATAGTGCAGACAAGTGCCTGTCTGTTCAGGGGCCATCGAGCCCGGCTTTGGTTTCCCGAGAATTTCTTGCGGTCGCTATTGATCTTCCCGCTGATGCAAGAGGACCGATCACCTCGACGGATAGTGGAGACTATCTTTGGCAAACGCCAGACGGGGACATACGCGTCTTGTTCGACAAAGATCCATCCGAATGGCCGAATACCAAACTGCTGAAATCCGGTTCTAGCCAGTCGATCAAGCTCTTTCGATGGAAGGATTATGCGAAGAAGGATTTGTTGCTTGGCTATCAGCCTCGAAGCCCATCACAGGATCGCAGCCTCACCATACAGGTTCCAGTAGATTGGAGTTCCTGCGCTTCGATTAGTCGTGCGGTGCAAATAGCGCGATCTGCTCGATTGATAAACGACCCAAGCAAGTTGCTGGTGTCGAATGTTGAACAGAATGAGTCCGGCTTGGTCGCCACAGTGGTGAACGAGCTAGGTGAAAAGAGAACCGTGCGTGAAGGAGATGTCGTCACTCGGGACTCGGGCCGCATCAAGTCGATATCGAAAGATCAGGTTCTTGTTGAGGAATACGTCTGGGGAAGTGGTTGGCGAACAGTGGCGCTCAAGTTTGAAAAGTGACAATAGCGACCTGAGCAAATAGTCAGGCACACCCGACGCATCTGCCGATGGCAGTCAAAGGGGCGCGAAAGCGCCCCTTTTTTATTGCGTCTCAAGAAGTTGCGGTGGCGGCCAGTCCGGCAGCCATGCGCGTCGGTTGGCTGCCGTTGCCCTCAGCGGCCTTGTTCTGACGCGCTCGGCGTGTCTGCCATCGACGGGCTGTCGCAGACGCTGAGATGAGGGTGTGTGCGAATGGCCGAGCCGCCGTGTTCGTTGAACGCGGTGGCGATGTACCCCTCGGAAACGTGCGTCCAAATGTGGGGGTCTCCGACCCGAAAGGGGGTTGTGCGCGGACTATCTTGAAGACGCGCGCTTACGCGCAAGCCAAGGAACCGAGCCTGCATGTCCACCGTGAACGACGAGACGAAAGCCGACCGCCTCACCCTGCGCCTGCCCAGCCATGACCTGGAGCGGCTGCGCGAGCTGGCCCGACGACGACAGATGGATGGGGCGGCGCTGGGCCGCGAAGCGATCCGCGCCTTCCTCGACGGCACCGACCCGCAGGCAGGGCAAGACCGATAACGGGGTCACCATTTCGCCGCCCTCGTCAACCGGTCACAAGATTCCCGCTCCGCGACGAAGAGG
>NZ_BAAAEU010000020.1:0-45010 GCF_039523175.1 Dokdonella soli
TGGCATCGTGATCACTCCTGAAGGGTGAGTTCAGGGTGTCCACTAAACCGTAGGAACTATCCCGTCGGCTTGAATGAATTGTTAGGCGCGCAGCTACTCGCCTGCAAACCCAAATTTCTTCTCTTCCGGGTACACGATGACGAACTTGACGTAGCCATGCGGGATTTGGATCTCTGCCTCAAACGTTGAGTCATCATTGGCCTTGCCCTCTACGACCATGCGGAAGTACTGGCCCGATGTGTCGGCAGTGGCGCAGTAAATGTACTTGCCAATTGGCCCCTCGCTCACGAACGGAGCGATTGCTCCGGCGAAGTCTATGTACGCCTGATCGTGCAGCAATACTCCATAGACGCGCTTTCCCATCAGATCTCCCCTTAGCGCCTAACGCCTGAGCTAAGCGGCCGCTGCCGCGAAGAGCATTAGGATACCGCAACCCGTCGCGGCGGTCCGCTGAGCGAATAGTTAGGCCGCGCTTTGACGCTCCCACTGTGCGAGAACGGACAAGAGGCCGGTAAGCTGCGCTTTTGCGCACCGATGATCCTTGAAGCGAATGTCAGCGTCGGACAGAAAGTGCCACACGATCTCAGGCGTGCTGTTTGCCAGCGAAGGTGATGCGCTGATATGCAGCTTTAGCGCTACGCATTCCGTTACTAGCGGATCGAGCTGCTCGACGTCAGCGGGCTCCCGCACTGCCAAGCGGCGTAGATTCGCGATGAGCTCTTGCGGTGATGTTTCGCGATCCATGCAAATGCAGCCTAACTACAAATAGACCCCGCATCCGGGGTGTTGCACGCGATCGTTCATGAACACCACGGTGAGGTCAAGCGAATTTCTGCAGACCCATCGGCACCTTGCGTCATGTGTCCGCGTCCGAGGATTCGCCGGTTAGGGGTGCAACATGGCGAAACCGACACTGTATGAGTTACCGGGGCGGAAGCGAGGGTGTAACAGTGGGCGTCTGCCACCTACGAGACCTGCACGAACGTAGACCGGCTAGGTCGGCACGTCGCGAATCTCGCCAATCCGCCGGAACGTCAGGTTGATGCGCGGCGCTTCGACGCGTGCGCGTTTTGGGAGCGCGTGTTGGTAGAGCCGCTGCGTGCCGCCGGCCATCACCAGCAGGCCGCCGTGCGCGAGTTCGATCGAGAGCACGGTCTTGCGCGTCGCGCGCGAGCGCAGACGGAACGTGCGTTCGGCGCCGAAGCTGAGCGACGCGATCACCGGTCGCGCGCCGAGTTCGGGTTCGTCGTCGCTGTGCCAGCCCATCGAGTCACGGCCGTCGCGGTACAGGTTTGCGAGCACGCTGTTGAAACGCACGCCGAGGCGCGTCGCGAGATCGTCGCGCAATGCCGCGACGGTCGGCGTCCACGGCAGCGGTTCGAAGCGCGTGCCGGAGTAGGTGTAGACCGCGTCGGGATCGCCGATCCAGCACGAGAGGCGCGGCGACTCGACCTCGCGGCCGAACAGATTCAGGCGATGCGTGCTCCACGGAATCTCGGCGCGAAACGCCGCGAACAGCGCATCCGCCTCGGCGCGCGGCCAGGCGTTCGCGACGTAGCGCACGTCGGCACCGGGCAACGCCAGAGCCTCGAATGCGAGGGCGGATCGCTGGCGGCTGGAATCGTCCTTCATGCCGCGCAGCGTAGCTGATCGCCCTTCATGCGCCGCAACGGCTCGACACCGTGCTTCAGCACAGGCACAACGCAATCGGCGTCCGATCGCGCGGTGCGCGCCTGAACGGCGCGCACCGCGTGGGGATCAGCGTCGACGCCGCGCGAGCGGCGCACCGACCAGCATCAGCAACAGACCCATCAGCACGAGCATCCAGCGCGCATCGAGCGGCACCGGCTCGACAGGCGCGCCCGGACCACCGCCGCTGACCGTGGTCGTCGCCGTGCCCGAGTTGTTGTTCGGGGTCGGGTCCGGAACCGTCGCCGAACTCACGCTCGCGTTGTTGACGATGCTGCCGCTGAAGCCTGGATTGATCGCATAGGTGACCGTGAGCGACCTGCTCGCGCCGTTCGCGAGCGCGCCGAGCGTGCACGGGAAGCCGCTTGCGCACGGTGCACTCGCCGAGACGAACGCGAGGCCCGCTGGTGTCGGATCGGTGATCACCGCGTCGGGCACCGCGTTCGGGCCATGATTGGCGACCACGAGCGCGTAGGTCACGCTTGAACCTGCGGTTGCGGTGACCGGCCCGGTCTTCACGATCGATAGATCGGCCGATACGGCCGGCGCGATCACCGGCGTTGTCGCGCTGCCGACATTGTTCGTGCCATTCGGATCCGGCGTGTCGCTGCCGACGGTCGCGGTGTTCACGATCGGGTTCGCGCCGGCATAGCCGGACGGTACCGCATACGTGCTCGTGATCGTTACGCTGGCGCCGTTCGCGAGCGTGCCCAGCGCACACGGATACGCGGTCGCGCAGGCACCCGTGTTGGCGACAAAAGTCAGTCCCGCCGGCGTCGGATCGGACACAACCACGTTCGCCGCTGCGTTCGGACCATGGTTCGCGACCACGATCGTGTATGCGACGGTCCCGCCAGCCGTCACGCTGGAGGGGCCTGTCTTTGTCAACGACAGGTCCGCCGAAGTCGGCGCGGCCACTACCGGGACCGTGACGGTGCTGCTGTTGTTGGCCAGGTTCGGATCAGTCGTTGGCGACGACACGTTCGCGGTATTGGAGATGCTGCCGCTGGCGTTCGCGGCGACCGCGAACGTCACGCTCACGATCGTGCTTGCACCGTTCGGCAGATCGCCGAGTGTGCACGGGAAGCCGCTCTGGCACGGGGTCGATGCGGAGACGAAGCTGAGGCCGGCCGGCGTCGGATCGCCCAGTTGCACCGCGAGCGCCGTGTTGGGACCGTTGTTCGTCACGGTCAGCGTAAAGGTCGCGTTCGCGCCGGCGACCAGCTGTGCAGGGCCGGTCTTGACGACCGCCAGGTCGGCCACCGCATTGACCGGCGTCGTCACTGTGCTTGCGCAATGCGTTGCTGCCGGACACGTCGGATCGCCACCGCCTGATACCGTCGCCGTGTTCGACAGCGTGCTGCCGCTCGCCGCCGCCGTCGGTGTCACCGGGATCACGAAGCTCACTGAAGCGCTCGTCGCCAAGCCCGCCACGATCGTGCAGGTGACGGCCTGACCGCTCGCCACGCAGCTCGCCGGCAAGGTGCCGATCGTCAAGCTGCTCGGTACGTTGTCGGTCACCGTACTCACGGCCGTTGTCGCAGCGGTGCCGGTGTTGGTCACCTGCAAGGTGTAGCTCGCCGGCACGCCGACCACGAAGTTCGCCGCACTCGCCGTCTTGACGATCGTCAATTGCGGCGCATTCACCGGTGTCGTCACCGTGCTTGCGCAGTGCGCAGCCGCCGGACACGTTGGATCGCCACCACCCGACACCGTGGCCGTGTTCGACAGCGTGCTGCCGCTGGCGGCCGCGGTCGGCGTCACCGGAATCACGAAGCTCACCGCGTTCGCTGCGCCCGACGCCAGACCCACCGCGATCGTGCAGGTGACGGCCTGACCGCTCGCCGTGCAGCCCGCCGGCAACGTCCCGATGCTCAACGTACTCGGCACGTTGTCGGTCACCGTGCTCACCGCGGTCGTCGCGGCCGTGCCGGTGTTGGTCACCTGCAAGGTGTAGCTCGCCGGCACGCCAACCACGAAGTTCGCGGTGCTCGCGGTCTTGATGATCGTCAGTTGCGGCGCGTTGACGGGCGTCGTCACCGTGCTCGTACAGTTCGCCGTGGTCGGACAGGTCGGATCCCCGCCGCCCGACACGGTTGCCGTGTTCGTCAGCGTGCTGCCGCTCGCGGCCGCGGTCGGCGTCACCGGGATCACGAAGCTCGCTGGACTGTTGGTCAGCAGGCCGCTCGCGATCATGCAGGTCACCTGTTGTCCGCTCGCTGCACAACCGGCTGGCAGGGTTCCGATCGCCAGATTGCCCGGGATCACGTCGGTCACCGTGCTCGCCGCGGTCGTCGTCGCCGTGCCGGTGTTGGTCACCTGCAAGGTGTAGCTCGCCGGCACGCCGACCACGAAGCTCGATGCACTCGCCGTCTTGACGATCGTCAGTTGCGGCGCGTTCACCGGCGTCGTCACGCTGCCGACGCAACGCGCGGGCAGGCTCGATACCGGCGTGCCGTCGACGCAACCGGGATCCCCACCGCCGGTCGCGCCCGCCGTGTTCACGACCGACTGGCCGTTCACGCCTGCCTGCGGTGTCACCGGGATCACGAAGCTGACCGGGCTGTTCGTCGCCAGCCCCGACGCGATCGTGCAGGTCACCGTCTGGCCGCTCGCCGTGCAACCCGCCGGCATCGTGCCAAGGGTCAGACCGGTCGGGACCGTGTCCGTGATCGTCGTCTGCGCCGTTGTCGCCGCGGTGCCGGTGTTGGTGAGCGTCAACGTGTAGGTCGCCGGCTGCCCCACAACGAACGTGGCCGGGTTTGCCGTCTTGGTCAGCTTCAACTGCGGCGCGGTCACCGTGTTCGTCGTGGTGCCGTCGCAATGGCCTGCGCCCGGACAACTCGGATCGCCGCCGCCGTTCGCGACTGCGGTGTTGCTAACGTTGCTGCCGTTCGTCGCCGCCTGCGGCGTGACCGGGATCGTGTAGGTCACCGAACCGCCCGTGGCGATGCCGGCCGGCAACGTGCACGTCACTGCCTGACCGCTGGCACTGCAGCCGATGGGCAAGGTGCCGATCGTCAGGCCGGTCGGGATCGTATCGGTGAGCGTGCCGGCCAGGGTTGCGGCCTGACCGTTGTTGGTCGCCGTGATCACATAACTTGTCGGCACGCCGACGATCAGGCTGCCCTGCAGGATCTTGGTCACGTTGATCAGCGGCGCATTGATCGGCGTCTGGATCGTGCTCTGGCAATGCGCGGCTCCCGGACACGTCGCGTCGCCCCCGCCGTTCACCGTCGCGGTGTTGGTCGCCGGCGAAGCGGTCCCCACCGCGATCGCGACCGGCGCATTGATCACCGGCGCATTCGAACCGGGCAACAACACCGTCACCGTCGTGCAGCTGATCTGCGTGCTCGTGCTGGCCGAGCAGTCCCATCCCGTGCCACTCGGTGCCGCCGTGGTCGTGATGCCTGCCGGCAACGGATCGCTCACCGTGATCGGCGCGACCGTGGCCGAGCTACCGTTGTTGCCCACGAGCAGCGAGTACGTGCCGCTCTGTCCGACCGCGAACGCATTCGGTGTCGCACTCTTGGCGATCGACAGCTGCGGCGCGCCGGTATTGGTGTTCGTCACCTGTGCCGTGCGCGCGCAGGGGGGCGTGCTGCAGGTCGCACTCGCTGGCGGTGTCGCTGTCACGCTGTTGGTGATCGAACCCGTCGCCGACAGCGCCGCGGTGCCATTCACCGCGATGCTGATGCTCGCGCCGGCCGGCAGGCTGACGTTGTTCAACGTGATCGCATTGGTGGCTCCGGTCGCGCCAGTGCCCGGACTCGTCGTGTCGCAATCCGCGCCGGCACTTGCCGTCGAACACGTCCAACCGCTTACCGTTAACGTGGCCGGCACCGTGTCGGTCACCGACACACCGCTCACGTCGCTCGGCCCGTTGTTGGTCACCGTGATCGTGTAGTTCAGCGACTGGCCCGGCAGGTACGTGCTCGCCGGATTGGCGATCTTCGTCACCGCCAGATCGGCCATCGTGTTGATCGTCGTCGGCGCACTCGCGCAACTCGTGGTCGCCGCGTTGCAGCCCGACCCGGGCGGACTCGGCGGGTTGCCGCTGCCGGCCGGATTCGTCGCCGCGTAATTGGTGATCGCGCCCGCGCTCGATGCGCTCACCGTCAGCGTGAAGCTCGCGGTCCCGCCGTTCGCGGCGATCGGCCCCACGACGCTGCATGTCAACAGCGCGCCGGCCGCGCTCGGCAGCGTTCCGCAATTCGCGCCGGTCACCGATTGGGCGATGACGTTCGCCGGCAACTGATCCTGCACGACGATGCTCGTCGCGGTTGCGACCTGGCCGCTGTTGGTTGCGGTCAGCGTGTAGCTGAAGTTCTGGCCCTGCGCTGCCGTGGCCGGACCCACCTTGGTCAGCGTCACGTTAGGCGCCGCGCTGAATACGGTCGCGCCGGAGCTGGTGTTGTTCGCCGTATTGCTTTCCGGCGTGGTCGTGCCGATCGTCGAGGAGACCGGCACCGTGCCCGAGACGGGGCCGGTGTACTGGAAGCCGATGCTGAGGGTCTGGCCCGGCGTCAGCGAAGCCGGCAGGCCCGAGAACGTGACCTGGCAACTGCTGGTGTTGTAGCTCGCGGTCACACCGGCAGGCAGCGTCGGAAAGGTCATGCCGGCGGGACAGCTCCCCGCTGTGCCAATCGTCGCGGTATAGGTGACGCCATTGGCCGTCGCTGTGGCCGCCGAGGCATTGCCATAGGTGATCGTGCCGTTAACCGTGGAGCCACCCGGCGCCGTTGCCGGAACGCTCACGCTGGTGGTGACGTCGGCAACGATGATGATCGTCGTGCCCGAGGCATTGGCGTTGCCGCCATTCGTGGAGCTGATCGTCGTCGAGACCGGCACGCTGCCGGAGTTCGGTGCCGTGTAGGAGAAATTGAAATTGAGGCTCTGGCCAGCGGTCAGTGTCGTCGGCATCCCGTTCAGAGTCACCGCGCAGGTGCTGCTGTTGTAGGTGAATGTGACCCCGGCCGGCAGCAACGGAAACACCAGATTCGTGGGACAGTTGCCCGGGGTGCCGATGACTGCCGTGTACACGACGCCGGTCGCGCTCGTACCACCGACGTTCTGGAAGTTGAAGGAGCCGTTCACAGTAGCGCCGGGGTAGGCGCTCGGCGGCACGCTGACGCTGGTTGCGACGTTCGCGGCGGGCGGCGTCGGGTTGATGACGATCGGCAGGATCTGCGGAGTCGTCTGCTGGTAGGCCCACAGATCCAGACCCTTGGCGTCGCCGAACGCGCCGGTGCAATCGACGTTCGTGTTGCTGTTACCCGGCCAATAACGGTAGTAACACGCTCCCGTGCCACCGTTGCAGTTGGGACCGGAGAATGCCTTTGCACTGGAATCCAGGCCGAGCAGCGATTGATTCGGCGCGGGTGGAACCGGCGGATTGGCCGGACACAGCAGCCCGTTCAGTGTTCCGACGGCCACGCCGTTGCGAGTCACGTAGCCGCGATCGTCGTAGTAGACCGTGTGATCCCCGGACGCGCCGTTGAGTTTGGTCAGGATCGGGCCGCCGTTGGCGTTGCCCTCGGCATCGATGATCGGGAAATGGATTTCGCCATTGCGGCCGATGATGCGGAAATTGAAGTTGCCTGTCGGAAACGCGGTGCCGCTATTGTTGAGCCCGTTCCACGTCACGCTGTTGACGCCATCGGGCGCAAGGCCCTGGAGCGTCGCGTTGGCCGGGTTGCCGGGATCGTAATCGATGCCGGCGCTGACGACGATCAGGTACGAAGTGAGGTTCTGGGTGGTGAACGTGAAGGTACCGCCGCCGCCCACATAGGTCTGGTTGCCGGTCTGCACACCGTTGAACGCGAGATTGCCCAACTGCGGCGAAGGCGGCGTCAGCGGAATGCCCAGCGCCTGCAGGACCAGCGCAGACTGTGCCGCGTTGGCTCCGCTGGGATCGATCGAATTGAAGAACACCGGCGCCTGCGGCGCCTGCGGGCTGATTTCCGCCGGGAACCCGGTAGCGACCAACTGGTTGGCGCCACGCAGATCCTTGTAGAGCGGCTGGCCGTTGTCGAGGAAACCGGACACGTTGCCCCACAGCGCGTACCCGTTCGGATCCAGACCCTGCATGTCCTGCTGGTAGCGCGAGCCGTCCGGCGTGGCGTAGTACAAGGTGTGGTAGACCGGCCTGCTGTTGCCGCCGGTGAAGGCGATCAAGCCGTAGGTGAACACGCGGCCGTCGATGTCGGTCGTAGAGGTAGCATTGGCGCGCACCGTGACGTCCCATGCGGCCACCGTGTTGTTGCCCACGTGCAAGGTCGCCACGGAACCGGTGGGACCACTGCCGCCGCTGGTAGCGACGCTGAACAGGACTCCGTAGATGCCGGAGTTGGGCGCCTTGTAGGCGCACGGCGCATAGCCATTGGTCAGCGTGACGGAGTTGTCTGCGCTGTTCGGTCCGGCGAGTTCGTTGGCGCGGGCGGCGATCCTTCCGAGCGTGCCGCCTGAAAAGCTGCCGGCGGGCGGAGTGGCCGCACCACAGGTGAAGTTCGCCGTCCCCGGAATCGTCTCGTTGCCCTTGGCGCCGAACGACTGCGGGTTGTACACGACGACGTCGCCGCCATTGGCGCGATTGCTCGAACCGAGCAGGATGTACTCGCCGGCCTGCGCATACACATAAAGGAACTGGCGCCGGGCGGCGACGCCCGCATACAGGCCGGCTCCCCCCGTCAGGTCGAGATCCGCGCGCCAGCCTGCCGCGTTGTAGGTCGACGGATAGAGCGTTCGGCTGCCCTCGGCGAAGCAAGCGGGGGCGATCACCGCAATGACGAGGCCGAGCAACAGCGCCAGGCAGCGCACCATGGAATCGCAGCCTGAGCGCGATGGCCGAGACGAAAAAGACTGCGCCACAACGACGCGGCGACGCGGGCCACCCACAGAACTCGACATGCTTCCCCCTGAAAAAATCGAAAATCCGCACCTCGGGCCCGAAGCGCGGCTCGAGCAGCAAAGCCAGGGAGATCCGAACAAACCTTGCCGTCACGCGCGAAGGCGCTCCTCCCCGCTTTCGCGGGAATGACGACGGCGCTCAGGGGTCTCCCAGCACCGATTTTAGCCGAGAACTGTGCTGTTCCTCACAGTTCCAGAAGCGATCGTCACACAAGTTTTGATTGGCGCACTCGCCGCGCGTGAAATCACGGCGAGAGGGCGCGGAACGGAATACGCGTGATGAGGAGCGACGCAGGCCGTCAGCGTCGGCGCAAGATTCACGCCCTCTGCAACACCGGATAAACCGGCACCGCGTCCAGGGTGGCCGCGCAGATCGCGGCGAGTTCGAGCAGGCGCAGATCCGCGCCGGGGCGACCGACCAGTTGCAGGCCGACCGGCAGGCCATCCGGCAGCGTGCCCATCGGCAGGCTGACCGCGGGGCAGCCGGCGAGATTCGCGAATGCGGTCAGGTCGGCGTCGTTCGCGCGTTCGCCATCGGCGAGCGGATAGGCGCCGTGCGCCACGGTCGGCAGCACCAACACGTCGATGTCCTCGAACATGCGGCGCGCCTTGAGCACGGTCGCGTCGAGCATGCGGTCTGCGGCGGCGTAGTCGACCGCGGATTTCGCCTTCGCGAAATCCAGCATCGAGCGCAGGCGCGGCGACAGCGGATGCGCGCGATCGGCGAGGTCATCGGCGAATTCCACACCGAGCTCGCTCTCCATGACCAGCAGCGCGGCGCGGCGTGTGCGGCCGAGGTCGTGGTCTGAGAAGTCGAGGTCGACGCGGTTGCCGAACACGCTGCCGATGCGCTCGACCGCAGCATCGAACACTGCGCGCACTTCGGGAACGACGCCGAACGCACCGAGATCGCGCGCGAACGCGCTGCGCAGGCGGCCCGGTTCCCAGTCCGGCGTGGCCAGCGGCACGCGGCGGCGGCGCGAACGCGGATCGTCCGGATCGTGCGCGTCGAGCACCTGCACGACGATGGCGAGGTCCTCGATCGAACGCGCGAGGATGCCGACGCAGTCGAGCCGGCGCGCCGCGCGCACCATGCCGCGCGTGGAGATCTCGCCGTGGGTCGGCTTCAGCGCGAACACGCCACAGTGGTTGGCCGGAATGCGCGCCGAGCCGAGCGTGTCGCTGCCGAGCGCGAAGCTGCACAGGCCGGCGGCGACCGCGGCAGCGGAACCGCCGGACGAACCGCCGGCGGTGTAGTCGGCGCGCAGCGGGTTCTGCACGGCGCCGTAATGCGGATTCGCGCTGAACGTGCCGAGCGCGCCCTCGTCGAGGTTGGTCTTGCCGAGGATCACCGCGCCGGCCGCGCGCAGGCGCGCGACCGCGCTGGCATCGGTGTGCGCCGTGCGATGGTGGCGACCGGGCAGACCGGCGGTGGTCGGCAGGCCGGCGACATCGAAGTTGTCCTTGATCGCGACGGTGAGGCCGTCGAGGCGGCCGATCGTGCGGCCTTCGCGGCGGCGCGCGTCGCTGGCCGCGGCCTGTGCGGCAGCGCTGTCGTCGAGCGCCAGATAGGCGTTGAGGCGCGGGTTCTGGCGCGCGATCGCGGCGAGGTACGCGGTGGTCAGGCGCACGCTGTCGATGCGTCCGCTCGCGAGCCAGTGCAGTTGCTGGAACGCAGCCGCGCCGCGCAGATCGTTGCCGTTGGCCGGATCGTTCATTGTTCTTGATTCTTTGGCCCGTGTTCGAGTGCGATTATGCCTGCCGCACGGCGAACGAGCGCGTCGTTTGCCGCATTCGTGCCAAAGCCGGACAATCGCCATTCACACACGCGAGCCGGAGCCAGCAATGAGCGAACGCGACATCATGGAATACGACGTCGTCACCGTCGGCGCCGGACCGGCCGGACTGGCGTTCGCGATCCGCTTGAAGCAGCTCAAGCCCGACATCCGTGTCTGCGTGATCGAGAAAGCGTCGACGGTCGGCGCGCAGATCCTCTCCGGTGCGGTGATCGAGCCGGAGCCGCTGAACGAGCTGCTGCCCGAATGGGGCAAGAATCCGCCACCGATCTGCGTGCCGGTGACGAAGGACGAGTTCTGGTGGCTGCGCGATGCGCAGCGAGCGACGAAGTCGCCGGTCACGCCGCCGCAGATGCACAACCACGGCAACTTCATCGTCTCGCTCGGCGCACTGTGTGCGTGGCTGGCGCCGCAGGCGGAGGCGCTCGGCGTCGAGATCTATCCGGGCTTCGCCGCGTCCGAGCCCCTGTTCGACGACAACGGCGCGGTCTGCGGTGTGCGCATCGGCGACATGGGCGTGGCCAAGGATGGTTCTCACAAGCCCGGCTATACGCAAGGCATCGACATCAAGGCGCCGCTGACCGTGCTCGCCGAGGGCTGCCGTGGATCCTTGAGCAAGCAGCTGATCGCGAAATACGCGCTCGACAAGGACTGCGATCCGCAGACCTACGGCATCGGCATCAAGGAACTCTGGCAGTTGCCCGCGGGCCGTGTCGAAGCCGGCAAGGTCATGCACACGCTCGGCTGGCCGCTGAACACGACGACCTACGGCGGCAGCTTTCTCTACCATCTCGACCAGGATCGCGTCGCGATCGGCTTCGTCGCCGGCCTCGACTACGCCGATCCGCTGTTCAAGCCCTGGGACGCGTTTCAGCAGTTCAAGAACCACGCGCTGATCAAGCCGCTGCTCGAAGGCGGCAGCATCGTCTCGGCTGGCGCGCGCGCACTGATCGAAGGCGGCTATCAATCGTTGCCGAAGGTCGAGATGCCGGGCGCGCTGCTGATCGGCGACTCGGCGGGACTCATGAACGTGCCGAAGATCAAGGGTACGCACCAGGCGATCCGCTCCGGCATGCTCGCCGCCGCGCATGTCGCCGAAGCCGGCAAGGCCGACGGCTACGACGCGAAGCTGCGCGCATCGCCGGTGATGGCGGAACTGAAGAAGGTGCGCAACATCCGCCCCGGCTTCAACAAGGGGCTGTGGTTCGGTCTCGCCAACGCGGGCTGGGAAACGGTAACCGTGGGCCTGTCGCCGTGGACCTTGAAGAACCATGCGGACTGGTCGTCACTGGACAAGCTCGATCCGGCCGAAGCGGCGACCGCTGCCGATGCGAACGCGCCGTCGCCGAAGCAGCCGTCGTATGTCGAACGCAGCCTTGCCCCGCGCGACCGCCTCGCCGGCGTCTATTTCGCGGCGACCGAACACGACGAGGACCAGTCGATCCACCTGCACGTCGCCGACACCAATGTCTGCGTCACGCGCTGCGCCTCGGAATACGGCAACCCGTGCACGCGCTTCTGCCCCGCCGGCGTCTACGAGATCGTCGATGACAGCGCCGGCAAGCGCCTGCAGATCAACGCCGCCAACTGCGTGCACTGCAAGACCTGCGACATCAAGGATCCGTACCAGATCATCACCTGGGTGACGCCGGAAGGCGGCAGCGGACCGAACTACCAGAACCTGTGATTGAACAAGGTGGCATATGGCTTCGAAACGAAAATGGCCACAGCTATGGATTCCAGGGATTTCGATTGTGGGGCTCGTTTTAATAGTCGTTTGCGCGCGAGATCCATCAAAGAGCAGCCTGGTTCAGGCCTTATCCACTATTACAGCTGCCGCCATAGCAGCGATGGCTGTCATGTGGCAAGTCCAGCAAAACAATCAAGCAACCCTGGACTCAAAGCGTGCTGAAGAGCAACGACGGTTTCGCTCAGATCTATATAAGGAAATAGTTCAAGCACGCCAAGCCACGCATGAGCCTGTGGTCGCAATGCTGGGACTTCTTCATGGCGTCCTTCAACAAGTCGACACAACGTGGAAATACCCTCAGGTTGCTCGCAGCAACCCGGAGTCCATGAAATATTCGTCCCAATCACTCCTGAAAATGCTTCAGGATTGCTCGGCTGCCACAGGGACACTGCACCGCATTGCTGAGGACTTTGAAGTAGCCCTCCCTGGGTCCGATATTTTTAAGCTAGCATTCTCTGTGATTGGAGAGGAAATTCGCGCCTCGTGGCCAGCGTTTTATGTAGCCGCCGTTCCATATATCCCAAACGAACTCGTTCCTGATGATCACGTCAAGAAATTACTAAGTCGCTCACCGCCAACAACCGAGGACTTTAAAGCAATTTACGACTCTGGGCTGCCATTGCAAACTGCCTGCATAGAGCTGGCATGCGCCGTCGAGGACTTCATCATCGAGTCGCAAAATTGCTTAATCTCGGAGTTTTTTACGACTACTGCTACACGACGGAAACCGTCTTCATCAGAGCATGTTGTCATTACCCTTGATCAAGGCGATAGAGATCGAATTGAAGGTCATTTCAATTGGCGTCGAAGGAAGGCGCAAGAAGCGACGCGAATCATGGGCGATTAGCGCGAGCAGTTGGACGAGGCGAATCGCCCTTAGCGAATCAGGGTCTTGCAGCGCACGCAGTTCGCGGCATTGATCTGCAGACGTTTGCTGATCCGATCAGGTCCGATGCCCTGCTATCGACGCACGCGGCGGCTTATTCGACGTCGAACGACTGCAGCGTGAGTTTCTTTGTCGACGCAGGTCATGGTCCGGAATCGCCGTCGATCCGGTGACCAATCACGTGCTGGCCACCTCGAACAACGGCGCATCTTTTATCGCTTCCTGGGATCGCAGAACCGTCGACACCCCTAAGCTGGCCTGCTTCAGGTGTTGGCGTCCTTGAGGATCTCCGACAGCCATTCGGCGTAGACGTGCGCAACCTCCAGCGTCTTGCTGCTCAGGCCGCGCTGGGCGACGCCCAGCGCATGCTGCAGGTCCTTCTTCTGCGCGTCCGTCTGCGCTTCGTCGTGCAACGCGCCCTTCTCCGCACCCATGCCGGCGCAGGGATTCTCCGCGCGCTTGTCGAACAGCTTGCTGTCCGGATCGACCAGGCAGTTGATCACGTGATGGAAGTGCGACCTCGCGGTCGGCAGCGTGTTCGCCGCCAGCGCCATGCCGGCATGCACCTGTGCCGTGATCGTCTCGATGCGCTGCTGGCTGGCGGCCAGCGCGATCGGTGATGCCAACATTCCCGACAGCGCAACGCAAAGCACCTTGCGGAACATAGGAGAGCCCCTTTGTGGTTGATGGCGACCGCACCCAATCTGCCTCGGCAAACGTATCACCTCGGCTTGCCTGGCATCGACCGGGTATCGAGCTGATTCCTTTCGCGAGCCTGACGAAATGACGGGCGCAATCATTCTTCGGTCTTCAGGATGAAGACGCACATACGCATTTCGGCGTAGTCGACTCATTCCACGATGGGAATTTGTAAAGAACTGACATTATGCTGATGGCGAAGCTGGGACGCTTCAGGCGCGGGGACGCCTCGAGCAATCGGTAGCGCACAGTTGAGGGACTGTGCACACCGGCTCAATGGCCCGGGAGCGTGGGCTATCCACTTCCACCGAGGAGTCCTCATGCGGAACCCAAAGATCTACGCGATGGCGTTGGCCATCGCGGCAGCCTGCGGCATGTTCACTTCGTTGTTATCGGCCCAGTCGCTGGAGCCTTCGACCGAAAACCTGCAATTCCCGGCCAATGTGATGCCGGACACCGTCGAGCACGAAGCGCTGATGGCCACACCCAGCGCGTCGTCGGGCAGCTGCGGTGTCGAGCGCTGGTCGGTCAAGACCGGCACCGATCCCGATGCCGGCCTGGTCAATCTCAACAGCCCGGTCATCCAGACCATCAGCTATCTGCGCTCACAGCCGGCACCGGCCACACTACCGGCCAACTCGCGCGTGCAGCCGACCGAGTCGACCCTGTTCGTGATCGACGCCACGCTGACCGAATACAAGCTCGAGAACGACTCGGACTATCACCTGGTTGTCCGGGATGCCAGCGGCAACACGATGATCACCGAGATCCCGGATCCGGCCTGCGTCGGCACCGGCAGCCCGTTCGCCTCGTACATCACGACCGCGCGCCAGCAGTTCGATGCGAAATACACCACGACGACGAGCTTCCAGACCGCGAACATCCCGGTGCAGATCACAGGCGTCGGCTTCTTCGACTTCCAGCACGGCCAGACCGGCGTGGCGCCGAACGGGATCGAGCTGCATCCGATCCTCGACATCCGCTTCAATCCGGGTTCGGGCACCCCGGACTTCGCGCTGTCGGCCGCGCCGGCCAGCGTGAGCGTGACCCAGGGCAGCAATGGCACCAGCACGCTGACGGTCACACCGTCGGGTGGCTTCACCGGCAGCGTCAACCTGTCGGCCTCGGGCCTGCCGAGCGGCGTGACCGCCGCGTTCAGCCCGGCCAGCACGACCGGCACCAGCACCTTGACGCTGACCGCCGCCGCGACAGCGACGACCGGTCCGGCGACCGTGACCGTCACTGGCGTCTCGGGTTCGCTCAGCCATACCACCACGATCAACCTGACGGTCGTCGCCTCGGGCGGCGGCGGTGGCGGCCAGACTGCGGTCTACAACGCCGCGTTGAAGGTGCCCGAGTGCGCAACGACCGGCTCGTCCTGTGACTCCGGTCCGACGCTGCTGCTCGGCCGCGGCACGATGTCCGGTGGCGTCGAGCCGAACCAGCCGAACACGATCAACAATTCGTGCGCGGACGGAACATCCGGAACATTCCACTCCGACGAGTCCAATGACCGCATCGCGATCGCCTCGACCGATGGCGGTCCGCTGACCGCCGGCAAGACGGCGAAGGTCACCGCGACCGTGTGGGCCTACGACAGCACGTCGGATGCGCTGGACCTCTACTCCGCCGCTGACGCGAACAACCCGACATGGGTGTTCCTCAACACGATCACGCCCTCGGCGGCCGGCGCGCAGGCGCTTTCGACGACCTTCACCTTGCCGAGCGGTGGCCTGCAGGCAGTGCGTGCGCACTTCCGTTACCAGGGCAGCGCCTCGTCCTGCAGCACGGGCTCGTACGACGAATCGGACGACCTCGTCTTCGCGGTCGCGGCCGGCACGCCGACGCCCGACTTCTCGGTCGCGGCCTCGCCGTCCTCGCTGTCGGTGAACCAGGGTGCGAGCGGCACCAGCACGCTCACGGTCGGAAGCCTGAATGGCTTCAGCGCCGCGACGACCTTCAGCGTTTCCGGTCTGCCGACCGGCGTGACGGCCTCGTTCTCGACGAACCCGGTGACGCCGGCGTCCGGCGGCAATGCGACCTCCACGCTCACTCTCGCCGCATCGTCGACCGCGACGGTGGGCGCCGCGACGGTGACCGTCACGGCGACCTCCGGCAGCATTTCGCACACGGCCACGGTCGGCCTGACCGTCAACGCGGTGACCCGGCCGGACTATTCGCTGTCGGCTTCGCCGGCCAGCGTCAGCGCGACCCAGGGCGGCAGCACCAGCAGCACGATCAGCGTCGCCCCGGTCGGCGGATTCAGCGGCAGCGTCAATCTGTCCGCGTCCGGCCTGCCGAGCGGCGTGACCGCCGCGTTCAACCCGGCCATCACAGCGGGGACGAGCGTGCTTACCCTGACTGCCGGCGCCGCGGCGACGACCGGGCCCGCAACGGTGACGGTGACCGGCACCTCCGGTTCGCTCAGCCACACGACCACGATCAGCCTGACGGTCAACGCGACAACCCCGCCGGACTATTCGCTGTCGGCCTCGCCGGCCAGCGTCAGCGTGACCCAGGGCGCCAGCGGCAACAGCACGATCAGCGTGGCGCCGGTGGGCGGTTTCAGTGGCAGTGTCAGCCTGTCCGCCTCTGGTCTGCCGAGCGGCGTGACCGCAGCGTTCAGCCCGGCCAACACGACCGGCACGAGCACGCTGACGTTGACGGCGAGCAGCACCGCCACGACCGGAACCGCGACGGTGACGGTGACGGGTACTTCCGGCACGCTCAGCCATACGGCGACGATCAGCCTCACGGTGAACGCGGGTGGCGGCACGCCGCAGCAGCTGTTCGGCAACACCGGCTTCGAAAGCGGCGTCGCGACGCCGTGGTCGATCAGCTCGGGTGCGTTGTGCAGCAACAGCAGCTGCAGCGGCGAGACCGCACACACCGGCACGTGGTTCGCGTGGCTCGATGGCTACGGCAGCGCACATACCGACACGCTGTCGCAGCAGGTCGCGCTGCCGGCCGGCAAGACCACGGCGACGCTTGCGTTCTGGTTGCATATCGACACGGCCGAGACCTCGACGACGACTGCGTACGACAAGCTGACGGTGCAGGTGTTGAACAGTTCGGGCACGGTGCTGAAGACACTGGCGACCTACTCGAACCTCAATGCCAACACCGGGTACGCGCAGCGCACGCTCGATGTCAGTACCTACATCGGCCAGACGGTGACGATCAAGTTCACCGGCACCGAGGACAGCCAGCTGCAGACCTCGTTCGTGCTCGATGACCTGACCCTGACCGTGCAATAGAAGTCCGTTCCGCAATGACGCCTGGCGCCGTGAAAACGGCGCCAGGCATTGCGGAGGTCGGCCGCTCTTCCGATACGTCGCCTCCAGCCGACGCCGGGTTTAACATACCGCGGCGACTGTCCAGGAGACATGGCCGTGAATCCATGCATGCCGCGCTGCGCGGCATTCCTGTCGTTGCTCTGCTTCGCCGTCGCGTCGACGGCAGGCGACCACGTGCTGCTGAACGCGACGTTCAACGCGGAGACTGTCGGTTCTCCTCCAGGCACCGGCGGCGCGGCCGTCGGCGAGCCGATCGGCGCCGGCACCGCGATCATCGGCCTTGCGCCGTTTCCTACGCCGAACCTGCAGATTCGCGATACCGCGACGTGTTGTGCGCAGGCGACCGCATTCGAGTTCCTCGGCAGCGAGGAAGTGACAAGTGGCACCGTGCAGATCCGCGCCGATGTCGAGTTCAGCGGAACGTCGCAGCCGGTCATCGGCTTGCGGGAGCAGGGCAGCTACGCGGACACGTTCCTCGACCTCTACAGCGGCAACGACCAGCCCTATCTGGCCGCGTATACCGGTAGCACCTTCCACACCGTGCTTGGCCAGTTCACGCCGAACGCGATCGTGCCGCTGGAGATCGATGCCTCGGCAGACCAGAGGCTCGTCTCGATCCGCCTCAACGGAGTATCCCTGCTCGACCAGGCTGCGATCACGTTCACCCAGCCGACCACGCGCGGCATCGGCACATTGCTTATCGGCGTGGAGAACTCGGCGAGCCTGAGCGGGGATGTGATGCGCATCGACAACCTGCACGCGATCGCCTGCACGTCGAGCGTGTTCGCCGATTGCCTGTTTGTCGACAGTTTCGACCACTGAAGGCAGCGTGGACGCGAACACAACGGACCACCCCGAAAGGCAGGTACCACGTGGAAGGTCAATCAGCGTTGCTGTGGGGCGTGTTGTTCGGCTCGTTCGGGCTCGGTTTCTTCATCTACGGAAAGAAGCAGAGAATGATCGTGCCGCTGGTATGCGGCCTCGCGCTGATGGTGTTTCCGTATTTCGTGTCGAGCACGTTGCCGCTGGTTATCATCGGGCTGGCGCTGATCGTGACTCCGTATTTCGCCAGGTTCTGATTCCGCGGAAGCGTGGGCCGTGACCGGCGCGGGATGCAGGGCGCGGTCGCGCTCGGTTCATCCAACGATTCCTGCATCCGGAGCAGCCGCTGCATGACATCACCTCGTATCGCGCTCGTCACTGCGCACGCCGCACGTGCGCTCGACGACGACCTCGCGCCGCTGGTCGCGGCGCTGAATGAGCTCGGCACGCATGTCCAGATCATCGACTGGGACGATGCGGCGGCGGACTGGTCGCACGTCGACCTCGCCGTGCTGCGCTCGACCTGGGACTACACCGAGCGCCTGCCCGAATTCCTCGCCTGGGCCGAACGGACGGCGGCGCACACGCGGCTGCTGAATCCGCTCGACGTGTTGCGCTGGAACACCGACAAGCACTACCTCGGCGCGCTCGCCGGACGCGGCATCCTGATCGTGCCAAGCCTGTTCGTCGAGCCGGGGGAGGATGCGGCGCGCGCGCTCGAGCGCTTTCTCGACCTGCACGCGGAATTCGACGAATTCGTGATCAAACCGGCCATCGGCGCGGGCTCGCGCGACGCGCAGCGCCACGGGCGCGACGCGCACGATGCCGCACTCGCGCACGTACGACGCCTGCTCGATGCCGACCGCAGCGTGCTGATGCAGCCGTATCTCGATCGCGTCGACGAACACGGTGAGACGGCGCTGATCTTCTTCGACGGGCGCTACAGCCACGCGATCCGCAAGGGTCCGCTGCTGAGGCGCGGTGAGGGCCCCACCTCCGATCTGTTCGCGACCGAACAGATCACGCCGCGGGTACCGACGCCGCAGGAACGCGCGGTCGCCGAACGCACCCTGGCTGCGATCCCGTTTGCGCAGCCGCTGCCCTACGCACGCGTCGACCTGATCCACGACAACGACGGATCGCCACGCCTTCTCGAGCTGGAGCTCGCCGAGCCCTCGCTATTCTTCGCACATGCACCGGGTTCGGCGTTGCGCTTTGCGCAGACCCTCCTCGCGCGTGCGAACCGAGCGGCTCCGCTACAACTGGTCACGCATTGACCACCCCCGATTGACAAGCGCGTCGCACGGTCGTTTGCGCCACTTGATCCCGAGCTTGTCCACAGGGCTATCCACGGCGGCTGTGGAAAACTCTGGAGCACGCCGCCGGACCGCGACACGCACCACGCCGCCGGCGCGTTTCCGCTAAAATCGCGTCTCTTTGCGCCGGCCCCGCGGCCGCGCGGCTTCTGCAGCGAGGTTCAGCACCCGATGAAAATCCTGGTCGGCTACAAGCGCGTTGTCGATTTCAACGTGCGCATCCAGGTCAAGCCGGACGGCTCCGGCGTGGTCACCGATGGCGTGAAACTCTCCGCCAATCCGTTCGACGACATCGCGCTCGAAGAAGCGTTACGGTTGCGCGAGAAAGGCATCGCCAGCGAGGTCATCGTCGCGACGATCGGTCCGGCTGACGCGCAGGCGCACATCCGCAACGGCCTCGCGATGGGCGCGAACCGCGCGATCCACGTCGTCACCAACGACGCGATCCAGCCGCTGACCGCGGCACGCGCGCTGCTGAAGCTGGTCGAGAAGGAACAGCCCGGCATCGTACTGCTGGGCAAGCAGGCGATCGATGATGACTGCAACCAGACCGGCCAGATGCTCGCCGCGTTGTGGGATCGTCCGCAGGCGACGTTCGCGTCGAAGGTCGAAGTGAACGGCGACGCCGCCAAGGTCACGCGTGAGGTCGACGCCGGCCTGGAGACGATCGAGGTCGACCTGCCCGCCGTGATCACGACGGATCTGCGCCTCAACGAACCGCGCTTCATCAAACTGCCGGACATCATGAAGGCGAAGTCCAAACCGATCGAGACGATCGAGTTCGCCAGTCTCGGTGTCGAGTCCGGCGATCATCTCAAGACCACGCACTACGCGCCACCGGCGAAGCGCAGCAAGGGCGTGATGGTCAAGGACGTCGCGGAACTCGTGTCCGCGCTGAAAGCGAAGGGGTTGATCTGATGAGCAAGGTCCTGATCGTCGCCGAACACCTCGACGGCAAGCTCAATTCCAGCACCGCGCGCTGCGTGACCTGTGCGAAGGACATGAAGGCCGAGGCGATCGACGTGCTCGTGCTCGCCTCCAATCCTGCCGCGATCGCGGACGACGGACAAAAGATCCACGGCGTGTCGAAGGTGCTGACCGTCGCACGTCCCGAGAATGCGCATCCGCTCGCTGCGATCTACGCGCCGCAGATCGCTGCCGTCGCGAAGAACGGCTACACGCACGTGCTCGCTCCATCCACTACGTTCGGCAAGGACGTGCTGCCGAGAGTCGCCGCACTGCTCGCTGTCGCCCAGGTCTCGGACATCTCCGCAGTCGACGGTGCGCACACGTTCAAGCGGCCGATCTACGCCGGCAACGCAATCGTCACGGTCGAAGCACCTGCGGGCCAGATGCTGGTCGGTACTGTGCGCACCGCGTCGTACGCGGCCGCGGCGAGCGGCGAGAACGCGGCGCCGGTCGAGGCGCTGACGCTCGACGTCGCGCTGCCCGGCCACACGCGCTTCGTCGAACTCGCGCAAGGCAAGAGCGATCGCCCGGACCTGCAGGCAGCTGCGCGCGTCGTCTCCGGTGGCCGCGCACTTGGCTCGTCGGATGCGTTCAAGATCATCTATGCACTTGCCGACAAGCTCGGCGCCGCGGTCGGCGCCTCGCGCGCCGCCGTCGACGCGGGCTACGTACCGAGCGACCTGCAGGTGGGACAGACCGGCAAGATCATCGCACCGGAGTTGTACATCGCGGTCGGCATCTCCGGCGCGATCCAGCACCTGACCGGCATCAAGGACGCCGGCACGATCGTCGCGATCAACAAGGACGCCGAGGCGCCGATCTTCGAGATCGCCGACTTCGGCCTGGTCGGCGACCTGTTCAAGCTGGTACCGGAGTTCGAGCAGGCGATCGGCTGAACGCCTTTGCGGGAGCGCTGCAAGCGCGACCGGGATACGCACTTGCGAGGTGGTATTCGCGGCTGCGCCACCGCTGCACATGCCATGCAATTGCCGTAGGAGCGGCTTCAGCCGCGATGCTCTCGCTTCGCCCAGAGAAAGCATCGCGGCTGAAGCCGCTCCTACGAAGGCAGCAGCAGCTCCGCCGCGCGCTTGGCGATCACGCTCACCGGCGCTTCGTGTTTCCGACGATCAGTGCCCGCTACCCGCGTGCAGCGGCGGCTGCGCGGCGTCGAATTCATCGGCGCGCTGTTCCGCACACGCGATGCGCGCGACGCTCGGCGGATGCGACGACAAATACGCCAGTTCCGGCGCATCCGGATGCTTCGCTTCGAGCTTGCGCATGATCGTCGCGAACCAGCGCGGCGATATTCCGTGTGCGGCGAGCGTTGCGAACGCGGCCTCGTCGGCTTCGCTTTCGAATCGGCGCGAATAGCGGCCGTTGAGCAGGAAGGTCGGCATCGCGACGACCAGCGTGCTGGCGGAGCTCACATCGCCGGCCATCATCGCCGCGACCACCGCGACGACCGAACCCTGCAGCGCCTGCCGCAACGCGTGGCGATGCCGCTCGTGGCCGAGCTCGTGCGCGGCCACGGCGAGGAATTCGCGATCGTCGCCGAGCAGCGCGACCAGCTGGTCGGTGACGACGATCGTGCCACCCGGCAAGGCGAACGCGTTCGCGCCGACGCCGGGGGCATCGCGGAACACCACGCGCATCGCCTCTTCATTCGGCGCGGCGTCGAGCAATCCGTGGAACGCGCGCACGAGCGTGTCCTGCCGATCCTGCGCCAACGTGCTCGGCTTGAGGAGCCAGCCGTCGAGTTGGTCGAGCACGCCGCGACCGATCGAAGCCTCGACCCCGGCCGGCATGCGCATCGCGATGCGCTCGGCCACCCACGGCACGCCGAACTCGAACGCGAACACGCTGGCGGCGAAGCACAGCAACACCGCGACGGCAGCAAGCTTCCAGCGACGTTCGAGCCGGTCGGCCCACGACTGCACGCGGTCCGTCGAGGCGAAATGCGCGTCGAGGGTGGGGTCGTCGTCGATCACCAATTGGGCGCGGTCGGCGAACGCGATCGCGCGCGGCGTGCGACCGAGCCGCGGCGACAGGCGCAGGTGCACGAGCGGCGCGCGCCGCAGTACGTCCGCGCCGCGCACGACGAGGTCGTCCCTCTCGATCGCCACTTCGACGGCGTGCGCGCGGCTGCTGCGCCCGTCGAAGTACTGGCCGCGCCACATGCTCAGATGCCGACGTCGATGTCGAACAGGCCGTCCATCTCGGAACCGACGGCATCGACCTCACCCTGCGCCGACGCGACGAACTGGTCGAGGTCGCCGCCCTGCAGCAGCGTCAGGCTTTGCGCGCGATAGCGCGCGAGGCGGACCATCGCCCACGGAATCAGCAGGCCGATGCTGCCGAGGATCGCCAGCGTGTTGCTGAAGTAGATCCACAGCAGGCGACCGCCGGCGAGCGTCGAGCGGAAGCGGTTGCCGCCGATGTCGATGTGGTTGTAGACAAGGTTGGCGAGTGCCGCAGCGAGGAACGCGAATACGGCGAAGTAGCCCGCGTAGATCATGAGCATGGGCGCGAACATGGTGAACGAGAACCGCGGACCGGACGGATCGGGTGCCCGCCCCAGGCCGGAGAACAACGCGGCGACCATCGCTCCCGAGATCAGCGCCCAGAGGAATATCGCCGCGAACGCGGCGAGGTAGGTCGGATAGAAATCGCCCGACGTCACACCGAACTTGAACGCGACCCCACCGTAACGGTGATGCTCGACCAGGAACGCCTTCTGCTTCGCCTTGATGTACGGATAGATCAATCCGAGGGTCAGCGGCAGCAGGAGGTAGAGGGCGAGGAAACGCACGTAGGCCTGGCCGTAGTCCGGCACGAAGCGGAAATTGATGCCCCGCCATGCCGAGTAGCGAGCGCGGAATGCGGCGCCGCGCACGATCAGCCACGGCGCGAGCACCGCGATCAACAGCGCAAGCCCGAGCTGCAGTTTCACGTTGAACTGCCCGGCGAGCGCGTAGCCGCCGAACAGTACCAGCGCGACCGCGCGCCCCTTGAGGATCGCGAGCGGTTGCGCCTGATAGTCAAAGGTAGCGCCGACGAGGTGTGTGTTCGCGTAGAAATAGCGCTGTGTGCGCACCTTCGCCCACGCGGAATACACGCCCAGCGTGACGATGCTGAGCACGAGGTTGACGATCCAGATACGGAAGTATTCCTTCGCGTCGCCGCTGAACTCGAAGCGATGCTCGGTCGCCGCGGCGGGCGCGGGCCGGGCGCCAATGGATACCGGCGCCGGCAGCTCGATTGCACTCGTATTCATCCGCCCTCCCGCGGTGAACGCGGGACCCCTCGCCCCGGCGGATCGAGTGTATCAGCGTGCCGCGTGGTCAGGTGCGTGCGAGCAGCAGCTCCGCGGCGCGTTCGGCGATCATGATCACCGGTGCGTTCGTGTTGCCGCCGATCAGCGTCGGCATGATCGAGGCATCGACCACGCGCAGGCCGTCGATGCCGTGCACGCGCAATTCGCTGTCGACGACCGCATCGGCGTCATTGCCCATGCGGCAGCTGCCGACCGGGTGATAGATCGTCTCCGCCTTGCGGCGAATGAACGCAACCAGTTCCGCGTCGGATTCCTCGTCCGCGCCCGGAAAGATCTCCGCGCCGCGATACGGCGCGAACGGCGCCTGCGCAAGGACTTCGCGCGACACGCGTGCGGCTTCGACCAGCGTGCGCAGGTCCTCGCCTTCCACGTCGCTGAGATAGTTCGCATGGATCGCGGCTGGCGCGGCCGGATCGGCCGAATGCAGGCGGATCGCGCCACGGCTCCTCGGCCGCAGGTTGCAGGCATGCACGGTATAACCGAAACCGTCGAGGCGATGGCGGCCATGGTCGTCGAGCAGCGCCGGCACGAAATGGAACTGCAGGTCGCAGCGGTCATCCGGCGCGAAACGTGAACGCAGGAAGCCGCCGGCTTCGGCGATGTTCGATGTGCCGATGCCGTCGCGGCGGAACAGGAAGCGCAGCGCGACCGCGAGATCGTTGGTCTTGTCGTAGGTGACGGCCTGCGTCGAACGTACAAGCGTGCAGATATCGAGGTGGTCCTGCAGGTTCGCACCGACGCCGCGCAGATCCTGCACGGCAGCGATCCCATGCTCGCGCAGGTGATCGGCCGGACCGATGCCGGACAGCATCAGCAGCTGCGGCGAATTGATCGCGCCGCCGGCGAGGACCACGCAATGGGCCTCGACGCGCTCGGTCTTGCCGTGATGGCGGTATTCGACGCCGCTCGCGCGCGTTCCGTCGAGCAGCACGCGCGTGGTCGCTGCGCGCGTGAGCACGGTCAGGTTCGCGCGCGCGCGCGCCGGGTTGAGATAGGCAACCGCCGCCGAACAACGCGCGCCGTTCTTCTGCGTGACCTGGTAGAAGCCGAAGCCTTCCTGGCTCGCCGCATTGAAGTCCTCGTTTCGTGCGAAGCCGGCCATCGCGGCGGCATCGATGAACGCCTGCGACAGCAGGTTGTGATGGCGCAGGTCGGCGACCGCGAGCGGCCCGTCCGCGCCATGGAATTCACTGCTGCCGCGCGTGTTGCCTTCGGCGCGCTTGAACACCGGCAGCACATTCGACCAAGCCCAGTGCGCATCGCCGCTCGCGCGCGCCCAGTCGTCGTAGTCGCCCGGCGCGCCGCGCGTGTAGCACATCGCATTGATCGAACTCGATCCGCCGAGCACCTTGCCACGCGGCCACCACAGGCGACGCCCGCCGAGGTTCAGCTCCGGATCGGTGTGGTAATCCCAGTTGAGGCGCCTGTTGTTGACCAGTTTGGCGAGACCAGCCGGCATGTGGATGAACGGATGCCAGTCGCGGCCGCCGGCTTCGAGCAGGAGCACGCGGTTCGCGGGATTCGCGCTGAGGCGGTTCGCCAGTACGCAGCCGGCGGAGCCGGCGCCGACGATCACGAAGTCGTAGGTCATTGAGCGAGCGTATGCGGGCGCACTAGAGTGCTTGCTCCAGAACCTCCAATTCATCGCCGACGCGTAGCGTGCCACGTCCGCGCGGGATCAGGTTCTGGCCAAAGGTGACGCCCATCGGCGTGCGCCGATACGTGGTCAGCGTGCGCAGCGGCTCGCCGGACGGATCGAATGCGCCGCGCTCGAAGTCGACGGTCGTGAACACGCAACGCGTGCACGGCTTGACCACCTCGAACTCGACCGCGCCGACGCGGATGCGCTTCCAGCCATCCTCGGCGTGCGGTCCCGTGCCGGCAACGACAATGCTCGGCCGGAAGCGCAGCATCGGCACCGGCTGCGCGAGCCTGGCGTTCAGTGCATCGAGGGCGGCCTGCGAGATCAGCAGCAGCGGATAGCCGTCGGCGAAGCTGACTTCGTCGCCGGGTTGGCCATAGTCCGGATTCACGCTGCGCGCGCAGTCGGCATCCATGTAGACAAACCGTGCGGGGGAGCCGAGGTATGCGCTGATCCATGCGTCCGCCGGCGCGGCGGCCGGCAACGCCTGCACCGTATTGCGCCACACCGTGGTTTCGATACGCGCGCCGACGGCTGGGGGTACCAACCGCAGGCCCGGCATGCCGGGCGCCTCCAGCGCCAGGGCGTCGCCCTTCGGTGCCGCGCGGATCAGCGTCAACCGCGGATGCTGGCGCGCGGTCAGGAACTTGCCGTGCGGATCGGTGATCATCCAGCGCCGATCGCCCTCTAGCCCGCGCGGTTCGACGGCCGCCTCGCCGCAGGTGAGCGGCGCGCAGGATTTGATCGGGTAGACATGGATCGCGGAGAGAGTCGGGGTCATTGCGTGATTATGCCCGTCACCGGTTGAGTTGCGCGCGCATGCTAGGCTTTCGGCGCCTTCCGATCGGACCCACTGCTTGCCGAAGCGCTCCGCCATCCAGCGCCACGAATGGTTCGCCGTCGTGGTCGCATTCGCGTATTTCTTCTGCGTGTTGGCCGCGTACTACGTGGTGCGGCCAGTGCGCGACCAGCTCTCGGCTGCGGTCGGCTCGACGCAGTTGCCGATCTTCTATGCAGCGACCTTCGTCGCGACGCTGGTGCTGGCGCCGTTGTTCGGCGCCCTGGTCGCGCGCTTCCAGCGCCGCCGCTTCGTGCCGATCGTGTACCTGTTCTTCATCGCCGGCATGATCGCCTTCATTCCGCTGTTCCGAGCGCAGCACGCGATCGACGCGCGCCTGCTCGGTTCGGCCTTCTTCGTCTACGGCAGCGTATTCAACCTGTTCGTCGTGTCGGTGTTCTGGAGCTTCATGGCCGACCTGTTCGACGCCGAGCAGGCGCGCCGGTTGTTCCCGGTCATCGCGCTCGGCGGCGCGGCCGGTGCGATCGCGGGGCCGGCGCTGACCAAGGCGCTGGTATTCGCGGTCGGCGTTGCCGGACTGCTGGTCGTCTCCTCGCTGCTGCTCGGATCGGCCATCGCCTGTATCTTCGCGTTGTCGCGCTGGTCGCAGCGCCATCCGGTGGCCGGCGACGAACGCCGCAACGAACGCGTGATCGGTGGCGGCTTCTGGACCGGCGCGATGGAAACCTTGAAATCGCCGCTGATGCGCCGCTTCGCATTGTTGATGCTGCTCGGCGATGCGGTCGGCACGGTCATCTACGCGCTGCTCGCCGACTACAGCGGCGCGACGTTTCCGACACCGGAGGCGCGCACGAACTTCGCAGCGAGCATCGACCTCTGCGCGAATATCCTGCAAGCTGTACTGCAAGTCAGCGTGACGCGCGCGCTGATGGTCCGCTTCGGGCCGGCGCCCGCACTCGCGCTCGACGGCGCGGTCAAGGCCTTGATGCTGGCGGCCCTCGCCATCTTCACCGGTCCGTGGATAGCGATCGTTGCCGTGGTCACGCGGGCAAGCGCCTACGGCGTGTTCAAGCCGGCCTTCGATTCGCTGTACACGCGCGTCGACGCGGAAACGCGCTACAAGACCAAGAACTTCATCGACACATCGGTCTGGCGCTTCGGAGATCTGGTCGTGACCAGCGGCTTCAATCTGTTGCGCGGACTCGGCGCGACGCTGCCGGGCTTCGCCGCGCTGGCGATGCTGGCGGCGGGGAGTTCGGGCTGGATCGGTTGGCGCGCTGCTCACTCGAAGGCGCTGGCGCCTGAGCAGAAAGATATCGCCACCGCGGAACAAACGTGAGCCGAGGGCAACCGTTCTTCTCGTAGGAGCGGCTTCAGCCGCGATGCCTTTGTTGGCCGGATTGAAAAGGCATCGCGGCTGAAGCCGCTCCTACAGCGCTCCTACAGCGCTCCCACAGCGCTCCCACAGCGCTCGTACGACGCTCACACGCGCGAATAGCTCCACGACTGCATGCGCCCGTCGCGATACGGCATCACGCCGTGGAATGGACGCGGGTCGGTGTCGAACACCAGCGGCAGGAAGTGACGATCGCCCTCCCACATCGGCAGGTCGTGGAGACGTTCAAGATCAACCCATTCGAGCGCCCCTTCGGGATTGCGCTCCAGTGGCGCGCCTTCGAAGCGCGTGATCAGGAATACGAAACCGAGCCAGTCCTCGCCGTGCTTGCCGAATCCGGGCCAGCTGATCGTGCCGCGCAACGCAAGTTCGGTGCAGTCGATGCCGGCTTCCTCGTGGATCTCGCGACGCATGCCGGCAAGCACGTCCTCGTGCGGATCGAGCTTGCCGCCCAGACCGTTGTACTTGCCCAGGTGATGGTCGTGCGCGCGCGCGTTGCGATGGATCATCAGCACGCGCTTACGGTCAAGTGAGAGGACGTAACCTAAGGTCGCAACGATGGGCGTGTATGGCATGGCTATTCTTGATTGAGAAGTGCGGCCAAGGATGGCCGCGGGTAGAGCATCCAAAGGCGTCGCCATCAAGGGCGAACGACCGAACCCGATTGAGGCGATCCCGGACGGATCGCAAGAGTAAGCGCGAGTGCGGCCATGGATGGCCGCTGGTAGATTAGCCGAAGGTAACGCCATCCAGACACCAACAACCCAGCCAGACCACAGCGATCCCGGACGGATCGCACGAGCGCCCCCATGAACATCGAGACGATATCCGAGCAGCGCTGCTTCGGTGGCGTGCAGGGTTTCTACTGGCACGACTCGAGGGAAACCGGCGGCGCGATGAAGTTCGGCGTGTTCCGGCCTCCACTCGCGCAGAACGCGAAGGCGCCGGTGCTGTACTACCTCGCCGGCCTGACCTGTACCGAGGAGACGTTCGTGATCAAGGCCGGCGCGCAGCGGCTCGCCGCGGAGCTTGGCTTGATCCTGGTGACGCCCGACACCAGCCCGCGTGACACCGGCATCGAGGGCGCAACCGGCGACTGGGAATTCGGCGAGGCGGCCGGTTTCTATCTCGACGCGACCACACCCGTGTTCGCGAAGCGTTTCCGCATGTACAGCTACGTGACGAAGGAACTGCCGGCGGTGATCGGCGCGAACTTCGCGTCGGCAGACATGCATCGCGAGAGCATTTTTGGCCACTCGATGGGAGGCCACGGCGCCCTGACGATCGCGCTGAAGAACCCGCAACGCTACAAGTCGGTTTCTGCATTCGCGCCGATCGTCGCGCCAAGCGAGGTGCCGTGGGGCCGGAAGGCGTTGCTGCGCTATCTCGGCGACGACCGCTCGACCTGGAAGCCCTACGATGCCTGCGCGCTGATCCGCAACGGCGCACGGTTCCCGAGCACGATCCTCGTCGACCAGGGCCTTGCGGACAAATTCCTCGAATCGCAGCTGCAGCCGGAACGTTTCGACCGCGTTTGCCGTGATGCCGGCCAGGCGCTGACCTTGCGCCTGCATGCCGGTTACGACCACAGCTACTATTTCATCGGCACACTCATCGCGGATCACCTGCGCCACCACGCGGACGCGCTGCGCAGCTGAACGGCTTCGGGGCACATTTCATCTACTTGCGCGGTGCGATCCACATCGTGATGTCGGCGTCGAACACGACGTTCTGCGACGCATCGCGCACCTCGATCAGCGCGTGAAGCTCGCGCGCCGGGCCGTCTCCGGCGACGGCCGGCACCGATGCGGTGGCGGTCATCATGCCGCGCGCCTTGGCGAGGTAGCGCACCGCCATGCCTTTCGGGATCCAGCGCATCGAATCCGGAATCGTCGCGTCGGTGGCGAGGCCGCCGGCGAGTTCGGCCAGGTTGCACAGCGCGATCGCATGGACGGTACCGATGTGATTGCGCACCGCGCGGCGGTCATGCATGCGCACGACGCAACGCCCGGCTTCCAGTTGTTCGATCCGCGGCGCGATGGATCTGAAATACGGCGCGCGCCAGCAGACCGCCCGCGAGACCAGCCAGCGGCCCGGCGCTGAACCGCCGAACCGCTGGAACAGCTTCAGTGCAGCGGATGCCACTGCCTCTAAGCCACCGAGCGCAGTGGCGGTTTCGCGCGCTTGCCGGCCGCGAGGTCGGCGGCATCGAAATCATCGACCGAGATGAACTCGAACGTCGCCGCGCGCACGCGCACGAGCAGGTCGCGCTCGGCCGCGCTGATCGCGCCTTTCGCCACCGCATCCGCGAGCTGTGCATCGTAGTCGTAGCCCTTCAATTCGCCCGCCTTCGCGGCCTTAAGGAACTTGCGCTCGACAGGCTCGGCGGCGATCACGTCGGGCAACAACGCATTCATGCGGCCGACCGGGTTGTTCGCGTTCGGGGTCAGGTAGATGTCACCGATCAAACGGCTGCGCGCCTCGTTCGGTGCAGTCAACAGTGCGGCGACGCGATGGCCGAGACGGTCCGATGGCGGCACTTCGCGACGACCGAACGGGAACACCAGCGCACTCAGCAGCCACGCGACCGGACGCAGCGGGAAGTTGCGCAGTACGCCGTCGAGCGCATCCTGCATGCGGTACACGCTGTCGTGGAATGCCCAGGCGAGCAGCGGCTGGTCGGTGACCGGACGGCCCTGGTCCTCGAAGCGCTTCAGCATCGCGCTCGCGATATACAGGTTCGAGAGCACATCGCCGAGCCGCGCGGACAGCTTCTCCTTGAACTTGAGCTTGCCGCCGAGCACCAGCATCGAGGTGTCGGCGACCAGCGCGAGTGCGGCCGCGTAGCGGTTGAGCTTCCGGTAGTAGCGCTTCGTGTACGCGTCGCCCGGCACGCGGCCGATCTTCGCGAAGGTCAGGCCGAGCACGAGGCTGCGCACCGCGTTCGAGATCGCGAAGCCGATGTGGCCGAACAGCGCGGCGTCGAAGGTCTTCAGCTTCTCGCGGTAGTCGGCGATTTTCAGCGCCTGCATTTCCTTGAGCACATACGGATGGCAGCGGATCGCGCCCTGGCCGAAGATCATGAGACTGCGCGTCATGATGTTCGCGCCCTCGACCGTGATCGCGATCGGCGCGCCCTGCCAGCCGCGGCCGATCCAGTTGGAGGGCCCGAGGATCACGCCTTTGCCGCCATGCACGTCCATCGCGTCCTTCGCGATCTCGCGCGCACGTTCGGTCGCGTGGTATTTCGCGATCGCGGACGGCACCGCGGGCTTCTCGCCGCGGTCGACCGCGGCCGCCGTCTCCAGCGACAGCGCGCTGATCGCGTAGGTATAGCCGCCGATCCGCGCGAGCGCTTCCTCGACGCCTTCGAAGCGGCCGATCGCCATGCCGAACTGCTTGCGGATGCGCGCGTACGCGCCGGTTGCCGCGACAGCACTGCGGCCGCCGCCGGTCGTGTTCGACGGCAGCGAGATCGCCCGGCCGACCGAGAGGCATTCGACCAGCATGCGCCAGCCGTTGCCGGCCATGTCCGGTCCGCCGATCAGCTGTGCGAGCGGCACGAACACGTCGTGGCCGCGCACGGGGCCGTTCTGGAACGGGTTGTTGAGCGGCAGGTGGCGGCGGCCGATCTCGAGTCCCTTCGTTTCGCGCGGCAGCAGCGCGAGCGTGATGCCGAGATCTTCCTTGTCGCCGAGCAGGTGCTCGGGATCGTGCATGCGGAACGCGAGGCCGACGATCGTCGCAACCGGCGCCAGGGTGATATAGCGCTTGTCGAAGGTCAGGCGCACGCCGAGCACATTGGCGCCGTTCCATTCACCCTTGCAGACGATGCCGTAGTCCGGGATCGAGGTCGCGTCGGAACCCGCGTACGGGCCGGTCAGCGCGAAGCACGGAATCTCGCGACCGTCGGCGAGACGCGGCAGGTAGTAGTCCTTCTGTTCCTTGGTGCCGTAGTGGACGAGCAGTTCGCCCGGACCGAGCGAGTTCGGCACCGCGACCGTCGAGACCAGCGTCGTCGACATGCCGGCGATCTTCTGCAGCACCGCGGCATGTGCGAGCGCGGAGAAGCCGAGTCCGCCGTACTCCTTCGGGATGATCATGCCGAAGAATTTCTTCTTCTTGAGGAACTCCCATATCTCCGGCGGCAGGTCCGCGAGCTCATGCGTGATCTGCCAGTCATTGACCATCGCGCAGAGTTCCTCGACCGGGCCGTCGAGGAAGGCCCGTTCCTCGACCGACAGTTCCGGCTTGGGCAGCTTCAGCAGCTTCGACCAGTCCGGCTTGCCGCTGAACAATTCACCTTCGAAACCGACGGTGCCGGCCTCGAGCGCGATCTGTTCGGTATCGGACAGCTGCGGCGTGACCTTCTGGAATGCGGCGAGCAGGGGTGCGCTGAGCTTCCGTCGCCGGAAATCGACGAGGTTCAGCGGCGCCGCGAAGACCGCGAGCACAATCAGCGGAAAGGCCACCGCGATCCAGGATGATCCGGCCAGCCAGCCAGCCGCGACGATCGCGATCGCGGTCGCTGCAGTCCAAGGGCGCAGGCCGACTCGCAGGTAGGCGGCAGCGAGTGAAACGATCAGGGCGGCAAGAAACGGAACGAAAGCAGGCACGATCTCGACTCCTTAAAGCCTCAGGAACCGGTGAATCGTCGCAGTCCGACCCATCGATGCGATCGCGCGACGCTTCGGCGCGGTTGCCGGAGGTCGTAGTGGAACCAGTGGCCGCTCGCCGGCCAACCATACGGATCAGTATGGAGAGCGGTCCGAGGCAAGTCAATACATCGGCAGGCCTGATGATAGGCGATTGATATTAATTGATATTTAAGGCGCCATCGATTCACTCGGCTTCAAAACAAGGCAGCGCTCGGGCACACTCCGCCGATGCCTGCGAACACCGTCAAGCTCGAACCGAAGAATCGCCTTTCCGCGGCGGATTGGGAGCAGGCTGCCCTCGATACGCTCGCCGAAAGCGGTCTTGCCGCAGTCGCGGTCGAGGCGCTGGCGCGCCAGCTCGGCGTCACCAAGGGCAGCTTCTACTGGCATTTCGCGACGCGCGAGGCCCTCATCCAGGCCTCACTCGAGCGCTGGGAGCACAGCGACGAGATGGAAGTCCTCGCCCCGATCGAGGCGGTCGCCGACCCGCGCGAGCGCGTGCGCGAACTGATCCGCCAGGTCAGTCACCGGCGTCCCTCGCACGCGGTATTCGCAGCCTTGCTCAAGTCCGTCGACCTGCCGCTGATCCGGCCGTTCATCGAGCGCGTCTCGCAGCGGCGCATCGACTTCGTCACCGAAGCGTTCCACCAGGCCGGTTTCGACGCCACGACCGCGGCCAACCGCGCACGCCTCGCCTACTCCGCCTACGTCGGCTTCATCCAGCTCGCGCAGGTCGGCCAGCCGCGCATGAGCCACGACGAGTTCGAAGCCTACATCCGCGACTTCATCGAGATCCTGATCCCGCATTGACCGCGTGCCGCGGTACGCCTTGCAATGGCCGTGGGGCGCCGCTACCGTCCCAGATCACCCTTTCCAGTACGGTGCGCCACAGCGCACCGCCATGCCATGACCAGCCAACTCGATACCTTGAACCGATGGGTCGACGACGTCGCCCGACTTACCCAGCCCGATTCGATCCACTGGTGTGACGGCTCGGATGCCGAGAACCGCGCGCTGATCGCGCAGATGGAGCGCGACGGCACGCTGATCGCGCTGAATCCCGAAACGCATCCGAACTGCTGGCTGCACCGCTCGCATCCGAGCGACGTCGCTCGCGTCGAGCACCTGACCCTGGTCTGCACGAAGAACAAAGAGGACGCAGGCCCGAACAACCACTGGATGGAGCCGGCCGAGGCGCACGCGAAGATCGACGCGCTGTTCGCCGGCTGCATGCGTGGGCGCACGCTGTATGTGGTCCCCTACTGCATGGGTCCGATCGACTCGCCGATCGCGCGTTGCGGCGTCGAGATCACCGACAGCCCATACGTCGTCGCCAACATGCGCATCATGACGCGCATGGGTGCACCCGCTCTGGCGCGCATCGAGCGCGAAAGTGCCGAAGCGGCTGCTCGGGGCGAGCAGCCGGCGTTCGTCAAGGGTCTGCACTCGATCGGCGAGCTGGATCCGGAAAAGCGCTTCATCATGCATTTCCCGGAAGAGCTCACGATCAAGTCGATCGGCTCCGGCTACGGCGGCAACGCGCTGCTCGGCAAAAAATGCCATGCATTGCGCATCGGCAGCTTCCAGGCGAAGAGCGAAGGCTGGCTGGCCGAGCACATGCTGATCGTCGGCATCGAGAATCCGCAGGGCGAGACGCACTACGTCGCCGCGGCGTTCCCGTCGGCCTGCGGCAAGACCAATCTCTCGATGCTGATTCCGCCGGAAGGCTATCGCGCGAAGGGCTGGAAGGTCTGGACCATTGGCGACGACATCTGCTGGATGACGCCGGGCGAGGATGGACGCCTGTGGGCGATCAATCCCGAAGCCGGCTATTTCGGCGTCGCGCCCGGGACCAGCAAGAGCACGAATCCGAACGCGCTGGCGACGATCCAGCGCGACACGATCTACACGAACGTCGCGGTCACCGCCGACAACCAGCCGTGGTGGGAAGGCCTGCCGGGCACGCCCGTCACCGACTGGCAAGGCCGGCCGTACGACCCGAAGAACGGCCCGGCCGCTCATCCGAACTCGCGCTTCACGGTGTCGGCGCGGCAGTGCCCGAGCTGGTCGGCGCAGGCCGAGGCCGCGCAGGGCGTGCCGATCTCCGCGATCGTGTTCGGTGGCCGCCGTCCGTCGCTGGTGCCGTTGGTGTTCGAGGCGCGCGACTGGGCGCACGGTGTGCTGGTCGGCGCCGCGATGGGCTCGGAGACGACCGCCGCCGCCACCGGCGCGGTCGGCGTGCTGCGCCGCGACTCGATGGCGATGAAGCCGTTCTGCGGCTACAACTATGGCGACTACTTCGCGCACTGGCTGTCGTTCGATCGGCCCGGCGCACAGCTGCCGAAGATCTTCCACGTGAACTGGTTCCGCAAGGGCGCCGACGGCAAGTTCCTCTGGCCCGGCTTCGGCGACAACCTGCGCGTACTCGAGTGGATCATCGACCGCTGCAAGGGCGAAGCCGGCGCGCAGGACACGCCGATCGGTTTCGTACCGGGCAAACGCGACCTTCACCTCGAGGGGCTCGATCTCGACGATCAAGCGCTCGACACGCTGCTCGGCGTCGATGCCGCAGGCTGGAATGCCGAGCTCGCCGACATCGGCCGCTATCTCGATTCGTTCGGCGCGCGTGCGCCGGCGGCGCTTAAAGCCGAGCAGCGGCGGGTCGCCGATGCGCTCGCGCGCGATGAAGCCCCGGTGCGGAAAGCTGTCGCTGGCTGAGCAGGACCTTCTTGTGAAGCGGGCGTCGGACCCGACGCCCGCTTCACGATGCTCCTCGCCAGGGACTCCGCGGGCGCGGCAAAGGCCACGGCGCCGAGCGGCTTTTCGATGACCGCGCTAAACCCTACGCTGCCCGCACGCATCCAAGCTGGCAAGATGAGCGCCTGCCTTGCCATGCCCCTGCCGATGACCGATGCGCCACGGACCGAAGTCGCCGAATCGGCCGATACCGAGCTGGTCCGGCGCGCCGCCGCCGGTGACATGCGCGCGTTCGAAGCGCTGTACCGCCGCCATGCCGGCCGCGTGCACGGCGCGGTCTGGCGGCTCAGTGGGATGAACGAGGCGCGTGCCGAGGAGCTGACCCAGGAAGCGTTCGTGCGCGCCTGGCAGAAACTCGACAGTTTTCGTTTTGAAAGTGCATTCTCGACCTGGCTGCACCGGCTCGCCGTGAACGTCGCGCTGATGGAGCTGCGTTCGCGCGATCCGGAGGAAGCGGTCGAGAACGATGTGCTCGAGGCGGCGATAGAACCGGTCACCCCGTTCTGTGCCGGCGAGCGCGCCGATCTCGAACAGGCAGTCGCGAAGCTGCCGCCGCGCGCGCGCGCTGTGCTTGTGTTGCATGATGTCGAGGGCTGGAAGCATGAGGAGATCGGTCGCGAGCTCGGCATGGCAGTTGGCTCGTCGAAGGCACAATTGCATCGCGCGCGCGGATTGCTGCGTACGATGCTGGGAGATCTGACATGACCGACTTCGAAATCCAGCGCCGCCTGCGTGAATTGAACACGCCGCGAGCGCCGCAGACCGATCTCTGGTCCGGGATCGCGACGCGTATCGCCGGCGAAACCGCACCCGTCGCGCATCGGCGCGGTCGCTGGCTACCGCTCGCGGCTGCAGCGGCCCTGCTGCTCGCGGTCATTGCCGGCACGCTGGTGCTCGGCGTGCGTCAGCAGAACATCCCGCAGGACGTGGCGGCGACGGATGCCGGCGCACTCTCGTCGAAGAAGCTGCGCGTCTCGTCGCGCGATGCGCAGGATTTCGCGCGCGCACCGGGCGGCGATCCACGCCTTGTCGGTGCCGCCGTCGTACTCGATGCCGCGCATGCGGAACTCGAGCAGGCACTCGATCAGCGTCCCGATGCGGTGTTCCTGGTCAGTCTGCTGAACCGCACGAACGCACGGCGCATGAAACTCGACCACTTCGGCGCGAACGCCGGCTGACGCAGGGAACGCCCGATGAAACGCTACTCGCCCTATCCGCTCGCGATTCTTCTCCTGATCAGCGCGACCGCACTCGCGGAGACGCCGATCAAGGAAAACCGGTCAGTGAACGCGGACGCGCGCATCGACGTGTCGAACATCAAGGGCTCGGTCACGGTCAGCGCCTGGGACAAACCCGAAGTCGCGATCAGCGGCTCGCTGGGCGATGGCGCGAAGGGCCTCGCGGTCGAAGGCGGCGGTAGCCATCTCACGATCAAGGTCGAGCCGCCGGACAAGCAAGGCTGGTTCAGCTGGGGCGCTGACACACGCATGGGCGACACCGTGCTCGACATCAAGGTGCCCAAATCATCCGAGATGAAGATCGAGGTGGTCAGCGCGGACGTGAACGTTTCCGGCGTCGCCGGGCGTTCGCTGCGCGTCGACAGCGTCAGCGGCAAACTGCGTCTCGACAGCGGCGCGAAGGAAGTCGAAGTCGACAGCGTCAGCGGCAACATCGACCTGACCGGTGCCGCCGAGCACGCCCACCTGGAAACCGTGTCCGGCAACATCCGCGCACGCGGCCTCGGCGGCCAGATCAAGTTCGATACGGTCTCCGGCGATGTCGACGCGGACAACGGCAGCTATCGGGAGATCAGTGCGGGCACGGTATCCGGCGACGTCAACCTACGCGGCAAGCCGCAAGGCAGCGCGCGCGTGGACGTCCAGACGATGAGCGGCGATGTGCATCTGTACCTGCCGGCGGATGCGTCGACGCGCCTGCGCGCATCGAGCTTCAGCGGCAGCATCCGCACCGACTTCGGCGCGGTAAAGCAGCCGGAACACGGTCCCGGCAGCAGCCTCGACGCGACCGCGGGCGCCGGCGCCGGACAGGTCAAGATCGAGACCTTCAGCGGCGATATCGAGATCCGCCGCCAATAGGGCGATCGCAGGTTGGGGTGAGCTTGCGAACCCCAACGCGTCAGATGCGACGACGTCTTGATTCTTGTTGGGGTTCGCTTCGCTGACCCCAGCCTATCTCGAGCTACGCCGCAACATTCCGTCTCAACGTCAGCAGATCACCCAGCAGCGCCTGCGCAGTGACTTCCGGACCCGCACCCGGCCCCTGGATCACCAGCGGCTGAACCTGATAACGCTGTGTGGTCAGCGCGAACAGGTTGTCGGTACCGGCGAGCCGCGCGGCCGGATGCGTCGGTGCGACCTGGGTGAGGCCGACATGGGCGCGGCCGCGTTCGTCGAGCCGGGCAAGGAAACGCAGTACACCCCCTTCCCTTGCAGCCTGCGCGCGGCGCGCCTCGATCTCGCCATCGAGTTCCTCCATGCGATTGAGGAAGTCGGCCATATCGATGTCACGCAGCTGCGGCGGCACAAGACTTTCGATTTCGACGTCTGCGACATCGAGCGCATGTCCCGCACTGCGTGCAAGGATCAGCAGTTTGCGCGCGACATCGGCGCCACCAAGGTCGATGCGTGGATCGGGCTCGGTGTAGCCGAACGCACGCGCGTCGCGCAGCAGCGCCGAGAACGGCCGGCTGCCGTCGAAGTGGTTGAACAACCAGGACAGCGATCCCGAGAACACACCGTCGAGCGCGAGCAGGCGATCACCGCAGGCGTGCAGCCGGCGCAACGTCGACAGCACCGGCAGGCCGGCGCCGACCGTCGCCGCGTCGCCGTAGGAAACGGCTCCGCGTGCGGCCGCGCGGTGCAAGTCCTGCCAGGCGGACAGCTTCTCGCCGGTCGCAGCCTTGTTCGCGCTGACCACGTGGAAGCCGGCGGCAAGCCAGGCGGCATGCTGTGCCGCTTCCTCGCCGGAAGCCGTCGCATCGACGACGACGCGACACGACGCTCCGCTCGCGTCGAGCGCCGCCAGCAATGCGGCGTCGTCGCGCGGCAAGGTCGACGCACCGAGCGCGGCAAACACCTGCGTCGGCACGACGCCACGCGCATTCGCGATCTGGCGCCTCGAGTTGGCCGCACCGACCAGATACAGGCCGCTCGCCGCCGGCGTGGCCAGCAGGCGCAGCAAGGCGCAGCCGACCACGCCGGTGCCGAGCAGGACGATCGCCGTGTCCTTGGGACACGCGAACAGCTTGGGTGCCGCGCTCACGCACGCACCTTGCGTTTCGACCCGGAAGCCTCGGCGCGCGCCAGCGCCGCCTCGAGATCGGCGCACAGATCCGCGCCATCCTCGATACCGACCGAAACGCGCAGCAGGCAATCGCTGATGCCGGCATGGCGTCGCGCCTCGGGCGCCATCGACGCGTGTGTCATCGTCGCCGGATGCGCGATCAGGCTCTCGACGCCACCCAGCGATTCGGCCAGCGAGAAATATTGCAGTCCATCGAGAAACGCCTCGATCGCGTCGATGCCGCCATCGAGTTCGAAGCTCAGCATCGCGCCGAACCCGTCCTGCTGCTGCGCCGCGAGCGCGTGGCCCGGATGCCCGGGCAAGCCGGGCCAATAGACGCGCGTGACCGCCGGATGCTCGTCCAGCAACGCGGCGATGCGCGCCGCGTTCTCCTCGTGCGCGCGCAGGCGTGGCGCCAAGGTGCGCAGGCCGCGCAGGGTCAGGAAGCTGTCGAACGGTGCACCGGTCAGGCCAAGGCAGTTCGCCCACCAGGCGAGCTGATCCGCGGTTTCCTTGTCTCTCGCGATCACCGCGCCGCCGACCACGTCGCTGTGGCCATTGATGTACTTCGTCGTCGAATGCACGACGATGTCGGCGCCGAGCGTCAGCGGACGTTGCAGGGCCGGCGAGAGGAACGTGTTGTCGACGACACAGCAGGCACCGACCGCACGTGCGGCCTGGGCGACGCGGCGCACGTCGGTGATGCGCAGCAACGGGTTGGATGGAGTTTCGACCCAGACCAGATCGGGCTTGTGTGCGATCGCGTCGGCGAGTTTCGCCGGATCGCTGAGGTCGGCGAACGCGACGCGGAAGCGCCCCTTCTTCGCCCACGCGTCGAGCAGGCGCCAGGTGCCGCCATAACAGTCGTGCGCGGCCAGTACGAGACCGCCTGCCGGCACCTGTTCGAGCACCAGCGCAACGGCGGCCATGCCGCTCGCGGTGACGACCGCACCGGCACCTTCCTCGAGTTCGGCCAGTGCCTGCGCGAGCTGGTCGCGGGTCGGGTTGCCGCTGCGCGAATAGTCGTACTGGCGTTTGCGCGCGAAACCCTCGAATGTGTAGTTGGTGCTCAGGTGCAGCGGCGGCACGACCGCGCCGTGCTGGGTATCGGACTCGATGCCGGCGCGCACCGCGCGCGTACGGGAAGAAACGCTCATGCACAGACTCCGGTTGGGTTCAGGACTTCCTGCAGAAGTGCGCCGATCTGCGCGGCTTCCTTCAGGAACGCATCGTGGCCGTAGCGCGAATCGATCACGTTCAGGGTCGCCGCCGCGCCGCAACGACGCTGCAGCTCGCAAAGATCCGCGAGCGGCACGACACGATCGGAGGCGATGCCGATCAAGGCGGTCGGCACGCCTACGTCTTCGGGCACCACGCAGTGCAGATCGATCGACTCGGACAGCGCCAGGAAGCGCTCGGCGCTGAAGCGCTCGACGAAGCGCGCACCGGCCGCCTTCAGCCACTCCTCCTCGGCGAAACGGAACCGGCCATCGGCAAAATCCGGCGCGGACGCGCAGCGTTCGGCGAACTCGCGTTCGCCACGGTAGGTCGTCATCGCAAGGCGACGCGCGAGATCGAGCCCTGCGTTCGCATCACCAAGCCGCTCACCGAGGCGCACGATCTCGCGCTGCAGGTTGCGCAGCGCGACGCTGAGCGGATGCGCGCGATGCGCACCGGCGATCGCAACGAGTCGCTGCAGGCGTTGTGGATGACGCGCAGCGAACGCGAGCCCGACCATCGCGCCATACGAGGCGCCGATGAACGCGTGCACACGGCGAATGCCGAGCGCGGTGAGCAGCGCGGCGAGCACATCGGCCTGGTCCTCGCTGCCGACTGCGCGCACGTCGCCAAGATCGCTGCGATCAATCCAATCGATCGACAACACGCCGAAGCGGTCGGTATCGATTGCGCGACCGGAGCCGACCAGCGCCTCCCACCAGCCGCTGGCGCCGCTTGCGGAGGCCGCATGGCGGTCAGCGGAAATACCGCCCTGCACGATCACCGCCGGCGCGTCCGCTGCGCCGTAGAGCGCGAACCGGACCCGCACGTCGCTAACGCCATCCCCGTATTTCGGTGTCAGGCGGACGATGCGTTCGCCGGAAATGCGGGTGACGCGTCCCAGATCGGATGCGGAAACGGGCGCTGCCGCCGGGAAATCGGATGCGGCGAGAAGGGCGTCGGCTTGGAAGGTCATCACGGTTCTCCAGTGCGCCCATCGGGCCGCGAAGAACCGGAAACGGATTGCCGCGGTGGACCGACACGCCAGCGCGCCGGTCATCGCTGCAACTCATCTCTCGGCGGACCGCAACAGCGCGTCCCCGCGGGAGTTGGCACCTGGCGGGAATGAATCCCGCTGGTTGCCCCGGCGTCAAAGGGCCTGTCCCTCAGCCGGTCTTGATGAGCAGTGCGCGCACTCTAGCGACGACCCATCTCTGCGTCAATAGCCATCTAGCCTTCTATATGGATATTTCATAAGGAAGCGAACGCCGTCATCATGGCGTCGCATTTGGAGCCGAAACACCGACAAGACCCGCAGCCGCGGCCTCGTTCTTGAGATACGCGGCGCTCAAGGTTCCACTCCTTTTCGCGATTTCGGGCAGGGCCGGGTAGAACTGCACGAACGCGGTGTCCACGGCCGCATGATCGCGATGGCAGGAGTAGCACGAAGCCTCTTTCGGTATCACCGTCGCGGGGCTGGCGTCGTCGAACGCGAAGAAGGCCCTGCCGCCGGGAAAGCGCCTGCTGTCCTTGACGTGCGCTCCCACATCGTCCAAAGGACGCCGATCCGGCACTATCGGACATCTAGGTGGATCACAGCGCGAGCGCGCACAGCCCGCTTTCCGTACAATGCGCGCCCTTCGCGACGCGCCTGCGCCGCCAGTTGATGCCGTCCATGACCGATACCACGAGCGAAGCCCGGCGCCGCCGCACCTTTGCGATCATTTCGCACCCCGACGCCGGCAAGACCACGCTGACCGAGAAGCTGCTGCTGTTCGGCGGCGCGATCCAGATGGCCGGTTCGGTGAAATCGCGCAAGGCCGCGCGTCACGCCACGTCGGACTGGATGGCGCTGGAGAAGGAACGCGGCATCTCGGTGACGAGTTCGGTCATGCAGTTCCCGTATGCCGAGCGCATCGTCAATCTGCTCGACACGCCCGGCCACGCGGACTTCTCCGAGGACACCTACCGCGTGCTGACCGCGGTCGATTCCGCGCTGATGGTGATCGACTGCGCCAAGGGCGTCGAGGAACGCACGATCAAGCTGATGGACGTGTGCCGCCTGCGCGACACGCCGATCATGACCTTCATCAACAAGCTCGACCGCGAGGGTCGCGCGCCGATCGAGCTGCTCGACGAAGTCGAGTCGGTGTTGAAGATCCCGTGCGCTCCGATCACCTGGCCGATCGGCATGGGTTCGCGCCTGAAGGGCGTCTGCCACCTGGCTCTCGACGAGGTGCACATCTACGAACCGGGCCGCAACTTCACGCGCCAGGATTCGACGATCTTCAAGGGTCTCGACGATCCGGCCCTGGCCGATCGCATCGGCTTTGAGGTGCTCGGCGAGCTGCGTGAGGAACTCGAACTCGTGCAGGGCGCCTCGCATCCGTTCGATCTCGACGCCTATCTTGCCGGCCGGCAGACGCCGGTGTTCTTCGGCTCGGCGGTCAATAATTTCGGTGTGCAGCCGCTGCTCGACTTCTTCGTCGAACACGCGCCGTCGCCGCGGCCACGTGCGACCACGACACGCACGGTCAAGCCGGACGAGGAAATGCTCAGCGGCTTTGTGTTCAAGATCCAGGCGAACATGGATCCGATGCACCGCGACCGCGTCGCGTTCCTGCGCGTGTGCTCGGGCCGCTACGACGCGGGCATGAAGATGCAACACGTGCGCACCGGCAAGGAGGTTCGCATCGCGAACGCGCTGACCTTCATGGCATCGGATCGCGAGATCGTCGGCACCGCCTATCCGGGTGACGTGATCGGCCTGCACAATCACGGCACGATCTCGATCGGCGATACCTTCACCGCCGGCGAAGCACTGTCGTTCACCGGCATCCCGAATTTCGCGCCGGAGCTGTTCCGCCGCGCGCGCCTCAAGGACCCGCTGAAGATGAAGGCCCTGCAGAAGGGCCTGGCGCAGTTGTCCGAGGAGGGTGCAACGCAGTTCTTCCGCCCGCTGATGTCGAACGACCTGATCCTCGGCGCGGTCGGCGTGCTGCAGTTCGACGTGGTCGCGTACCGGCTCAAGGACGAGTACAGCGTCGAATCCGCGTTCGAGAACGTCGGTGTCGTCACTGCGCGCTGGGTACGCTGCAATGATGCGAAGAAGCTGGAGGAATTCCGCGAGAAGAACGCGATGAACCTCGCAATCGACGCGGCCGGCGAGCTGGTTTATCTCGCGCCGACGCGGGTGAACCTGCAATTGACGATGGAGCGCTGGCCGACGATCACGTTCGCCGCCACGCGCGAGCATGCGAGCGCCATCGAGTCGGCCGCCTGAAAACGCGAACGCCCGGCTCGGCCGGGCGTTACGCTGATCGCACGATGATCCGCCGCGCGGACGGCGAAATCAGCCGCCGGCAGAGAAGCGCCCGCGGAACACTTCGTCACCCCCACCGTGGCGGGCCGACTCGCCATGCCCGGCCTCGCCGCTGGACGACGCGAAAATCCGGTCGCTCGAGGTGAAGATACGATCCGGCAACGGCGCGGTGCGCGCGGTGCCCGCCGTCATCAGGTGTTGCCCATCCTCGTGATGCCAGGCAAAGACACCGAGCGCGACCGCGAGACAGGCCGCGAGACCAGCCGCCCAGCGCAGGCGATGCACGTGACCGCGCCGCGCACCGGCGGCCAGACGCTGCTGTTCGCGCGCCCGCAGCGGGTGCGCCCCATGGCGATGTTCGTTCATGCTCGTGGCGAGTGCTTCCGATGCGGGCTTCAGCGCGCGCAGCATGCGTGCCAGATCCGCGTGCTGCGGCGAAGCCGCCAGCTTCTCAACGACCGCGTCGCGATGCCGGGCGGAAAGCTCGCCGGAACCCTCGTCAGCGGAAACCACGGCCACCAGATCCGCCGCATCCACATCGGGCTGCGGACGCGCCGAAACGAGGCGCCGATACAGGCTGGAAAGCGACATGTCCTTCATGGCATCAGTCTTCAAAGTCACCGTAACCCAAGTCACGCAGGCGGTCTTTCAGCTCCTCCAGCCCGCGTGACACCAGCTTTCGTGCCGCCTCGGCCGAAGGGATCCCGGCCAGGTCGGCGATTTCCTGCAGGGAAAACCCCTGCAGATGCAGAGCGATCGGCAGGCGCCTACGTTCCGGAATCTCGGCCATGCAGCGCTCCAGGCCCTGCATGCGCTCGACGTCGCCGGCGCGGCGCTCCGGGGAAACCGGCGTTTCGCCGATCTCGACCGCCTCGTCGTCCTCTTCCGGCAACGGCTCCGCGGCCCGGACCTGGGCCCGCCGCATCGCGTCGATGACCGTGCTCGCGACGACCCTCTGCACATAAGACGCATGAAAGGCTCCGGACCGGTCACGCTCGAGTGCATGCCAGAGCCGGATGCGCACTTCCTGCTCCACGTCGGCCGGGTCGATGCCGTGCTTGTCCAGCCCGTACGTGGTCAGCAACCCCTTGACCCGCGCGCCATAGGTGCGAAACAGCTCTTCCAGGCGGGCGTGGACGGGATCGCGGGACGGGGGCATGGCGGAGCCGACAGCACGGGGCGGCTATGCTCCGCGAGCCGCCGACGAGAAGCAACCCACCCCGCGAGCTACACCATCACCGTTTCGATTCAGTAAAAAGGCCGCGCGGTAAACCCGCGCGGCCTCGAGACTACAACGTGGACCGTCGTGGAATTCGACGGTGATGCGATGGGTTCAGTCCGGCATCAGAACTTCACGGTCACGCGTCCGAAGTAGTAGCGGCCCAGCAGGTCGAAGTCGCTGGGATCGGTGTTCGCGTTCAGCGTGTTGTTCGCGTACAGGAACGGCGGCTGCTTGTCGGCCACGTTGTTGATGCCGACGTCGATGCGCGTGTTCAGCGCCTCGAGGTTGTAGCCGAACTGGATGTCGTTGTAGACCGTCGCACCGAAGTCGGTGAACAGGCCGTCCAGCGACGGGTTGCCCGAACCGTACGGATGGGTGTCCTGCGACTTCGCCTGCGAGCCCATGCGGAAGCGGCCGACATAGCGCATCGCCCACGATGCATCGAACGGACCCATCTGCCAGCCAACACTGGTCTGTGCGCGCCAGCGCGGGAACAGGCAGATGCCACCGCCCGCCCCCGGACAGGCCGCCGCCTGCGCCGAACCGAAGTTCATGAAGTGACCGGCGTAGTGATAGACCGAGTTGGCAACGCCGAAACCCGGAGCGGTTTCCACGTCGTACTTCTTCATGTAGGTCGCGTTGATGCCCACCTTGAAGCGGCCGAACGCGGTCTCGGGCAGGCGGTAGTTGCCGGCGAAGTCGACACCGCCCACGTCCACGCGACCAAGGTTGTTCGCCGGCTGGGTGAGGAGCTGGATCTGACCCTGGCTCGGACCACTGGTGAAGCGTTGGATCAGCGGGCAGTACTGGGTCTGGCCGGCATAGCACAGGTCAATCACGCTCTGTGCACCGACGCCGGTGATGTTGTTGTTCAAGTACAGACGCCACACGTCGGCGCTGACCGACAGGCCTTCCAGCCAATGCGGGTCGTACACCACGCCGAAGTCGAACGACTTGCCGAACTCCGGACCGATCGACTGATGCGCAAACTGGGCGCCCGACGCGATCGCGTTGATCTGCAGCGCCTGGCGGACGTCATCGTTGGAAAACGAACCCAGCGCCGGCACGCCAAGGCACGCCGGATTGCTCGCGTTCGGATTCGGGGTCGTCGGCGTCGGTGCGGTGAAGTTGCAGGGATCCCGCGAGATCTTCGGAGCAGAAGATCCGGCGCCGCCGAAGATGTTGGTGACCGTCGGTGCACGGAACACCTTGGACACCGTACCGCGC
>NZ_BAAAEU010000021.1:0-543 GCF_039523175.1 Dokdonella soli
GGCTGGCCGTAACGGTCCAGAAGATAGATCTGCGTGTTCCATATCGGACGGCCGATCGGGACCGTTTGGGTTAGATTGAACTCTTCGTCAACGCTGTACATCATGCACCCGACTACGGTCTCTGTCGGACCGTATTCGTTCACCATGCGCAAATGCGGACGAGCCTGGCGCCACTGCCGAACGGTTGATGGCGACAACATTTCACCGCCGATGACAAATAAATCAAGCGAACTTCGCAGACCCCCTGGAATAATGTTCTGAGCAAGCGCACCCATATGAGTGGGTGTAATCTTCACCATGCTGCATTCCGGCGACGAAAGTCTCCTATTCAATCCATCGACTCCTTCTCGTTCCGGCAGAAGATGGACAACACCTCCATTTAGCAAAGGCGTGTAAAGACTCGTCACCGTTGCATCGACAGAAAACGACGACGACACGATCGCACTTTTTACAGGCGCATAAGCAGCTGAAGCCCAACTCAGATAGTTGCACAGCCCGCGATGCTCCACCATGACGCCCTTGGGCAGTCCAGTCGAACCGGAC
>NZ_BAAAEU010000022.1:0-31566 GCF_039523175.1 Dokdonella soli
TGGCATCGTGATCACTCCTGAAGGGTGAGTTCAGGGTGTCCACTAAACCGTAGGAACTATCCGGTCCGCTTGAGCGAATAGTTAGGCACCCCAAGCGGCTAGCCGAGGATATAGCCAAGAACTAGGGCGACGAGGGCGGCAGCCCAGGCCGGGATGAACATTAGGCTGCCAGCGACACTTGGACCCAAAAGCCAATGCGACCGAACCTCGCTATTGGCCGTAAACGCCCCAACAGAATTGGCCGCACGCGGCTTTGCAGCAAACAGACGATAGGCGATGTCTAGCGCGACGATGACAAGACAGGCAACTGTTCCAAAGTATTGACCACTGGATTGAACGAGAAGGCCGAGATTCTGCAGACCGATCGCAGCTCCGAGGCCGGCGATTAGCCAAGCCAGGCCCAGCCAATTGAAGAAAATTGCCATCCAAGTCACTCCTGAGATTGACGAAATATTTTGTCTTGCGGCATTGCTGGTTCTGGCCAAAGGTCACGGCTGCACGCTTGTTGGGTGCCTAACGTTCGACATGAGCGGCGGCCGACGGGCGTAGCCCGTTGGACGTCCGCTCGATGAAGGGGTTAGGCGTCTCGTGGTTAATGCTCACGGTCCTCTTCCTACGTAGCTCAGTGCCTCACGTGCGAGAGCCGGCCACGATTGCTTGGACTTCGGATGAACTGCGAGCCACTCTTTCATGAGGCGACCGTGGCCGGGATCGAACTTCTGGCCCGCGCCGGCGGCTTCGAGCTGCTCGACACGCTGTCTTGGGAGCTTGACCACGAAGGCACCAGCAGACGAGACCATTGCGAAGATCTTTCCATTGACTTGCAATGCGGATGAGCCAAAGCCCTTCTTGCCACTCTGGCCAACACTGACCTTCGGCTCAGAGGCGAGCGTTTCAACAACGTCTGCAAAGCGACGCTGAGTTTCAGTGGACGCTTCCGACACTCGACTCCCCTTGCTAGACGCCTAACGCTTGAGTTAAGCGGCGCGCAGCTTTTCACGCGTCCGCTTGGACGAATTGTTAGCCATACATTGCACGCATTGCTAGCGGAACCAGCGTGATGTAAACCAAAAGCACTCGAAATGAAGCGAACGGCCAAACGGGATCTTGTGGAGCCTGCCCATGGAATACCGCAAAGAAGCTGAAGTTGGTAAGCCAGGCCATGAAAGGTAGCGTGAGGAAGAATGTTTCGATGCTTCCCGAGTCAGCGCCTTTTGCCCAAACGAATACTAAGGCCGCTAGCCAAGCCGGAGCTGCAAAAAGCCCAACGGCGCAGGCGATTCTGGTGACCACATGAAGCGATACGCTATGCGCAGAACTTGTGCCCATATGGCTAACTATAAGTAGACCCCGGATCCGGGGTGTCGCGCGCCATCGTTCAGGAAGACGTGCGCGCGGTCAAGTCAATTTCCTACGCCCCGTTACGCACTTGGCCGACGGTTGCGACGCCGACGGGTGCGCACACTGCCGCACAACACGACGGGGACGCGGGTGTATGAGTTACACGGGCGAAGGTGCGGGTGTAACGGGTGGGGGCGGGGAGGGGCGTGCTCCGCGCTTGTTGGACGAAGTTCGTCGTCATCTGCGCCTCAAACACTACAGTTTGCGGACCGAGCAGGCCTATGTCGGCTGGATCCGGCGGTTCATTCTCACCAACGGCCGGCGCCATCCGCGCGAGATGGGCGGAGCCGAGGTCGAGGCGTTCCTGAGCAATCTGGCGGTGCAGGGCGACGTGGCGGCGGGCACGCAGAATCAGGCGCTGTCGGCGCTGCTGTATCTGTATCGCGTGGTGCTCGGCGTCGAATTGCCATGGATGGAGGGGGTGGTCCGCGCGAAGCGGCCGCGGCGCGTGCCGACCGTGCTGTCGCAGGAGGAGGTTCGTCGCCTGCTCGCTTCAATGGAGGGGCGGCCGTGGTTGCTGGCGTCGTTGCTGTATGGCACGGGCATGCGTTTGATGGAATGCCTGCGCCTGCGCGTGAAGGACGTCGATTTCGGGCGCTCGGAAATCACCGTTCGCGATGGCAAGGGCGGCAAGGACCGGCGCACGATGTTGCCGCGCAGCCTGGCCGATCCATTGCAGCACGAAATCGACCGTGCACGAGTACTCCATGCGCAGGATCTGGAGGCAGGTTTCGGCGAAGCCCGGCTGCCGCAGGCGCTGGCGCGCAAGTATGCGGGCGTGGCGCGGGACTTCGGTTGGCAGTACGTGTTTCCCTCGATCCAACGTTCGCGCGATCCGCGCGACGGTTGCGTACGACGGCATCATTTCGACGAGGCGATGCTGGCGCGTGCCCTGAAGCGCGCGCGGCAGCGAGTCGGCATCGTCAAGCCGCTGAGCGCGCATACGCTGCGGCACAGCTTCGCCACGCATCTGCTCGAAGCGGGCTACGACCTGCGCACGATCCAGGAGTTGCTTGGGCACAAGGAAAGGACGTGGCAACGACGCAGATCTACACGCATGTGTTGAATCGCGGTGGCAGCGGGGTGGTGAGTCCGCTGGATCGGTGAACGCGCGTTGCAAAGTTGCCTATGTTGTCATCGAAGCGCGTTCGCCAGGATCACATTGCGGAAATCGCGGCCTTGCGTGACGTGAGGCCCCGCCCCCTCACCCAACCCTCTCCCCCAGGAAAAGCTCTGGGGGAGAGGGCTTGAAGGGCCGCCGCGGTTCAGGCGATTACACCTGGCCGCGAGAAGCGGCCGGCGGTCTCTCCCACTGGGAAAGGGGCTTTCTACGGTTTACTTCAGGTTCGTCTCGAACAGCTTGTAGATGCGCTTGTACTCGTCCAGCCACGAATCGGCGTGCACGAAGCCGTGGCGTTCCATCGGATACGCGGCGACTTCGTAGTTGTCCTTGTGCAGCTCGATCAGTTTCTGGTTGAGCCGCACCGAGTCCTCGAACAGCACGTTGTTGTCGATCATGCCGTGCGCGATCAGCAGCGCGCCCTTGAGGCCGTCCGCGAATTCGATCGGCGAGGAACGCTCATAGGCGATCGGGTCGAGTTGCGGATCGTTGAGGATGTTCGAGGTGTACTCGTGGTTGTACTGCGTCCAGTCGGTGACCGGGCGCAGCGCGGCGCCGGCCTTGAACACGTCGGGTGCACGGAACAGCGCCATCAGCGTCATGAAGCCGCCGTACGAACCGCCGTACAGGCCGACGCGCTGCGGATCGGCGGAGGCGTTCTTCGCGAGCCAAGCGACGCCGTCGATCAGGTCCTCGAGTTCCGGGTGGCCCATGTCGCGGTAGATCGCGGTACGCCAGTCGCGGCCGTAGCCTTCGCTGGCGCGGTAGTCCATGTCGAGCACCACGTAGCCGTGTTCGGTCAGCAGGGTGTGGAACATCTGCTCGCGGAAGTAGTACGGCCAGCCGCTGTGCACGTTCTGCGTGTAGCCGGCGCCGTGCACGAACAGCACGGCTGGATACTTCTTCGAGGCATCGAAGTCCTTCGGCTTGTAGAACTTCGCGTAGATCGGCTGCTTCGTGTGCGTCGAGGGCACTTGGACGATGGCCGGATCGAGCCAGGTCTTCGCCTTGTACTCGGGCGTACGCGTGTCGGTGAGATCGCGCGGCGCGGCGCCACCTTCGGCGCCGAGCACGGCGAGCTGCGCCGGCACATACGCGCTCGAATGCAGCACCGCGAGCTGCCTGCCGTCCGGCGACAGCGCGAAGTCCTGCACCGCCTTAAGAGCGGTCACGCGTTCGAGCTTGCCGCCGCCGGTCGCGACGCGGTACGCGTCATACGCGTAGGGCGCCTCCGCATTCGCGCGCAGGTAGAACCACTGGCCGTCCGCTGACTGCACCGGGCTGGATACCTCGAACTTGCCGCTGGTCAGCGCGTTCGCCTTGCCGCCCGGCACCTTCGCGTAGAGCTGCGCGTAACCGGTCTCCTCGGACACGTACCAGAGCGTGCGGTTGTCCTTCTCCCAGCCGAACTCGTTGAAGTTCCAGTTGATCCAGGCCGGGTCGGTCAGGCGATGCTGGTTGACCAGCTTGGCGCGGTCGAAGTCGACGCTCGCGATCCAGCGATCCTTGTTGTCGATCGCACGGATCTGGATCGCCAGCGCCTTGCCGTCCTCGCTCCACGCGATACCGCCGCCACCACCGTCCTCGGCGTCGGCGACGATGCGCACCGCGCGCGTCTTCGTCGCGTCGTCCTTCTTGTCTTCCTTCTTTTTGTCCTTGCCCGCGGACGCGTCGTCTTTCTTGTCGGCCTTCGTGTCGAGGCCGCGTTCACGCTTGAGTTTCTCGTTCTCCTCGCGCACCGCCTTCAGCGGGTCGTCGTGGATGCCGGGCAGGTCGTCGAGAGCGAGCTTGTGCTGCTCATGTCGCACCAGATCGAGCAGCAGCAGCGATTGCGGCGCCGGATCATTGCGGCCGACGCGCGTGCGCTCGTCCTCCTGTTCCTCGTAACCGGATTCGGTGACGAAACGCTGCAGCTTGCCGGTTTTGCCGGCGTCGTGGCCCTTGGGCGAGGTGACGACGAGCAGCGAGCGGCCGTCCGGCGACAGCGAGGTGGCCTCGATCTTCACGTCGTCGCCGATGTAGAACGGCAGCGGCGCGCGCGTCGGGTCGCCTTTCGCGAAATCCTCGCCGTGCTTCTTCTGTGCCTCACGGTCGGTCTTGACCGTGCGCAGCGTCGAGAAATAGCGCAACTGCAGTTCGCCGAGGTCGTCGGGCTTCTTCGCGTCGGGGTCCTTCTCGGCCTTGACCAGCGCGGCCGGGCCGCTGACGCCGGCGACGATGTCGTAGCTGAACCACTCGGTGCCGCTGCGGTACTGCAATGCGCGGCCGTCCGCGGAGAACTGCGGCGAGTGTTTCGGTTGCGGCGTGCGCGTGACCTGCACCAGCCGCCCGTTCGCGAGTTCGCGGATGAACACGTCACCGTTGCGCACGAACGCGGCGCGCGTGCGCGTGCGGTCGAACGCTGCGTCGGGGCCATCCGCGTTCGCCATCGCTTGCGGATCGACGATGGCATCGCTGCCGGACGCGAGATCGACGCGGTGCAAATCGCGGATCGACGAGCCCTTCTGCTTCAGGTGGTAGTAGAGGCTGCGCCCGTCCACGCTCCAGTAGGCGTGCTCGACCGGCGCCCCGATCCAGTCGGGGTCGGCCATCGCCTGCTCGAGCGTGACCGCGCGTGCGGGCGCCGCCGTGAAGGTGAGCAGGGTGACAAGGCTGGCGACGAGCGCGCGATGCATGCGGGGGTACTCCGGGCAAAAAGCAAAGCGCGCAGCATAGCCGCAAGCTGCGGTGCCGGACCGGGCCGAAAGTCAGCGAAGGCGAAGTCGACGTAGCCTCCCATTCGCCCCCTCTCCCCCAACAGCCTCTCCGTTGGGGCAGAGGGCTGGGGAGTGAAGGGCAGGGCTGCATGCGGAGCACGGCGCTGCGGGATGTCGAGGTGGTCACTGAGGGGCGTTCGCTCGACCTTCGTTGCGAAAATCGTGGCCGCGCGGCCTCGTGTGGCCCCGCCCCCTCACCCAACCCTCTCCCCCGCCGAAAGAGCCGGCGGGGGAGAGGGCTCTCACGCCGCATCGACGCTTCGTTCGCGGAAACCGCCGCCTCGCCGCTTGGCAAACCGTTGCACGGAGGGCAGCCTACGCACTCATTGCCCATGGAGAATGCCTTGCCCCTGCCCTGCGTCGAAATCGAAACCGCCCCGAATCCGCGCCATGCGGTGATCTGGCTGCATGGCCTCGGCGCCGACGGCAACGACTTCGCACCGATCGTGCCGGAACTCGTCGATCGCGCCTGGCCACCGTTGCGCTTCGTGTTCCCGCACGCACCGGTGCGCCCGGTCACGGTCAATGGCGGCGTGCCGATGCGCGCGTGGTACGACATCCGCGGCGTCGCGATTGCCGACAAGCAGGACGAGACCGGCATCCGGGCGTCGGTCGCGCAGCTCGACGAGCTGATCGCGCGCGAGGCCGGGCGCGACATTCCCTCCGGAAACGTGATCCTTGCCGGCTTCTCGCAGGGTGGCGCGATCGCACTCGCCGGCGGCGTGCGTCATGCGGACCGTGTCGCCGGCATCGTCGCGCTGTCGACCTACCTGCCGCTCGAGGCGAAGACCACCGCCGAGCGCAGCACGGCGAACACCGGCCTGCCGATCTTCATGGGCCACGGCGGCTTCGATCCGGTCGTGCCGCAGGCGCTCGGCTCGATCAGTCGCGACGCGCTGTCCGGGCTCGGCTATGCGGTCGAATGGCACAGCTATGCGATGGCACACCAGGTCTGCGCCGAGGAGATCGCAGACCTGCGCGCATGGATCGGCGCGCGACTCGCCGCAACGAACTGAGCTGTGCATCCTGTTAAGGTAGGAGCGGCTTCAGCCGCGATGCTTTTTCGAGTCTCCCCCTCAAGGGGAGGGGTGGGTGTGGATGGTGTTCACCGCGCCATGAAGAGCATCGCGGTTGAAGCCGCTCCTACAAGGACCAGAGCAGAATCGTAGGGTGGGCTTCAGCCCACCGGTGTTTTGGAGATGCCGGGTCGGTGGGCTGAAGCGCACCCTACGCGTTACGAAGCATCGCGGCTGAAGCCGCTCCTACGGAAACAGGAAAGGAACGAACGGTGCAGCAACGCAGCACCACCATGACGGCACCCAACTGGCTGCCGCAGTTCTGCACCGTACCGACGCTGTTCGCGGTGATGGTCGTCGCCGAACTCGTCGCGCTGGTGGTTGTGTCCGTGCCGGAAGCGAGCCCACGGCCGTGGCTGCCGCGGCTCGGCGTACTCAGTGTCTACGTGCAATGGCTGGCGCTGCTGAATGCGGTCGTGCTGTGTTCGCTGCGCCGGCCGCTGGCGCATTTCGATGTGCGCGCCGGCTTCGGCGTCGCCTGGCTGGTCTGCCTGCTGGTGACCGCGCTCGCGAGCGCGGTGGTCTGCCAGATGGACCAGGCGCTCGGTCTCGGCCTCAGCGTGCCGGCCGGTTCGAGCGCGCGTTTCGTGCTCGACAACGCGGCGATCGCGGCGCTGATCGCGGCCGCGCTGCTGCGTTACCTCTACGTGCTCGAGCAATGGCGTGAGCGCGTGCGCGCCGCATCGAAGGCGCAGGTCGAGGCGCTGCAGGCGCGCATCCGCCCGCATTTCCTGTTCAACAGCATGAACACGATCGCGAGCCTGATCCGCACGCGTCCGGCCGAGGCTGAACGTACGGTCGAGGACCTCGCCGACCTGTTCCGTGCCGCGCTCGGCGCCGACGACGCGCCGGGCACGCTCGGCGAGGAGCTCGACTTGATCGCGCGCTACCTGCACCTGGAACGGCTGCGTCTGGGCGACCGCCTCGGGGTCGAGATCGACGTCAGCGCGCTGCCGCGCGATTTCGCGCTGCCACGCCTGCTGCTGCAACCGCTGATCGAGAACGCGATCTACCATGGCATCGAGCCGCGCGGCGACGGCGGCACGCTGAGCCTGCGTGGGCGGCGCGAAGCCGGCGCTCTCGAGATCGCGATCTCGAACCCGTTGCCGGCCGATGCGCCGGCGCGGCGCAACGGTCTCGCGCTGGCCAACGTGCGTGCACGCATCGAGTACCATTTCGGGACGCGCGGCGTGCTGCGCGTGGAGCCGGGGCCGGGAACCTATACCGTGACCGTGCGTCTACCGGAGGCTGTGGCCCGATGAGAGTACTGGTCGTCGACGATGAACCGCTCGCGCGCGAGCGCCTCGCCGCCATGCTGGCCGAGATCGAAGGCACCGAAGTCGTCGGTATGGCCGGCAACGGGCATGAGGCGCTGGGGCTCGTCGGCCGCCTCGCACCTGATCTGGTGCTGCTCGACATCCGCATGCCGGTGATGGATGGCCTCGAGGCCGCACGCCACCTCGGCGAGCTGGAGGCGCCGCCCAGCGTGATCTTCTGCACCGCGTTCCAGGACCATGCGCTGGCCGCATTCGACGCGAACGCGGTCGACTACCTGGTCAAACCGGTACGCGACGAACGCCTGCGCGCGGCGCTGGACAAGGCGCGCCGCCTGAACGGTGCGCAGGCGCGCGAGATCGGGCGCGCGATCGAGCCCGGCCGCGCACGCACGCATCTGTGCGCGCGTGTGCGCGGCAGTCTGGTGCTGGTGCCGATCGCGGACATCGACTATCTGCTGGCCGAGGACAAATATGTCGTCGTCCACCACACGAAAGGTGAAGTGTTGATCGAGGAACCGCTGAAATCGCTCGAGGACGAATTCGAGGGACGCTTCGTGCGCATCCATCGCAATTGCCTGGTTGCACTCGCGAAGCTGAGCGGGCTGACGCGCGCGCCAGACGGACGCCTGTTCGCGAATGTCGAGGGCGTGACGGCGAAGCTCGAAGTCAGCCGGCGCAATCTGCCGGCGCTGCGCCGATTGGTACGGTCGCTATGAAGACCGTGCGCATCGCCACGCGCCAGAGTGCGCTCGCGCTGTGGCAGGCCGAGCACGTCGCTGCGCGGCTGCGCGCGCTGCATGCCGGCCTCGTGGTCGAACTGGTGCCGATGACCACGCGCGGCGACCAGATCCAGGATCGCGCGCTCGCGGAGATCGGCGGCAAGGGCCTGTTCCTCAAGGAGCTCGAGGTTGCGATGCTCGAGCATCGCGCCGACCTCGCGGTGCATTCGTTCAAGGACGTGCCGATGGAGCTCGAGCCCGGTTTCGCGATCGGCGCCGTGCTCGAGCGCGCGGATGCGGCCGATGCGTTCATCAGCAATGCGCACGCGCGCTTCGACGAACTGCCGCGCGGCGCGCGGGTCGGTACCTCGTCGCTGCGCCGGCAGGCGCAACTGCGTGCGCTGCGGCCGGACCTGCAGCTGATCGACCTGCGCGGCAACGTGAACACGCGGCTCGCAAAGCTCGACGCCGGCCACTACGACGCGGTGATCCTCGCCTGCGCCGGCCTCGATCGGCTCGGACTCGGTTCGCGCATCGCCGCGCGCCTCACGCCGCCGGACTGGCTGCCGGCGGTCGCGCAGGGCGCGATCGCGGTCGAATGCCGGGCCGGTGATGCGGCCACGCTCGAACTCGTGCGCGCGCTTGATGATGAACACACGCATCGCTGCGTCGCCGCCGAGCGCGCGATGAACCTGTGCCTGCATGGCAGCTGCAATGTGCCGATCGCCGGCTACTGCATCGAGACCGAGGCCGGCCTTGCCTTGTGGGGCCTGGTGGGCGATGCGCAGAGCGGGCAACTGGTGCGCGCCGATGCGCAGGGATCGCACGACGCGCCGCAGACGCTCGGCGAACGTGTCGCGGCGCTGCTGCGCGAGCGCGGCGCGGAAGCGATTCTCGGCCGCGCATCCGCGCCGGCGGCGAGCGCCGGATAATCGTCATGCCCGCTGGCGCGGGCATGACGAGGTGGACAGCCTTGTCCGGACCTTCTCCTCGCGTCTACTGCGCGAAGTTGTAGACGAGGTTGGTCGTCATCAACTGGTCGGTCTTCTTGATGCCGGGCGTGACGTCCGAGTTGTGGCGCACCTGGTAGCCGATCTTGAGCGCGAGCTTCTTGCTCATGTCGACCTGCAGGCCGGCATCGTTCTGGAAGAACGTGTTGTCGCTGCCGGCTTCCATCAGCAGCGTGTCGACGAACGAGGTGCTGTCGGTGAAGTTGTGCTTGTACGCCATCAGGCCGCGCGCAACGACTTCGTCGTTCGCACCGAAGGTGTGGCGCACCGGCACGTTGTTGATCACCTCCGGCCCCAGGATGTCGACCGGCTGGTAGCGCTTGAAACCCGGACCGATTTCGAACGACAGCTCGTCGCTCTGGTTCTTCAGCACCGTATAGCCGTAGCCGATCGACGCGGTCCACTGGTAGTTGAACGGCGAGAAGTCGTCGTTCTCGTAGCGCAGCGCGCCGACGATGTAGCTGCGCTCATCGAGCTTGTAGCCCGCCGAGGCACCGGCTTCGTAGCGGTTCGCATTGAGCTTGTAGTTCGAAACATTGACGATCTGCCCATTGTCGATCGTCGCGGTCTTGACCTCGCCCTTGCTGCGCAGTGCGGTCAGGTAGAAGGTGTCCTTCCACTGATCGTCTTCCTTCTTGAACTGCAGCTTGGCGTTGAGGTTCTCGGATTTCGCGTTGCCGCGCGCGGCGGCGAAGCCGACCTCGCCCGAACCGGACCAGCCGTCATCGGCCTGGGCGGCGAGCGGCAGCGCGGCGAGCAGTGCGATTGGGATCAGCATCTTGTTCATGTTGGTGTTCCTCTCCACGGGAATGGCCGCATAAAAAAGCCGCCAATGGCGGCTTGCGGTCGGCGCGATGGTATGCGGGCGCACTAAATGCGGCGTGAACGCGTGCGCGTCGTGGGTGAACAATAGTGTCTCCAGGCTGTCGTGCTCAGCGGCCGTAATAGGCCATCACCGCGTGTTTCGCCTCGGCGAAGAACAGCCAGCGCTCGACGAAGACGCCGGTCATTCCGGACACCAGCGCGAGCCAGCCGGCCGCGAAGCGTGTCGCAGGCATCGCCAGGCCGAGCAGGGCGAGCAGAGCGGGGACGAGGAATCCCGCCAGCAGCGCGATCGCGCGCAGCTTGCGTGAGTGCTTGCGTGCGAGCACGAAGCCCATCTCGTGGGTCAGGTAGTTTTCCTCGGTGTGCGGCTGCTCGAACGAACGCACGCTGCCGAGCGATTCCAGGCCGATGGCGTGGCCAGCGCTCACTGTGGGGGCGCGGTCGATCTGTCGCCAGTAGAAAACCTTCAGCAGCGCGGATGCCGTGGCGACCACGACGAGGCCTACGAGCAGGCCGGGTGTTTCGCGCATGCGCCACGTGCCGGGCAGGGTCTCCAGTACCCACAGGCACAGCGCACCACCGTACAAGCCGAGCAACAGATAACCCGGCACCACGTAGCGGTTGTGCCAAGCGCGGATCGGCATGAGGCTCGCATAAATGTGTGCGGTACAGAACACGGTGGCTGCCGATCCGACGGCCAGCAGCGCGCCAAGCGCAAGGTTCCAGCCGTCCAGATTCATACCCGCTGCGGGCGCGCTCAAATCCGCCGGCTGCATGGCGCTCCGCAACCTCATGCCTTCGATGACGATCAAAGCCAGCGCGGGCGCGTAGGTGAGAATCGATGCGACACCTTCGCGTGATAGCCACGAGCTGCGCCATTGCGACAACGCGCGCCAGGCGCGCCGTGGCTGCCCGAGATGGCCGAGCGAGGACAGTAGCCCGGCGCTGACGAGAGCAAAGCCAACGATCAACCCGCAGGGCAGTGCCGCCGGGTATACGCAAAACGTGAATGAGCCGCCCCGTTGGCTTGGCCCGCAGTGCGGCCAGAGCGTCGTCAGGGCGAGGCCGATCAGGAACCACAGGCCATAGCCCGCGCCGGACAGTACGGTGAACAGAATGATCGAAAACGTCGGTCGCATCGTGATCCGATTCCGTCAGCGCGACAGCGCGCGATCGAGCCAGCGCAGCACGCCGGGGAGCTTTTCCGCGTCGAGCTTTTCCTCGCGTGGCGCGTTCGATGCTGACGCGTTGCAGCCATCGCGGCGCGGCCGCGGTGGCAGATATTTGTTGACCGGCTGGTAGCCGAACTCCGGCATCAGTTGATAGCCGCCGCGCTCGGCGACGAGTTTCGAGATCGGCGAATTTTCGTCGCCGAGGTCGCCGAAATGCCGCGCGCGGGTCGGGCAGGCCATCACGCAGGCCGGCTGGCGATCCGCTTCATCGAGCGTCTCGTTGTAGATGCGGTCGACGCACAGCGTGCACTTCTGCATCGTGCCCTTCTGTGCGCTGTACTCGCGTGCGCCGTAGGGGCAGGCCCACGAACAGAGTTGGCAGCCGATGCACTTGTCCGCATCGACCAGCACGATGCCGTCCTCGGCGCGCTTGTAGCTGGCGCCGGTCGGGCACACGGTCACGCAGGCCGGCGTCTCGCAATGCAGGCACGAACGCGGGAAATGCACGGTCATCTCGCGCGTTCCCTGCGGCGTCGCCTGCTCAACCGCATAGCTGTGCACGCGATTGAACCAGACCCCATTCGGCTCGGCGCCGTACGGATCCTTGTCGGGCAGCGGACCGAAATCACCGCCGTCGTTCCATTCCTTGCAGGCGACCGCGCAGGCGTGGCACCCGACGCAGGTGTCGAGGTCGATGACCAGGCCGAGCTTCTTCGCGGCGGGAGGCGGCAGCGAGGTCATGCAGGAAGCTCCAGAGACGAATCCACTTCGATGCGATGTCCATCCCTGTGCGGCTCGGGATCGCGTTCGATGCGCACGCGCAGGTCGAACCACGCGGCCTGGCCGGTGACGGGATCGGCGTTCGCGCGTTTCGTCTCACCAACGCGCGCGGGCAGCGATTCGTCGATCAGGTGGTTGAGCAGGAAGCCGTCGACGTTCTCCGGTGCGTTCTGGCTGAGCTTCCACGCGCCCTTGCGCTTGCCGATCGCGTTCCAGGTCCAGACCGTGCCCGGCGCGGTGCCGGCGTGCAGCCTGGCCTGCACGCGGATGCGGCCGCGCGGCGACGCGAGCCAGATCCAGTCCTCGTCGGCGACGCCATGTGCGCTCGCTGTTTTAGGGTGCATGTAGAGGTAGTTGCGCGTCGCGATCTGGCGCAGCCATTTATTCTGCGAACCCCACGCGTGATACATGAACATCGGGCGCTGGGTGATCGCGGCAAGCGGATACGCCGCATGCCCCCTCTCCCCCAACAGCTCCTTCGTTGGGGGAGAGGGTTGGGGTGAGGGGGTCGAAAACGGCATGCTTACGCGATGCCCTCCGGCATCGCGTATGCCGTTTTCGGAGGAGGCAGGATGCCGACTGGGGGGCGCGTCAGGGACGACTGCTTGCGAAGGCTCCGGACCTCGCCCCCTCACCCAACCCTCTCCCCCGACGTCGTCGGAGGAGAGGGCATGTTCCTCGAGCGACGCGTACCAGAACGGCAACGGATCGAAATAGCGTGCGACCCGTGCGCGATCCCGCTCTGGCGGCTGCATCGCGCCGTGCCCCTGCGCGGCGAGGCGGAAACGCTGCAGCGTCTCGGCGTAGAACTGCATCACGATCGGTTGCGTGGAGCCGACGAAGCCGAGCGATTTCGCCCAGTCGAGATAGTCGCGGTTCGCCATCTTGTAGTAGCGGCCGGCGGCGGGCACTTCGTGATGCCAGTAGCAGCCGTGCTCGATATAGCGTTCGAGTTGGTTCGGATTCGGCGCGCCGACACCCGCCAGCGAGCCATCCGCCCCGCGCCAGCCCGCGAGCAGGCCGACACCGGGCGCGCGTTCGTGTTCGATCATGTACTGCGCGTAGCCGCGTGGATACTTCGCGGCGCCGGCTTCATCGACGAGGCCGGGCAGCTTCAGCCGCGCACCGAGATCGAGCAGCACATCCTGGAACGGGCGCACGTCGCGATCGGGTTGTACGACCGGACGGCGGATCGCATCGCTCGCGCCATCCGCGTCGGAGATCGGGCGGTCGAGCAGGCTGATGCAGTCGTGGCGTTCCAGGTACGTCGTGTCCGGTAGCACGAGATCGGCGAACGCGACGGTTTCCGAGTCGTAGGCGTCGGCATAGATGATGTGCGGGATGCGATAGTCGCCGCTCGCCGGATCGCGCGCGCGCAACATTTCGCGTGTCGCGCTCGTGTTCATCGCCGAGTTCCAGCCCATGTTCGCCATGAACAGGAACAAGGTGTCGATTCGGTACGGATCACCGGTGGCCGCATTCGCGATCACGTTCTGCAGCATGCCGTGCGCGGCGAACGGATGCTGCCACGAGAATGCCTTGTCGATGCGGAGTGGCTCGCCCCGCGCATCGACGACGAGATCGTCCGGCGCTTGCACGTAGCCGAGCGGAGCGGCATCGAGCGCGCCGTTGTCCTTGCGCGTCTTGCCCGGCCGGTTCGGTGGCGGCGCAGATTTCGGATACGGTGGCTGGTAGCGGAAGCTGCCCGGCGTATCGATCGCGCCGAGGATCATCTGCAGCAAATGCAGCGTGCGGCAGGTATGAAAGCCGTTCGCGTGAGCCGAGATGCCGCGCATCGCGTGCATCGCGACCGGACGGCCGATCATCTCGGCGTGCTCGCGGCCCCAGGCATCGGTCCAGCGCTGCTTGAGCGTGATCGCCTGTTCGAACGCCGCCTCGGCGAGTTCGCGCGCGAGGCGACGGACCGTGTCGGCGGATACGCCGCAGGTTGGCGCGACGGTGTCCGGCGCGTACTCGGCGGCGAGGAATCGTTCGGCGAACAGCTGGAATGCCGGCACCGCGCGGCGGCCGTCGGCCAGCGTGTAGTCTCCGACGATCAGCGGCGCGATGCCGATCGTGTCGGCACGTTCGATGCGATACGTCGCGCTCGGCGAAACCGCGCCGTGCTCCCTCTCCCCTAACGGCTTCTCCGTTGGGGGAGAGGGTAGGGGCGAGGGGGCGGGGCCGGCCGGCGCGGAGCCGGAGTTCGCGAAAGAGTCGGCGGAACCCGTGAAGCCTTTGCTCGTCTCTGAGGTCGCAACTTCGTTCGACCCTTGCCCCCTCACCCAACCCTCCCCCCCGATGATGGAGCTGTCGGGGGAGAGGGCTTCAAAGCGTGCGGCGCAGAGCGCATTGCCTTCCGCATCGCGCGCAATCAACCCGTCATCCGCCGCGCCCGGCGCGCGGATCACCAGATGATGCGCATTCGTGTAGCGCACCAGATAGTCAAGGTCGATGCGATCCGTGCGCAGCAGTTCGTGGATCAGCGCACCGGCGAGCAGACCGTCGGTGCCGGGATTGATCGGCACCCATTCATCGGCGATCGCGCCGTAGCCGGTGCGCACCGGATTGATCGCGACGATCTTCGCGCCGCGCGCCTTGAGCTTGCCGAGTCCGAGCTTGATCGGGTTCGAGTCGTGATCCTCGGCGACGCCCCAGAGCATCAGGTACTTCGTGAGTTCCCAGTCCGGTTCACCGAACTCCCAGAAGCTGCCGCCGAGCGTATACATGCCGGCCGCAGCCATGTTGACCGAGCAGAAGCCGCCGTGCGCGGCGTAGTTGATCGTGCCGAACGCTTGTGCCCACCAGCCGGTCAGCGCCTGCGACTGGTCGCGGCCGGTGAAGAACGCGAGCTGGTCGGGATCGCGCGCGCGGATATCGCCGAGCCATTGCGTCGCGAGCGCCAGCGCTTCGTCCCACTCGATTTCGCGGAACTCGCCCGCGCCGCGCTCGCCGACTCTCAGCAGCGGCTTCGAGAGCCGCGCCGGCGAGTAGTGCTGCATGATCCCGGCCGAGCCCTTCGCGCAGATCACGCCCTGGTTGACCGGATGCCTGGGATTGCCGTCGATATAGCGGACGCGGCCGCCCTTCAGGTGCACGCGGATTCCGCATCGGCACGCGCACATGTAGCACGTGGTCGTCTTGACCTCGTCGCCGGTCGGCAGGTTGAGATTCAGGTGAGCGTGTGGCATCGGCGTGCTGGTCGTTGCTTCACTGACTGCGAACCATCCCTGGTGCGTGGCTCCGGCCCGGCCATCCATGGCCGGTCGCTCGCAGGCGCGCACGATGCCTGATGGCATCGCGCAAGCGCGCCGGCTCGCCCTCGTCGCCGGTCGGCAGGTTGAGATTCAGATGGGCCTGCGGCATCGCGCGTGCTTCTATCCGGTTTCGCGAATCCGCGCGTTTCGAGCGGTGCGGAAGACACCATGGTAGCGGATGCTCCATGCGAAGGACGCCGCGCCGCCCTGAGTTCGCCCCGTTTCGGACCAACGCAGCGCCAACCTGCCCGGTGACGACAGCGTCGAGCGCATCAGGCGCGAGGCGCCCAAGCGCATCGCGGTGACGCGCGCTCTGCTGACGCGCGTCGGCGCACTGCCGGCGGATCAGCCGGCAGGGTGATCGCCACGTCGTTGCAGCGAACTCAGTTCGGCGCGTCGATCCTGATCGAGGGATCGTCGAAGTTCGAGTAGCGCACGCGCGTCGTCGATGCGTGCCCCATGAAGCTGCCGCTGGATTCGACCTGCAGCGGCAGCCCGCTCTTCTTCGAAATCCAGGTCTTCGCGTCTGACTTCATCGGCTTCGTCACCGTATAGGCGTACACGCTGGCCGGTTCGCCGTCGACGCTTTCGTCCGGCAGCGCCTGCACGGTCATGTCGCCCTCGACCTGGTGCAGGAAGTCCTCGTTGCGGTATTGCGCGGTGATCCTGCTGACACCAGGAATCGGCATGCGGGTCAGCTTGCCGTCCATGTCCATGTACATGGTGTCGCCGACGATGAGTTGCGCGGGTCCCTTCGCGGACTTCATGCGGTAGCGATCCGGTGCGACGAACTCCATCGTCGAGATCTGCTCGCCCTTCTTGAGGTCGGTCACGGTCGCACGGAAGCTGTGCGCCTTGAGGAACTTGGTGAACGACGCATGCAGGTCGTCCTTCGGTGTTGCGGCAGCCAGGCTGCAGGTCAGGGCCAGCGACAGGCCGGCCAGGGTCTTCGTGATCATGCGCATGGGATTTCCTTCTTGGCGATGACGGACGGAGCTTGTGACACACTAGGCCATTCCCGATTCTCCCATATGCACGGCACCCGCACCCTACACGCCCGCCATGGATCGCTACGAACGCATCCTCACCCTGCACCGCATCCTGAAATCCGCGCGCTATCCGGTGCCGTTCGCGCGGCTCAAGGAGGATCTCGCCTGCTCGCGCGCGACGCTGTATCGCGACATCGCGTTCCTGCGCGACGCGCTGGGCGCGCCGATCGAGAGCGGTGAAGGTGAAGAAGCGACGTTCCGCTATGCGGCCGACGAGGCGGAGCGCTTCGAACTGCCGGGCCTGTGGCTGACCAGCGAGGAACTTGCCGCGCTGCTCGCACTGAACGAGCTGCTCGGACGCTCCGATCCCGGCGTGCTCGCCGGCGCATTGGCGCCGTTCCGCGCGCGCATCGAGCGGCTGCTCTCGGATCATGCCAGCGGACGCGCGCTGCCGATCGAGCGCATCCGTGTGCTCGCCAGCGGTTCGCGCACGCTGGACCAGGCCGCGTTCCGTGTGGTCGCGAGCACGCTGTTGAATCGCGAGCGACTGAAATTCCGCTACCGCGCGCGTTCGACCGATGCGCAGACCGAACGCGTGGTTTCGCCGCAGCGGCTCGCACACTATCGCGACAACTGGTATCTCGATGCCTGGGACCACAGTCGCGATGCGCTGCGCAGCTTCGCGCTGGACCGCATTCGCGAACCCGAGGCGGTCAACGAGAGCGCGCTCGATCGCGAAGCCGGTGAACTCGACGCGCATCTCGCCTCGAGCTACGGCATCTTTTCCGGCGCGCCGAAGGCGTGGGCGACCATCCGTTTCTCCGCGCACGCGGCGCGCTGGGTCGCCGACGAGCACTGGCATTCGCAACAGCAGGGCGCGCGCCTGCCCGACGGGCGCTACGAACTGAAGCTGCCGTACTCGAACTCGCGCGAACTGCTGATGGACGTGCTGAAGTACGGGCCGGATGCCGAGGTCGTCGCACCGGTTTCGCTGCGCGAAGAGATGAAGATCCTGCTGCAGCTCGCGCTCGGCGCGTATCAGTCCGCACCGTGAAACACCGGCCATGACGGCACGCTCATGACGACACGCTCATGACCAATGGCGAACCCACCGCGCTGCCGGCGCCGCAATCCGCAGCAGCGAACCACTCCAGCCTATCGCTGGTGCTCGGTTCCGGCGGTGCACGCGGCTATGCGCATATCGGCGTGATCCAGGAGCTCGAAGCACAGGGGTTCGCGATCCGCTCGATCGCCGGCAGCTCGATGGGTGCGCTGGTCGGCGGTGTCTACGCGGCCGGCAAGCTCGGGCTCTACACTGACTGGGTGCGCCCGCTGCAGCGGTTCGACGTGCTGCGCCTGCTCGACTGGACCTTGTCCGGCGGCGGTTTCATCAAGGGCGACCGCATCATCAACGTGCTGCGCGAGCTGATCGGCGACGCCGATATCGAGGACCTGCCGATCCCGTACACCGCGGTCGCGGTCGATCTCGACGCGCAGCGCGAGGTCTGGTTCTCGCGCGGCCCTCTGTTCGACGCGATCCGCGCATCGATCGCGATCCCGACCGTGTTCCGGCCGCACCACTATCAGGGCCGACTGTTCGTCGACGGCGGCCTGCTCAATCCGCTGCCGATCTCGCCGACCCTGCGCGACCTCACCGACGCGACGATCGCGGTCGATGTGAACGCGCCGGCGGAACCGCTCGACGCGTTGGCCCCGCGCGTTGGCGATGCGGAACCGCGCAGCGATCACGGCGGCGCCGGCCAGGCGTCGCCGACGCAGCTGCCGGAAGGCTCGCGACCGCTCGCGATCGATGCGCCGCGCGCCGGTTATCGCCGCAAGATCGCCGAGTTCGTCGAGTCGGTGATGGAGAAGCGTGAACGCCGCGCTGCCGAACAGGAGCCGGGCGTGTTCGAACTGTTCGCCCGCTCGCTCGACTTGGTGCAGGAAACGATCACGCGCCTCAAGCTCGCGGCGCAACCGCCGGACCTGCTGATCACGATTCCGCGCAACGTCTGCGCGTTCTACGAATTCCATCGCGCCGAGGAAGTCATCGAGCACGGCCGGCGCCGCACCCGCGAGGCGCTCGCGCGCTGGCAGCGACCGCCGGCGCGGTGAGCGCGGCGGCTTGCTGCGCGCTACACGTTCATCAGATCGCTGCGTACAGCGCCGGAAGTTGCGCCAGTGTGATCAAGGTCGCGCGCACGCGCATGACCCTGCGCCTGGAAATAAAACGGCCCGCCTGGGGAGTGCGGGCCGGGGTGCGATTGGGCGTGGGGTCCGAAGGGTGGGGAGCCCGCTTCGGTGCCGAACCGCCCGACAAATGTACTTGGTGCAGCTTTCACCAAGCTGACGGTTGGCGCGGATTCGTGTGGTGGTTTGCTTGAAAGGTCAGACGACACGCGGGAAGCGTAGCCGTATACGCGTGCCGCGGCCTTCGGCGCCGCCCGCGATGACGAGATGGGCGCCATGCAGGCGCGCGATCTCGTCGACGATGGCGAGGCCGAGTCCGCAACCGTTGCCGGGTGCGCCCGGTGCGCGGTAGAAGCGTTCGAGCACGCGGGCGCGTTCGGCCGGCGGGATGCCGGGGCCGTCGTCCTCGACCTCGAGGAACGCGCCATCACCCTCATTCCCGCATCGCAACGTGATGCGGCCTCCGATGGGTGTGTACGTCAGCGCGTTGTCCACCAGGTTGGCGAGCAGCTCGCGCAGCAGCCAGTCGCTCGCGGGCACGCGCACGACTTCCGCTTCCACGCCGAGGTCGATGTGCGCGGCCAGCGCACGGTCGAGCTGCGCGGCGACGGCGTCGGCGACCAGTGCCCTGAGATCGACCGAACGGATGTCGCCGGCGACGAGCGCGGACGGCTCCGCGCGTGCGAGTGCGAGCAGCCGGTTCGCCGTGTGCGCGGCACGGCGCGAACCCTCGCGCAGCGCGAGCACGCGTTCGCGCACCGCCGCCGCCGCCGGGTCGCGCGCCAAAAGGTCGAGCTGGGCCATGATGCCGCCGAGCGGCGTGCGTAGCTGGTGCGCGGCGTTGGCGAGGAACTGCTGCTGCGCGTCGGCCGCCTCGCGCACGGTCTCGAACAGGCGATTCAATGCGTGCACCAGCGGACGCACTTCGAGCGGCACCGGCGCCACGTCGAGCGCGGCCAGATCTCGCGCCGAGCGCGCCGCGATCTGATCGCGCAATGCGGTCAGCGGACGCAGGCCGTAGCGCACGCCGATCCAGACCAGCAACAGGGTGCCGGCGAGCTGCACGAGGTCGGTCGCGAACAGGCTCGCCAACACGCGCCGGCGGCCGTGGTCGCGTTTGTGGCGCGTCTCGGCGACGCTGACCGTGACCGGACCGGCGCTGGTCTGCGTGCGATAGCTGGCGACCCGGATCGGGTCGCCGCGGAATACCGCATCGAGATACGACGGATTGCGCGTCGCGCTGCTGGCGACCGGCAGGCCGCGGTCGCCCGCCACGAATTCGCCGCGCGGATCAATCACGAGATAGTAGATCGTGTCGTAGCGGTCGCTGCGCAGCACCGCTTCCGCACCGGGCGACAGCACGGCGCTGATGTGGCCGGCCTCGTCGACCTGCACGTGCGCGGCCACCGCGAGTGCGGAGTTGACCAACGCCTGGTCGTAGGCGATCGGGATCGGCTTGCTGGCGGATATGTAGTCGATCAGGATGCCGGTGCCGAGCAGCAGCGCGAGCGGCGCCAGCAGCAGGGAGAGCAGACGTCGCCGGACGCTGGTCGCGTGTTCAGTGTGCGGCGTCATCGAGGCGGTACCCGAGTCCCCGCACGGTGCGGATCGACGCGGCGGCGCCGAGCTTGGCGCGCAGGCGCGACACGTACACCTCGATCGCGTTGTGGCTGATTTCCTCGTCCCAGCTCGCGATCGCCTGCAGTAGGCGCTCCTTGGCGACGACGTGTCCGGCTTGCAGTGCCAGGCATTCGAGGATCGACCATTCGCGCCGGGTCAGGTCGAGCGCTTCGCCGTCGATGCGCGCGACGCGGCCGGCGAGATCGATGGCCAGTCCGCCGACGGTGAGCTGCGCGCTGACGGCCGAGCGCATGCGCCGGATCAGCGCGCGGCTGCGCGCGGCGAGCTCGGGCAGTTCGAAGGGCTTGACGAGGTAGTCGTCGGCGCCGAGATCGAGCGCATTGACGCGGTCGACGAGGCCGTCGCGCGCGGTCAGGATCAGCACCGGCAATCCCTGGCCGACGCTGCGCAGGCGGCGCACCAGACTCAGGCCGTCGGCGCCGGGCAGTCCGATGTCGACAATCGCGAGGTCGAAGTTCTCCGAACCGAGCGCCGCCTCGGCGCGCTCGGCGCTGCCGACGTGGTCGACCGCGAAGCCGGCCTCGCCGAGCCCGCGGCAGATCGCGTCGGCGACCAGTGCATCGTCTTCGACTACCAGAATGCGCATCGTGTGGACGTTCCCCAGCCAGCGCCGGGCGTTCCCCGACCGGCATCCGAGAGCTTACCGGAAGCGTACGGTCGTGACGCGGATCGCGGCTCGCGTCGGTGAGGAGTGACCTTCCCACCTTCGTGTTTGCAGGGGCCAACGCCAGCTCCGTGTTGAGATCCTCGCACTGCAGCGGCTTCTAGGGGAGGGTGTGGCGGATGGGTCCGGCCAGGACGACTGCGCCCAAGAACGGCCTGGCCGGAGCGCGGCCCATGCGTGCAACCGACGCCGATCACTTCATCGCGCGGATGAGGCAGCCTCCGCGCCTGACCGAATGAAAGTTCCGCGTAAGGACTCCGGGCTAAGGTGCATGGACGACCATAGTCATGCTAACGAGTGAGCAGCACTACGTGAAAAAACATAGCTCGCCTAACAGCCATCCCTCGTCACTGGCCAATCGCATACGCCTGGCACGGCAGAATGCGGGCTTCTCGCAGGCCGAACTCGCGGACCATACGGGCGTGACCCCCAGCGCCGTCACCCAGTGGGAAAACCCGCACGGCACGTTGCCGGGCCTTGGTCATCTGGTGAGCATCGTGACGGCCACCAAGGTTTCGCTTGACTGGCTGGTGATGGGCCGGGGTGCCCATCGGTCTTCGAAAAAGCCTCGCCCGCACGTCGACCCTCCCGCGCTTGTCATGGAAACGTTCGCCCACGACCTTCACGAGGAAACGGTGCTGTCGTGCATGCGCACCATGACGCCGCGGGCGCGAGATCTTCTCGCGTCGCTGGTACTGGAGTGGGGCAAAGGCAGGAGGCTCGCCCGACGACAGCACCGCTAACCCCATGTCGAGTTGAATAGTCTCGGCAACCCTGCCAGAAAGCGGATCGCGCATTCAGGGACAGGGAGAGAAAGATGGCGTGTGCAGGGCGGAGAGGGCTGTTCGCAGCCTGGACGGTCGGAGTCTGGTTGATCGGTAGCGCGGCGAGTTTGTCGGTAGCCGTCGCTGACATGCTGGACCGTTTCCGGCCTCGATTTGCAACGTCGCATGGGAAGGGAATCATGAGAAGTTTGCAGGGCAGCCGCTTGTCTGTCGGCGGCGTCTTTTTGCTGTTGACGTTCCTCGCCGGAATGGCGGGATCACCTGCAGCGAATGCGATCGTCCCCCCTCCTGGCGGCGGCCTTGGCCCACCCCAGGTCGGTACCGACCCAGTGGCGCCGCACGATGCAACAACGGGGACGCTTCCGGGCGAAGCGGGTACGTCGGGGGGCGCGGCGACCTACACGGTCCCCATCGAGGTCCCCCCGGGTCGCGCGGGCATGCAGCCTTCGCTCGCGCTTACATACAACAGCCGAAGCGGCAACGGCGTGATGGGCATGGGGTGGACGATCTCTGGGATGAGTTCGATTCATCGGTGTCCGCAAACGCCGGAGCAGGACGACACGACATTGGCTTCCTACAGGCCGGCCGTGACGTATTCAGGCAACGATCGTTTGTGCCTGGACGGTCGGCGTCTGGTGACCAGCGGCACGTATGGCGCGAACGGCACGGTCTACCACACCGAAATCGACAACTACGCGCAGATCACCCAGGTTGGCGGTACCGGCCTTGCCGACAACACAGCGTGCTTCCGCGTACGGCAGAAAGATGGTCGCGTCCTGCATTACGGCGGCGTCGTGTCAGCGGACGGATCGAAATGCACGATCACGGCAGCCAACTCTTCGCGTGTCCTGCCCAACGGCACGACGCCGCTGTCCTGGCTCGTCGAGAAGATCGAGGATCACGTCGGCAACAACCAACTTTATGTCTATAAAGACTTCGGCAACGGCGAAGTGCTGCTGAACACCGTGACCTACACCGGCTTCACGAACAGCCAAGGCGTGACGACCGTTGGTGATCGAACCGTCACCTTCAACTACAAAGCGCGCACCGCCGCGGCGAGCGCTGCTACCGACGTTGCGTCGAGCTACCTCGCCGGTGGCCTGACCATGCAGACGCAAGCGCTCCAATCGATCACGACAGCGGTGGGGGGGGCAGACGGCGCGCACCTACACGCCGACGTATGCCGTCGCGAAATACAGCGGACGGCTGCTGATGACGGACCTGCAGGAATGCGGTTCGGACGGAACGACGTGCCACCCCAAGACCCATTTCGTACTGAACGATGGAGCGCTGAATTTTCCGCTCACGTCGCTGAGCGGTCTGGGGATCCCGCAGGCCACCGTCACCAAAGTACCCAACCTCTCGATTATCGGCGACCTCGATGGCGATGGCGCGCGCGAGGCGGCGGAAACGGTGCCGGTAATCCCTAATATCACCTTCCTCTTGCAAATGGCCCCCGATCGCACGGTGCAGAGTGCGGTCGACCTGACGGGCACGCCTTTCAGTGGTTCGCCAAGCGGCTACGTCGACATCGATGGCGACGGCCGCGCCAAGTTGATCGAATGGCCGGCGTCTGGCGCTGACCAGCATCTTTCGTTTGGTGTCTGGAAGAACCCGCGGGGCACGCCGTTATCCGCGATCAGCGGCCTCGGCACGGATCCGCAGCAGAATTTCACGGTGCTGTTCCAGTCGGTGCTGTCCAATATCCCCGCTGTACCGGGGCAGCACGCGCAAACGAGTTCGAGTGGCAGCCGCCCGTACTTCTTCGCGGCGGACGTCGATGGCGACGGCAAGACCGACATCATCGTCGTGCAGCCGGCCCCGACCACCCCCTTTCCTGCAGGCTGTGGAGCGGGCGACGCAGAAGGAGCACAGGACGGTGTGTTCGTCTACCGCAACACGATGACGACGACGCTTGCCAATCAACCTGCGTCAACGATGTTTGCGGTGCCGTCGGGGCCGTTGTTCTGTCTGTCGCGCACCATCAGCAACACCACCAACGGCACGCACTATCACGAGCAGTCGATCGATCATATTGCCGACTTCGACGGCAATGGGCTGCCGGACTTTTACCTGGTGTACGGTGGCAACGATAGCCAGACGGGGGCCTTCGCCGGCATCCAGACCACGCAACGCAGCGGCAACACGCTCTCTACGACCCTTCTGGCTCCGCTGAGCTGTGACGGAAGCGCAGCGGACGAATGCAGCTGGCCGCAAAACGGTTACGTCGCGCACTGGATGGACGTCAATGGCGACGGTCTGGAAGACTTCGTCATTGCCCGGCCGGCCGCGACAAGCACCTGGCACGTTCGCCTGAACCAGGGCGGTGTGTTGGGGCCGGACATCGATACCGGATCGAGCGAGGGACTGAAGACCTACTCGACACCGAGCGGTACCGGTTATGCGTTCCGCTATGCGAACTCCTTGGGCACGATGGACGTGGACGGCGACGGGAAGCCTGATCTGCTGATTCCGTCGAAGGCACAGGGCTTCGCGCTGAAGATGTGCACGATCCAGACCGTGCCACTAATCACCAAGACTAATGACACGCAGCCTGTATGTCCCGAGGCGCAGGGACCCAACGGCATCGTGTCATCCGCACCCGCGAGCGTGGCTTCTCCGCCGATCTGCGCGGCATGGGCCTGTCCGCTGGACGTCGAAGCCGACGCCATGACGCTCCCCAAGAATTCCCAGGAGATGCAAAGCTACGGGTATTCCCATCAGTGGGGATCGGCGTCAGCACCGCTCTTGCCCGCAATTCCCACGACGCGCGCCGGCCAGGGCGCCGACAAGAGCGTCTACCACCTGGCGATGCTGAAGTTCGTGCAGACCGGTCCGTCTGCCATCACCGTTCGCCTGGTTGAAACCCCACTCGTCTCGTCGCTACAAGACCCTGGTAACTTCGCTGCGGGCGAGGATCTGTTCGGCGATGGCCTCGGTGATCTGGTCAATACGATCGGCTGCATTAGCCGGCAGACCCAATACCCGGAGAACACGCCCAAGACGCCCATCACCGTGAACGATTGTGCCGCGGTCAACGACGGAATCAACGGGCCCACCACTTTGACTGATGGTCCGAACAACACCGCCGGGACACCTGCCGCCTATTTCGAGACGAATCTCGTGTTGTATGGGAGCCTCAATCAAGGAGTCGCCACGTCCTCGCTGGCGCCAGGTCCTGTTCATTTGCCGCCGCCGTCAATTGATCCGATGCCGGGCCCGGTCGTATCGTCCGCCGTGGCGCCGACGCCCAAGCCTCCGACCGTAGTCACGGCCCCTCCTTTGCTGCCGGATTTGCTCGCGAGCGTGACCAACGGCGTTGGCGATGACGCGCGTTGGACGTACGCGCCGCTCGCGCAACCGCTGAATCAACACGGTATCCCGCTTTATTCCTTCCGTCCGCCGGGCGGGATCAGCTACGCGGATACCCATCACTACTATTTCACCAGCTCGATGCCGGTCGTCACCGGCATGACCCAGAACAACGGCATCGGTGGAGAAACCGGGTTTCGTTCGGCCTGGTACGGTTACTCGGAGGCGATGTACAACCACCTGGGTCGCGGGTTCCAGGGGTTTAGAACCATTACGGAGCAGACCAACGCAACCGATACCGGCCGCCAAGTCAGAACGACGACGACCTACAGCCAGAAGTTTCCGCTGACCGGAAAAGTGGAAAAGGTCGAACGCAGCGTCCCCGCGGGCACTGTTTTCGAACGCGAAACTGACACCTGGATCTGCGGACTGGCGGATCGCTCGGCATGCCCCTATAGCGATGGCCTGTCATTCGCGAACGCACCTTTTGCGCCCGTGCTGGACAAACGGCGCATCGACCGCTTCGATCTCAATTCCGGGCTCGCTCTCAGTCATACGGAAACGGTCAATGCGGCGAGTCCGACCGTGCTGCCGTCAGCCTCCGGTTGGGACGCAAACGGCAATCTTGTAAACCAGGTCGTCACCAGCAAAGACGATGGCGCCGACGGCTTCGTCAGCCATACGGTCACCAAGACGAATACCTACGATCCCGCCGACACGACGAACTGGTGGCTCGACAAGCTGAATCGGAACGTGACGACCACCGCGATAACCTACGCGAGTGCTCACCCGTTCCCGGGCGGTGGCGACCCGCCGACACGAACGGTGACGACGACCTTTCAGTGGAATTCGGATCGCACGCCGCTTTCCAGGACGGTGCAACCGGGCGACCCGACGCAGCAGCTGACGCTGACGTATGGCTATCCGACGCCGAGCTACGGTCTGCCGACCAGCACGTCAATCAGCGGCGCGTTGGTGGCACCGTCGCCGAGGACGACGAATTTCTCGTATACGTCGGATGGTCAGAACGCATCGCCCGATGGCTATTTCGTGCTGACGACGACCAACGCGGCCAATCACGTTACAACGACACAGCATTCAACGTTGGACGGCCAGGTCACGAAGCTGATCGATCCGAACAACCTGACCACCGTCAACGGCTACGACGCCCTGGGGCACCGGACAGGGACCGACTACAAAGACGCGAATGGAGCGGCGCTGCGTCCTTCGGCGTCGTACAGCTATGCCCGCTGCAGTGGTGGCCCAAGCAGTAGCTGTGCGGGGGGAGGGATGTACGGTGAAGACGGCAATCAGGCCCATGCGGCATGGAGCCTCTCGCGTGTGCAGGCGGGCTATCCGACGACGGTCGACTGGTTCGACGCGCTAGGTCGGACCATCAAGCATGTCGAGAGCGGGTTCGATGGCACGGCGATCGAAACGTTCAAGGAATACGACGAGATGAATGCCGTGGTGTGGCAGAGCACGCCGTTCCTCTTCGGAACTTCGGGCGATCTCACGGGGTGGACGTACGACCGGCTCAATCGTCCGCTCGGAAAGAATGCGCCAGGTAATGACGCCGACCGCATCGATACGAGCTACACCTATACCGGTGCGACAACCGCGATCAAGGTGCGTGGGCACAGCGTCTCGTCGACCTGCTCAAGCAGCACGAACCTGTGCATGGACATGAGCCGCTCCTACGACGTGTTGGGGCGGTTGGAAAAGACGGTGCAGAACAACGGCGGTACGCAGAGTTACGCGACGACGAACTATTGGTACGACGGCGCGGGCAATCCGCTGATCGTGGCGGGACCTGACTGCAATCCCGCGTCGGCCACCTGCGGAGTCACGGCCGCCTACAACGACGTCGGCCAGCGCACCCAGATGTCCGATCCGGACGCAGGCACGTGGAATTTTACCTACGACGCGCTGGGTGAAGTATTGAGGCAGACCGACGCGCGTGGCGTCTACACCGACCACACGTACGATGCACTCGGCCGGCTGATTAAGCGTACTGCGACGAACAGCGCCGCGACGGCTCCGAATCCGCAAGTCATCCGCGACAATTGGGGCTACGATCCCAGCGGGCCGAGCGGTGGCAACGGTTTGTTGGGCTACGCACGGCGCTCAACGGGACAAAGCACCACGTCCTTGTTGACACCGATATGGAATGAAACCAACAGCTACGACGCGGCGACGAAACGTCTGATGACGATCCAGTCGACGCTGGACGGTCAAACACAACCCTGGGTCACGAGTGTTGCTTATGACCCGACCTATGGCTATGAGCAAAAGGTCACCTATCCGAGCGGCCTCGCGGTCACGAAAGGTTATACGGGACATGGGGAACTCAGACAGCTCAGCAACGATGCCAGCAATACGATCTATTGGACCGCGACCGCGCAGGATGCGTGGGGCAACCTCACCAGCGAGACCTATACCGGCAATATCACCGGCAGCCATGTGAGCAGCCCGGGGACGGGCCAGATCACGCAGAAGAAATGGACCAACGGCACGGCCGCTGTAGACGAGTGGGACTACATCTACGACACCTTCGGAAATGTAAAGACCCAGTCCCGATCGATCTCTGGCGGGACAGCAACAATGGAGTCGTACACGTACGATGGCCTGCAGCGCCTGACCCAGGCCGCACGCGCTAACGTTTCCAGTAATCCGCCAGCCGTTAGCTATAACTATACGGCTTCGGGCAATCTGGACTTCAAGAGCGACTTCAGCACCGCCGTCACCGGCGCATACCAGTACGGCACCAACAGCTGCGGTCCGCACGCCGTCAGTCAAGTGGCCAGGAGCACGGGCTCACAGACGTACGTGTGCGACGCGAATGGCAACGTCGTCGGCGGCAGTACGTTGAGCGCCGCCTATGATTTCAATAATCAGCCTTGGCAGGTCACGCGCGCCCGTGCGGGCGCTGCGCAGTTCGAATACACAGCCAACGGTGACGTCTTCAAGGAGCAGGCGTCGAGCCATACCACGTTGTTCGGTCCGCGCGGATATGAGGAATCCACCCCAAGCGGCGGACAGTTCACTCAGCGCCACGAACTCGGACCGGTACTTGTGTTGCGTCAGGGCGGTACCGACACCGTTCAGGCGGTCCTGCGTGATCGCTTGGGGTCGCAAGTGCTGCTGACGACGGGTGGAGGGGGCGGGTTGGCTGCCCCGACGTTGAGCATCGCTCCGAGTCCCAGTCTGGATGGCCATTACACCGTGACCTGGATCGGCGGCGTATCGGGCAGCACATACGTACTCAAGGAATATGCGAATGGCGTCGAAAGGACGGTCTACACCGGTTCATTGACCAGCTGGTCGGCTGTAAGGCCGGTGGGCATCTACGCCTACTACGTCGAGGCCTGCAACGGTGCTTGCAGCCCGTTCAGTGCGACGGTCACCGAATATGTGACGCCGAACGCGCCGGCCTCCCCCAGTACCAGTCCGAACCCGAGCCCGACCGGCGCCTTCATCGTGACGTGGGGGCCTGTCAACGGAGCGACCAGTTATCTGTTGGAGGAGCAGGTTGGCAGTGGTAGCTGGGTGGGCGTGTCGAGCGGTTCGCCCGCGACGAGCTGGCCCACCAGCGGCCGCGCCAACGGAACCTATGTGTATCGCGTACACGCCTGCATAACGCCGACGGCATGCAGCGCCCCCAGCGCGGCGAGCCCCACGGAAACCGTCCAGACGTCTTCGGTTCCCAGCCCGCCCGCGTCCATCAGCGTGGCCCCGAATCCGAGCACGGACGGCAGCTATACGGTGACGTGGTCGGCGCCGAGCACGGCGACCAGCTATACGCTGCAGGAGTTCGCTGGGGGCAACTGGTCGCCGGTCCCGAACATCACCGGCGCGTCGAGAAGCTTTAGCCTCCGCTCCAACGGCACCTACGGCTATCGGGCTCAGGCCTGCAATGCCAATGGCTGCAGTGACTACAGCCCGACGGCGACCGAGACGGTGAACATCCCGGCGCCACCATCGCCGCCCAGTTGGATCAGTGCGAGTCCCAATCCGAGCACGGACGGCAACTACACGGTGACTTGGGGGGCCGTCTTGGGCACGGGTATTACCTATCAGCTTGAGGAAAGCCTGGTCCCCAGCAACATATGGGTGCCGATCCCGACGGCATTGACCGGCACGAGCTGGAGCCCGCCGTCGGCTAAGACCGACGGCACGTGGGGCTATCGCGTCAAGGCGTGTCAGAACGGGGTGTGTGGTCTTTACAGTGACGGTTACCCGGAAGTGGTGGCGCACGCACCCGACGTGCCGTCCGGGCTCAAGGTGACCCCGTACCCAAGCACCGGACACTTCACGGTGAGCTGGGCGCCGTCTGCGACGGCGACGTATTACTGGCTTGAAGAGCAAGTCAACGGGGGTGCGTGGGCGCAGGTCACCAACCCCGATCCCTACAGCGCCCAGACCAGCTATTTGGCGGACCGGGGCAGCGGCAGCTACGCCTACCATGTCAAGGCGTGCTCACTCACCACCACCTCCGGCCTGCGCTGCAGCGCGTTCACTGCAGACGTCACCGAGGTCGTGCAGGGCAGCGCGAGACCGCTTGAGCCCGCCTCCATCAGCACAGACCCGGCGTTAGCGTGCACAACCCCCCAATGCACATACACCATCAGCTGGGCGCCCGTGGCCGGGGCGCAGACCTATGAGCTGCACACGACGACGGACGTGACCGGCATCGACATGATCGACTCGCTGGACGCGTCGATCACGAGTAAGGGATATCCGTGGAAACCGGGCAAAGGCAATGCGTCGGTCCTCTATAGCCATGAAGTACGCGCCTGCGTCGGCGTCGATCCCACCAAGCTGTGCTCACCTTACCGCGGGCCGGTTGTGATAGACGTGGGGCAGCGCCTTATTGCGCCTGGTCGCCCGCAATTGGCCCCACCGGCAACGGCCTACGACGCGTTCGGCGCGGCGAGGAACGGCGACTTCAGCGATCGGGCGAACGGAACACTGAATCTGCTCCCCGGCACGCTGAGAGGGTTCACCGGCCACAACCATGTGGACGACGTGTGGCTGATCCACATGAACGGGCGGATCTACGACTACCAGCTGGGCCGCTTTCTGTCGGTCGATCCGATCATCCAGAATCCGGCCAACAGCCAATCGCTGAATCCATATTCGTATATATTGAATAATCCGTTGGCGGGGAAGGATCCGACGGGGTATGCGACATGCGACGTGAGCCAAACCGTTGGCAGCGGAGCGGGTGAATGCAAGCTCGATTCGGGCTCTGATAACAAGGTCTTTGACGGCGACAAATATCTCGGAAAAATAACCGCTGATAAGGGCGGGGTGGCGACATCATTTACTGCGACAAAAGAAGGTTTTTCCTATCAGGATGCGCACAAAGCTAATGGCGCAAACGTAGGACAGACGCCAACGGGTGAGCCGGCGCGCAGCGCGGATCAGCAAGGGGGTATTTCTACGCGTCCAACGTCGACCGTGAGTGACGCGACACAGCACCTTCCGTATGGACTTGGTGTTGACCCCTACAGCGATCTGAACCTCGATCAGCAAGCGGCCCGCTGGATGGCGCCAGGCGTTGGATTTGCTCAGTGTGCAACAGGGGATGTGGCGTGCAGCGGTCAGGAAACAGCCAAACAAGCGGCCATAGGTGCCGGACAACTTGTTATCGGCAAGGCTGCGAGTTATTTGTTTGGGAAGGTGGGTGCTTGGTGGGCTGGATCGGGAGCGGAGGCGCTTGATGTAGCTGGGCAGGCAACATCTCGCGTAGGGCGTTGGATGAGCCCCGAAGAACTGGGGAAGATGCAACAGACTGGAACGGTTCAAGAGGGTAGTGGTGGGATGACTCGGGTCGCCAACCCTGCATCTCCCAATACATACCGCAATGCCCCGTCCGGGGATGTATATGTTGAGTTCAACGTTCCGTCGAACAGAGTGCTGCCTCACTCAAATGGAACAGGGAGAATTCCTGGCCCCAACAGTCCAGACGCACGCGTTCCAGGGAGAAATCCCGCGGATTATGCAATGCCTCCTGCCACGAATATCAAAGACTTTCCCTGAGAGGGAACAATGCAAAATATTCTTTTATCGTGGGTTGAATCGAACAAAGAGCAGCTCGCTCTGTATGGGTTTCGCGTGAAGCCGAACGGCGCACCGCAGATCAGTAGTACAAGCGTGGATATCGACAGCAATACTTTTGTTGGAACAATTACGTACTGGCCACAGGACCAGTTTGAGTTTCAGTTCAACTCCTGCGCGACGGGAGAGATAGTCATTCTAGAGACGACAACCATTGGCACCGAACATGCTCTCAACAAGTACGTTCGTGAAGAGTTGCTGCCGAAGCTCGCTGCATCAAATAGGGGGACAAAGGGGAAGGGGTAATTAACTTGTGACGTGCGTGGATGCGGTGAGCACTGCGAACCGCATCGATCGAGAGTAAACGCAGGGGCTCAAGGGCTCATATGGGTAAGAGCGGAGAAGTGCGGAATAGGGGTCACCATTTCGCCGCCCTCGTCAACCGGTCACAAGATTCCCGCTCCGCAACGAAGAGGCGGAGAGTCGCTACAGATGCGCGATCGATGGTGCCGACGCCTGGCGTTGGACA
>NZ_BAAAEU010000023.1:0-205527 GCF_039523175.1 Dokdonella soli
CTGAGGAAGCGGTGGCCATTGATCAGGACCAGCGTGCGCTGCGAGCCGAGGCCGCGCAGGCCAATGCTCGACGAACCGGTACCGCCGCTGTTGTTGACCTGCGGGTTCATGTTCGGACCGGTGACCGCCGGCAGCTGCTGGACCAGATCGCCCAGGGTCAGCTTGCCGGTCTTCTCGATCGCGGCGCGATCGATGGTGACGACCGGATTGGACGTTTCGATATCGACGCGACGGATGTTCGAACCCGTTACCGTGATGGTTTCAAGTTTCTGACCGCTTTGGTCTTGTGCCGCGTCCTGCGCCATTGCCGGGAGCGCGATGAATCCGCTGGCCAGCGTCGCTCCGGCAATGCCGTATGTACGCAAACCGTGTCGAACTGCCTCTCGGAGCAGAGAGTTGGACATGTTTTTTTCTCCTGTCATGAAGCCATGCTATGCGGTCGCACATTCGCGGCCCGCGTCAGTGGGAACTTAAAAACTTGTGAAGCCCGGACGTTGCCGATGACGGGTGCGCGGCGTTGCCGAAATTGCGCGATCGCTCAACGCGCCATCGACACGGCAACCTCGTAGCCGCCACGCCGTACTGCGCCGGCCGTGACCCCGAAGCGCTGGCGGAACAGGCGCGAGAACGCGCAGCGGTTTTCGAAACCACTGGCGAGCGCTATCTCGGCAATGGCCAGCGAACTGGCACTGAGCAGGCGCTTCGCCCGTTCGAGTCGTTGGCGCACGAGATAGGTATGGGGCGTCTCCCCGTACGCCGAGCGGAATGCGCGAATGAAATGCCAGGGCGAGTAGCTCGCCATACGTGCGAGCGCTTCGTTGTCGATGTCCAGATGACAGTTCGCGGCGAGATAATTGCGCACGCGCTGGAGCCGCACGAAGACCTGCCGGCGCTGCGCGAAGGTGCGTCCGGGGCAGCGCAGGATGGCTGGCGCGAATGCGCGCTGGAGCTCGACCAGCCCCTCGAACAGCGTCTCGGCCCGGTCGCTTCGGCTGCGATCATCCAGCGCGCGCACGAACGCAACGGCGTCGCGCCGCATCGCATGACTGGCACGATGTCGGGCCGGCACCAGAACAGGATCCGGCATCGACGGTTCAATCAAGCCGCCCAGCGCGGCGCGCCAGGCCGCGGGGTGGCCGAGCAACGCCAGCCAGATCGCGTTGCCACGCCCGATCGCATGGATGCGCGAATCCGGCTCGGTCACGCGCAACTCCCCAGGCGACGCGACGCTGTCGGCATTTGTCGCGTCGATCTGCAAGCGACCGCGCAGCGGCAGCCAGATGACCGTCGCCGGCCCACTCACACGCAGCGCGCAGCCGCGCCCGCCACCGACGACCGCGATCAGCTTCCTGCCCTCCGCATGAGCCGGCGACTTGACCGCAAGATCGAGGTTGGATCCGTGGCCGAGAGAATGTGTTTCCACCATCATGGGAATTCCTCTTGCGAATCCCCACTCTTCTAGCCAGGGCCGCCCGCCCGGTCAGGAAATCCTTCCGAAATCCTCGAGAAATCTTGCGGTGTCGCAACTGAAATTCTTGGAAATTCAGTGAGTTCTGTGCGGATGGCGCAGACGGCCATCGGCGCCCAGGGAGAACGGCATCGCGGGCGGAGGGCCCTCTCCGGCTCGTCCACCCAGCAACATTCGCAACAGATGGTCGTGGGCAATGCCCTAAGTTTCCGCTGTCGAACGCCGTCAACACGGCGAGGTATCAACATGCGCGAACTCTTCCTGCTTCTTGGCTCACTCGCCATCCTCCCGTCCGATCTGCTTGCCGCATGCGTTGCCCAGAGCGGAGCACAACGACCGCACCTGGTCGAGCTCTATACCGCGGAAGGTTGCGCCTCCTGCCCTCCAGCGGAACGCTGGATGAGCTCGCTGCGCACCAGCAAGGATTATGTCGGCCTCGAATTCCACGTGGACTATTTCGACGCGCAGGGCTGGCGCGACCCGTTCGCCGATCCGCGCTATACCGCACGGCAGAAATTGCTCGTGAAACACAGCGCGAAGACCACGCATTTCAACACCCAGGCCGGCATCGTCTATACGCCGCAGGTCATCGTGGACGGGCATGTCTGGACGAATTGGCCGAAGGCGGCGCCACCAGCGTTCGGAACCGCGGATCCACTCCCCATTAGCCTCGATGTCGCGCTGGGCACCACGATCCTTGCAAAGGTCGCAAGCCCATCGGGCACCTCGTTGCCTTCGAGCTATCAGGTCGATGTCGCGCTCAGTGAAAATGGCTTGAGCAGTTCGGTCAAGGCGGGCGAGAACCGCGGCAAGCGTCTTGATCACGACCTGGTCGTGCGCGACTTCGCAGGCCCGCTGACGCCGGCGCAAGCGGAAACCGGCGCGGAGCTGAAGCTGCCGGCCGGGTTCGATCCGGCGAAGTCCGCCGTGGTCGCGTTCGTCGAGGACGCGAAGAACAGTGAAATCGTGCAGGTGCTGCGCCTGCCACTGGATCAATGCAAGCGCTTGCCGTGATGTGACAGTCCGTCGGGCGCGTGTTCCCCGAATCCTGTCGGGACGGGATCGGCCGGCACTGTGGGCGACGACGAATTGCGCCGACGCGCGCCCAAAAAAATGGCGACCATCAAGGTCCCGAACCCGATGGCCGCCGAGGGTTTCGCACTTCGATGCTGTGACACATCTGCCCGTTGGAGGGCCAGCACAGTGTGTGCGAGCACCCGATCAGGCGGGTTGCACGGAAATACACGCGATGTGACGGAAATTGCGGGCTTGGTGTCGGGCGCGATGCCTGTTCCCTCAGCGCCCGCTCGTGCGCGCGAGGCGGAACATGCCCACGTCGGTATCCTCGACATCGACGGGCGTGAAGATGATGGCGTCGTGGTTGGGAGTCACGCTGAAACTGAGATCTTCCAGCAGTGCGCCGAGCTTCGCTACCGCGCGGTCTTTCCCGTTCGCCGGATCGAACTCGTGCAGGGTCATCGTCCTCACGCCAAGATCCGCGAGATACCAGACACGTCCATCGACGAGGCGCCAACCGTTCATCAGACCCAATGTGGGCCCGGAGGTGATGAAATGATCGGCGCCACCGCCGAGATCACGACGAAAAAGGCCGTCTGCCGCGCTTGTCGTGTAGTACAGCGATCGCGTTTTCTCATCGACTTGCGCATAGGCGACACCGGGGATGATGATCTTGCGCGTCTCCTGCGGCGTGCCGGGATGGTCGAGCTGGATCAGTCCGCTGTTCCTGCCCGATGTGTGGACTGCGAACAGATAGCTGTCCGGATCGACGCCGTACATGCCGTACATGACATTCTCGTCCGGCGCGGACAACACACGCTGGCGATGGCTCGAGAGCTCGATTTCGATCAGCCTCTTGTTGCTCGCATTGCGCTGCAAGGCAACCAGGTGCTTGCCGTCGGCGCTCCAATTCGCGGACATCACGGGCATTTCCGCGTCCTCGGTCAGCTGGACCGTTGAACCGGACGACCTGTCGTGGAGCCACAGCTGCATTTGTCCACTGCGATCGGATGTGAAGACGATGCGATCTCCGGATGGAGACAGCACGGGCGCATAGTCGCTTCCGGTCGATGGCGCGAGCACTCGGGAAGGCGCCGCATCCGCCCGCAGTGACATAGCCGTCAGCTTCTGCTGTGCACGGATGATTTCATAGACCACCGCGTCGCCGGATCGCGCCGCATGCGGGAACTCCGCCGGACCGATTCCGAGAGCCTGCGTGCGACCGCTTTCGACATCAACGGCATACAAGGCGGCAGGCCCCAGGTAGTCGGATGAGTAGATCAATGTCCGACCGTCCGCCGTCCATGTAAACCCGAAGATGCGCGCGGAAATACGCGTCACCTGACGCACGCTGCCGCCTGCCGACGACATCAAATACAGATCGCTGTAAGGCGCGACCCCACGCCGGAACGCGATCCAGCGCCCATCAGGCGAATAGTGTGGATCGAGATCCTGGGCGTCCGCCGCCCGCTCGTATCGCAGGCCGTGCTTTTCTCCGGCATCGAGATTCCACGTGAACAGCGTGAGTCCGCCCTTGCCGCCGTCCGGGCGTTCGGCGGAAATCAGGCTCCGACCGTCCGGGGTCCAGTCGAAGTAGCTGTAGTTGAAGTCCTGGCAGGTACCGACTTCGCGCTCGTCGCCGCCAAGACTTGAAGCGACGAATATCTCGCAATAGTTCGGCCCCAGGCGTTCGAATGCGATGCGCGTACCATCCGGCGACCACGCCGGCAACGCTTCGATCGTCGTTCCGCCGCTGCTGAGGTGAACGAGCTGCGATGGCTCGACGGTGCGCACCACGAGGCGCTCCACGTGGGTTTCCGGATCGAATATCGAAAACGCGACACGCGTCCCGTCCGGCGACAGGTGCGGCCGGTATTCCGACCCGGGGTCCGAGGTCAGCGCATGCACGTCGCTCACGTGCCACGTCGGCGCAGCGGAATCGCCCGGCTGGAGCGTCCTGCCCGCAAGAACCGCGACTGCAAGCCCAACCGCAACCAGCAACAGCGAAGGCACCACCCATTTCCATGCGCGTAACGGCACCGGCTGCCGCGATGCGGCTGATTCCGTCTCGTCTCGCGCGTCAGCCGCGGGATCCTCGCTGTCATTGAGCGACCGGAGCGACGCATTCTCGACGAAGATGCTGTCGGCGGGACCGTCGAGAACCAGGACCGGAGCGATCAGCCGATAGCCGACTTTCGGAATCGTCTCGATGTACCGTGGCGGTTTGCTGTCGTCGACGAATGCGCGGCGCAGTTCCTTGATCGCCTGGGTGAGCACATCGGGGGTCGGAAAGCGACCGGTCCATACGCGGTCGAGCAGTTCATCACGCGTTACCGTCGCGCCGGCATGCCGCACCAGCTCGATCAGCACCGCAACAGCCTTGCTGGTCAAGCGCGGGAAATCCGGCCGCGTGACGATGCGCAACGCACCGACGTCGATCACGTGCTCGCCGATGCGCAGCCTCAGATTCGAGCGCGCCAGCAGGGTGTCGGTCGCACGTTGCGGGGAAACATGCAGATTCATGACGGGATATCCACGAGGAGCCGCATCGGCAGGAACTGAAGCGCGCTGCTTCGGCAACTCCTTACAGCCAGATCGGCAATATGGGCCAAAATGCGCACTAACGGCAACACATTGCGCCTGTTAGACGCAATAGTCAGGCGAACCGTTGCAACAAGGGCGGCAACGGACAATGCAGGGCTGCGCAAACGGTTCGCAGCAATTCGGATTCCGCCACGCTCACGATGCCATCCGCGCTGATCGCCAGCGTCAACGCGCCGACAACGAGTTCCTTGCCCGCAGGCGCGAGCAGATCGAGCCTCGGCAACGCGCGATCCAGCGCCAACGCCCATTCGGACGGCGGTGCATAGGTGATCGCGGCGTCCGGCAGTACCGCGTGCAGACCCAAGGCATAAGCACGCTGCGCGGGTGCGCTGTCGTCATGACCGTATTGCGCAACGATCGCAAGCAGATCCTTCAGTTCCGCCGCCACTTCGGGCAGCCTCGTGCGTCCGATCACCTGCGTCGCGGCAGGATTCAATGCCTCCATGACCTGCACGCGGATCAGCGTCGCCAGGCAGTACTCTTCGAGCGTGACGCGACCGTCGGCATCGATCAGCTCGCGCAATACGATCATGAACGTGGTCAGCTGCGGACGCGGGCGTCGGCGTAATGCCGGAAACGCGAGTGCGGCAAGCGGCAGACGCTGCATCGGATGCAAGTCGGCGAGTTGCGCCGCCAGCGCCTCGACCAATGCGCGCGTGCCGGCGTCGTAGTGTGCGACGACCCGATCGAGCTGGCGCGCTCGCGTATCCGCCTCGACGTTCAACAGCAGCGCGAACACCAGTGGCATCGCCTGCCCGGCCTGCCAGGCTGCCTGGCGCAGCGGTTCCGGAATCGCCGCATGCAGGCTCCGCGCTGCGGCGCGGTCATCGTTGCCGGGATTGCCGACCTGACGCACGACCGCCTTCGGCGACACGCGCAATTGGGTGTCCGCCGCAGGCAATGCCGCACCGGTGCTTGCGCGCCCGGACGGAGTCGCGAATGCCGGCGCGAAGCCCGCGATCGAAACGTCCGCGCGATCGGCGCCGTCCTCGCCGACCAGCGTCGGCTGCGCCCACGCCGTGGCGATCGCTGCGAACTGCTCGGTGTGAAACGACGGATCGAGTCGTCTGATCCGCTCGTCCAGCGGTGGATGCGTCGCGAACAGCGCGGAGTAGCCGACGCCATCGCCGAACAGCATGTGCGCGACCTCCTCCTTGTCGCTGCTGGCGAGTTTGGACCCCTCGGCGAGGCCGCCGATCTTCTTCAGCGCACCGGCGATGCCCTCGGTCTGGCGCGTGAACTGCACCGCCGATGCGTCGGCGAGGAATTCACGTTGGCGCGAGATCGAGGCCTTGATCATGCGTGCGAAAACCACGCCGATGTAGCCGACCGCAAGCAGCGCAAGGCCGAACATTACGGCCCCGCCGGAGTCGCGGTCGCGGCCGCGACCGGACAACTCGGCGATCTTGCGCCCGATCGTGGCCAGCACGAGGATGCCGAACACGACACCCATCAGGCGGATGTTGAGCCGCATGTCGCCGTTGAGGATATGGCTGAACTCGTGGCCGATCACGCCCTGCAGTTCCTCGCGCGTGAGCTTGTCGAGCGCGCCGCGCGTGACCGTGACCGCAGCATCGGTGGGCGCATAGCCGGAAGCGAAGGCATTGATGCCGGCCTCGTCCTCGAGCACGAAGATTTCCGGCACCGGCACGCCGGCCGCGATGGCGATCTCCTCGACCACATTGCGCAAGCGCCGGTACGCGAAGTTGCCGGTGTCGGTCGGTACCGGCATGCCGCCGAGCTCGCGTGCGACCACCGCGCCGCCGCCGCGCAAGGTCGCGATGCGGTAGAGCGAGCCGAGTCCGATCACGATCAGCACGAACACACTGACGACAAACAGGCCGCCCCAACTGCCCTGGCCATTCGTGTGACGCGCATCACCGAGGCCGAGCGCGACGACGAGCACGAAGTCGACCGCGGCGACAATCGCGATCACCGCGAGCGCGAACAGCAGCAGCATGCGCCGGGTCTGGCGCCGGGCCTGGTCCTGGTGTGCGAAGAAATTCATGCGAAGCGAGCGAGCGGTGAGCGGTCAGCCGTGCGCGGTCGGCATGGCCGGCGGCGAGCGCAGCTCCGCTGTGCCGCTCACGCTTACCCGAACGCCACCTTTGGCACGTCGCGCTTGGCGTCGGATTCGATCTTCAGCGGCTCGGCCGCCTGGAATGCGAACATGTTCGCGACGATCGAGCCCGGAAACACCTCGCGGCGGTTGTTGTAGCCCATCACCGCATCGTTGTAGGCCTGCCGCGCGAAGGCGACCTTGTTCTCGGTCGAGGTCAGCTCTTCGCTGAGCTGCATCATGGTCTGGTTGGCCTTGAGATCCGGGTACGCCTCGGACAACGCGAACAGCCGGCCGAGCGTCTGCGTCAGCGCGTTGTCGGCGCCGGCAAGCTGCTGCATCGCGGCCGCATCGCCCGGATTCGACTTCGCGGCGGACAGCCCCGACACCGCGGAATTGCGCGCCTGGATCACCGCTTCGAGCGTGCCGCGCTCATGCGCCATGTAGGCCTTCGCGGTCTCGACCAGATTGGGGATCAGGTCATAACGGCGGGTCAACTGCACGTCGATCTGCGCGAACGCATTCTTGTAGCCATTCCGGCCGGTTACCAGTCCGTTATAAAGGCCGACAACGAAGAATCCGATACCGATCAGTATCGCCAGCACGATGACCAGACTCATGTTTCTTTCCTTTTCATTATGGGGCTAGAATCGGCGCGATTTTGAGCATAACACGAGGGTCGATACAGACCCCGGAGACCGAATTGAGCAGTACCCCGCGCGTCCTGATCATCCTGTTTGCGGCACTTGCAGCCGCATTTTCAGCATCCGCCGGCGCCACCGGCAAAACGCAGAAGTCGAAGTCGACGCAAGCGACCGCCAACACGGCCGCTGCGAAGAAGGCCGCTGGGTCGCGCGGCAAGAAGGCGCAGGCGAGTCGCGGGCAAAAGGTCTCCATCCACGCGCGCAACGTCGTCATCGCCGCGCCGGTCGTCATTCCGGTTGCCGACCCGCGCGCGGTCTCGCACGACGCTGCCGGCATCGCGCGCGAATTCGACCGCTGGCTCGACGGGATCGAGGCATCCAGCGACATATCCGGACTCGCCGCGGCAATCGTGAAGGACGACAAGGTTCTGCTCGAACGCGGCGTCGGTTTTGCGAACTGGAGCACACGCGAGCATGTCTCCGGCGACACCGTGTTCCGCCTCGCCTCGCTGTCCAAGGCGTTCGCGACCGCGATGGCCGGACTGCTGGTCGAAGACGGCCGGCTGCACTGGGATACGAAGATCGCCGGCGTGCTGCCGACGTTCACTCTTAACGATGTGACGGGCGCGCAGAAGCTCACCGTGAGCGACATCCTGAGCCACCGCGTGGGCCTGCCGCACAACACCTACGACAACCTGCTCGAACAGGACGAGCCTTACGAGTTGCTCGTCGACCGTCTCAAGGAAGTGCCGCTGGCCTGCCCGGTCGGCGACTGCTACGGCTACCAGAACATCGCGTTCAGCCTGATCGGCGATGTCACCTACGCCACGACCGGCGATTTCTACTACCACCAGGTCGAGAAGCGCATCTTCCATCCGCTGCAAATGGACACCGCGACCTATGGCCGCGACGCACTGGAAGGTTCGAAGAGCTGGGCGCGCCCTCATCGGCGCGCCGGCGGCGGCTGGGTGCCGTTCACACCCAATGAAAGCTACTACCGCGTGGCACCCGCAGCCGGTGTCAACGCGAGCATCCGCGACATGGAGCAGTGGCTGATCGCGCAGATGGGTGGCCGACCGAACGTGATGTCGCCCGCCCTGCTGAGCGAACTGCATACGCCGCTGGTCGAGACCACGCGCGAAACGCGCGCCTCGCTGTGGCGGCGCGGCCGTCTGAACGATGCGAAATACGCGCTCGGCTGGCGCATCTATGACTATGCGGGCGAGACCCTGGTGTTCCATGCAGGCGCGGTGCAGGGCTATCGCGCGATGATCGCGTTCCTGCCGAAGTACCGCTTCGGAGCGGTCATGCTGTGGAACTGCGAGTCGGGTCTGCCGGCCGGCCTGATGCCGATGCTGCTCGATCGCTATCTCGGCCTGCCCGAGGTGAACTGGGCGGGAATCGACAGCGCCACGACCTCCGATGTAGGTGGCGCGGACTGACCGGCCACGTGTTCCCGCGGAAGCCGATGCATGCCGTCGCGGAAACATCCGGCTGCAAGGCCCAACCAGAGACAACTAATCAGCCAGCAGCTGGCCTGATTTGTCCGAAATTGACAGCACGGGCGCGCGCATGACATCCGGGCGTCTCGGTCCGGCACATGCAGGAATGCCGACTGATCCCAGTCGACCAGATCCGGAGATGACCGCGACCCGACGCCGCGGCCATCTCCCACTTGTCACTGACCGAGCTTGAACTCGATCCGGCGCCGCATGGTCGTGGCGACTGCCTGACCCTTGTCCAGTCGCGGCTCGAACTTCGCCTGCTCGATCGCGCGGACCGCCTCACGGTCGAACAGGCGCGCCGGGTTGGCGCCGACGACTCTCGCGTTCTGAACAGAACCGTCCGCAGCGACCGTGAACTCCACTTCGACCCAGCCGTCCTGGCGATTGCGCGCGGCGGCGGCCGGATACGACGGCCGCGGCGGCGTGACGACGCGCACGTCGCGCGTCTCGCCGACCGGTTGCTCGGGCGATGCAGCCGGCGGCGGCGCCACCGTCGGCGTGGGCGTCGCACGCGCGACTGTCTGCTTGGGCGCGGCGGCGCCCGGCGTCTCGGCCGCGGGAGCCGCTGTGCTGCCGGCCGCTGCCGTCGATTCCGGTGTGGCTGCTCCAGCCTGAGCAGGGGCCTGCGCTCGCGCCGCGGCAGCCGCAGCGGCGGTGGCGGCCTGCTGCGCCTGCTGCTGCTCACGGTCATTCTGTTTCTTCTTCGCGTCGAGCTTGCTGCGCAGGATCGTCAGCGTGTAGTTGCTTGGATCCGCCTTCGCGAGCAGGCCCATGATGCGATTGGCCTCGTCGAAGTTGCCCTGATTGATCTGGTCCTCCGCGCTGCCGGTCGCGAACGGAAACAGTTCGCGCAACGCGTCGGTCGCACCCGTATCGTCAGGCTGCTTGGCAAGAATGCGCAGGTAGTACTCCAACGCGTTGTTGCCGGTCGGCGCGACCATGCGGTTCTCGCCCATCGCAACACGTGCTTCCTTGTAGAGCTGGTCGACCGTGAGATCTTCTGCCGCGGTGGGCGCCGGCGCCGCAGTGGTGCCGGGAGCCGCGGTCGTCGATGGGGCGGTCGCGGTGATCGAGGTTCCGGACTGGCCGAGAAACCACCACGCCACGAACCCGATAAGGGCGATCAGGATCGCCGCGACCACGAGCTGGGTCACCGAAACCGCACCGCGCATCCGACGCAGGGACGCCCGGCCGAAATCGATCGATACACCGCCGCGCGCAATGGTCGACACGCGGCCCAAGTTGTTTGAACTCAACATCTCATCCCCCCGAGCATTGGATTTCGCACACGGCGGTTGTGCCGCATGCAAACGCAAAGATAACGCAATTGGCAAATGCACGATGCATGCCGCCCAGCCAGGCCCACGGCTGGGGCGCTGCGGAGCCCGCCCGTTCAGTTTCGACTGCTTAAGCTCGACCGACACACGACACACTGGTCCGCGACAGCGATCCAATCTGCGTGTACCGGCATCGTCGCGTGGTCATCCACGACCAATCGAGGATCAAGCCATGGCAAACGTACGCGATATGAAGCAGCCCCTGGACGAGGCCACCGATGGGATCGCCGCGGCGGCACATGAAACGGCAGAAAGCACCAAGGAGGAGCTGCAGCGGCTGCGCGCCAAGTTGCGCGCGAATGGCGCGCAGCTCGAGGACGACCTGCGCGACGCCGGCACGCGCTTCGCGGAGGGGGCGAAGAAATTCAGTGACGCGGCCGTCGAACAGGTGCGCGAGCATCCGCTGGCTGCGTTCGGCATCGCGTTCGCGGCGGGCGTCGTGGTGTCGCGCTGGCTGCGAGGCCGCTGACATGGACAAGCCTGAGGAGTCGACGCACGAGTCGCCCCACGCGGCCGACACGCTCTCCGTGGCGGGCGCCGCGCTCGTGCAGGCAATGCACGTAGCGGAAGCTGCATGGGCGCTGCTGCGCGCCGAGTTGCGACTCGCGCGCAGCAGCGCGCTGGTGCTGGTCGGATTGGCTTTCGTCCTGGTGCTGCTCGGCGTCGGTACGTGGCTCGCGACCAACGCGGCGATCGCGGCCGGTATCTATGAACTGACGGGCCACATGTTCTATGGCATCGGCGGCATCGCACTCGCGAACCTGCTCGGCGTCGGCATCGTGCTGATTGCGATGAGAGGTTGCTGGCGCGACTTGTCGTTGCCGCGCACACGGCGCGTGCTCGGCCAGATCGGCCGCGCGCGCGCATGAGCCTGCGGGCACGCCGACGCGACGCCGCGCTCGCCGAGCGCTGCCTCCTTCTGGAACGTGCGGAGTGGGACGCGCAGACACGGACGATGCGCGACCGCATGATGCGGCATCGCGAAGCCTGGATCGTCGGCGGCGGCTTCGCCGGCGGCCTGGCAACCAGCCTGTTGCCGCTGCGCGGGCTCGTGCGCATCGGCAGCCTGCTCGCATCCACGTTGCGCACGCCGGTCAGTGCGCTGTTCGTTCGTGACAACGTGGACTGCGACGATGCCGCCCATCATCCGGAACCGCGCGCATGACGACATCGACGGAATCGCCACCGCCCATGCCCGCCGACGCGCAATCGCCGTCAGCACAGCGGTGCCACTGATGAGCTGCGCGAAGATCATCGCCTGAGCGCGCGTTCAGGACGGCGTGCTCGCGATGCGGCTATCACGATGATCGGTTCCCGGCGCAGGCGCGCGACGACGTCTGACGAGACGCGTCAGGGCTGGCGGATCGGACGGGGGAGAGTTGCTGCGAGGGGTTTCGGAAATGCTCTCCCTGCGCTGGGCGTATCCGCAGGGAGAGTAATTCGGTTTCCGAGTACTGCTTGGGTACTGCTTTGTTACAGGTATTGCGAACTACAGGTATTGCTTGCTGCTGACCAGCTTCGCACCAGACACCGGTACGAAGCCGGTAGCGATAATCGGCGCGCAGACACCGCGCTCGATCGACAGGCAGGCCTTACTTGGCCTTCTTGGCTGCCTTCTTCACAGCCTTCTTCTTCGCTGCCGGCTTCTTGGCCGCGCCGGTCTTGCGAGCGGTGGCGGTCTTGGCCTTGGCGGTGGTCTTCTTCACCGCCTTCTTGGCGGCCTTCTTGGCGGGTTTCTTCTTCGCAGCTGCTTTCTTCATAGCCATATCGCGTCTTAGCTCCTCGTCAGTTGGCAGTGGTTGCCCAGTAAAAGCGTGAAGGAATGCTTCGCACAGCAGATCGCTGTTGGTGGCGTGGCGCAAGTTGCCGACTTGGCGGCGGGTCCGTTCGTCGGACAGAAGCTTGAGAATGTGGAAGGGAACCGACACCGTGATCTTTTTCACCGACCCGGCTTTTGTACCGTGCTCAATGTAGGGGACGATGAAACGAGTCGCGGTCATGATTCCTTTATTCATTTGTCACGCCGACGCGGAAACTATTACTGTCGCGTGCGCGTGTCAACAAATTTCTTAGGGGAAACAAGCAGTTCCCACACGACTGCTGGACGCCGGAAACGCCCCCCGAAAATTCCATAAATCGGGCTCGAGATACGCAACGTTCAAGACGCATAGACGTCCAGACGTCCAATGTAAAATACGCACATGGAATATATGAAAAGCCCTGAGAGCAAGCAGTGGCGCGGCTTTCAAGGACTTTCTCCACTCGCATATACCGCGCGATGCTCATGCGAAAATTGACCGCATGCGAATGATTCCGCAAACGCGCGCGCGCGTTCGGTTCGCACGCGTCGTGCGCCCCAATGGCGGGTGAACGGCCGAAAAATATTTTTGCGATCGGGGGAGCGCGGAGAGCGGCTCACGGGCAAATCGATCGAACCTCGGCACTCTGCTTCGTCAGGTTGCGCACACCGCGAACGCGTCGCCGGGTTCCGGATATTCATCGCCGGGCGTGACGCCGCGGCCGACTTCTTTCCTTCGCGTGTACATCGGCGATCATCGCGGCTGGCTTCAACAAATCGATCGCGAATTCACGAAAGACCGCTCGCTCGAAACATCGTGCACGACGGAATCGTCGCGAGCTTCGAGCGCAACCTGAGCGTGCTCATGCTGCCGTTCGCGGCGCCGCAGTGTCCGTTCTCCGGACTGGACTCACTCACGCTGATCATCTCGATGGCGACTTGCACAGCCGCTTGGGACCGGAGTCGCGCCGGCGCTACGGACGGCGATGCCGATCACTTCCAGTGCCGCGCCGACGTCCGCTTCGCGTTGCGGGACGAACCACCCGGCGGTCCTCGGGGTTCCGGACCGGGAATTTCGGCATCCCGAAAACGACAAGGGCGCGTCAATGCGCGCCCTTGTTCGATGCTCGCGCGGAACGCGCGGGTCAGTGGTCTTCGCTCTCGATCAGTTCGGCGTACGCGTCCGGATCGAGCAGCTCTTCCTGCTCCTCGGCAAGGTTGTCCGGCTTGATCACGAAGATCCAGCCGTCGCCATAGGCATCCTCGTTGATCGTCTCGGGCTTGTCCGGCAGCGCCTCGTTGACCGCGACGATCTCGCCGGAGACGGGCGCATAGACGTCCGATGCCGCCTTCACCGATTCCACGACCGCACAGGCATTGCCGGCCTTGACCGTATCGCCGACGCTCGGCAGCTCCACATAGACGAGATCACCGAGCAGGCCCTGCGCATGATCGGAGATCCCGCAGGTGACCGTGCCCTTGTCTTCAACGCGCGCCCACTCGTGGGACTTCATGAACTTCAGATCGCCGGGAATCTCTTGCATGACGAATGTCCTGGATGTGTGATCGATTCGAACCGCTCGGCGCGGATTCTACATGGCCCGAATAGCTAGCGTAGTCGAACCTTCCCTGGTGCGCACCCCGATCGGCATCCCCTCAGCCGGATCGAGATGCCATTACTCGCGCCATCCAGGCGCTCGCCCTGCGGGTCGGCTGCGCTGTTCGCATGCGCTCCCGGCGCACGCAGTCAAGGCATCTCTATCTGGCTTCGACCGTCGCGCACGAACGGGTACTTGACCACGCGCACCGGCACCAGCTTGCCGCGGATGTCCGCCTGCAGGGTTCCGGACGCGCCAGCCGGCACGCGCGCAAACGCGATCGACTTGCCGAGCGTCGGCGAAAAGCTTCCCGACAGGATCTCGCCATCGCCGTTCGGCGTGACCACGCGCTGACCATGGCGCAGCACGCCCTTGTCATCCATGACCACGCCGACCATCACGCGATGTCCGCCATCGGTCTTCTGCTTCTCGAGCACGCCGCGGCCGATGAAGGCACGGCCCTCGTCGAGCGCGACGGTCCAGCCGAGATTCGCCTCCCAGGGCGTGATCGTCTCGTCCATGTCCTGGCCGTACAGGTTCATGCCGGCTTCGAGGCGCAGCGTATCGCGCGCGCCGAGCCCGGCCGGCGCAACACCGGCCTCCTTCAACTTGTTCCATAGCGCAACTGCCTGCGCCTCCGGCACGATGATCTCGAAACCGTCCTCGCCGGTGTAGCCGGTGCGCGCGATGAACAAGCCATCGCCTTCGGCCGCGACGAACTTGCCGATCTTAGCCGCCTTCGCGCGGGTCTCCGGCGTGAGCAGGCCGAGCACTTTGTCGCGTGCATTGGGGCCCTGCACCGCGATCATCGCGAAATCGGGCCGCTCGGTGACCTTCACGTCGAACGTCTGGGCCTGCTTTTCGATCCACGCCAGATCCTTGTCGCGCGTCGACGCATTGACGACGACACGGAAGAAGTCCTCGGCCATGAAATACACGATCAGGTCGTCGATCACCCCGCCCTGCTCGTTCAGCATGCACGAGTACAGCGCCTTGCCCGACACCTTGAGCTTGTCGATGCTGTTGGCGAGCAGATGGCGCAGGAACTCGCGGCAACGCGTGCCGCGCAGGTCGACCACGGTCATGTGCGAGACGTCGAACATGCCGGCGTCGCGGCGCACCGCATGGTGCTCCTCGATCTGCGAGCCGTAGCTGATCGGCATGTCCCAGCCGCCGAAATCGACCATCTTGGCGCCGAGCGCACGGTGGGTTTCGTTGAGGACGGTCTTCTGGGTCATGGCGGCGATCTGGATTTGGGGGCGCGCATTATCGCGGGAAGACGACCTCGCGTCTTCCTCCCGCGTACGTCCGACGAACGTGCGGCTGCTATACCCGGGCCTTGACCCGCAACGTCGTCCCGTCGACGGCGACGACCTCGACCTCGCTCCCCGCCGGAAGATCCGGCCCCTCGGCCAGCCACGAGCCGTCGCCGACCTTGACCTTGCCGCGGCCATTGACGATCGGTTCGACCAGTACGAAGCGCTGGCCGACGAGTTTTTCGCCGCGCCGGTTCAGCAGCGGCTGGTCGTCACGCTGCTCCGCGAGTGGACGGATGAATTTCCAGTAGAGCGCGCAGGATGCGATCGCGAGGACGCCGAACAGGATCGCCTGCACGATCGCGGGCATGGCCGGCGCAACCAGCGCGATGAGACCCATGATGCCCGCGGCGATGCCGATCCAGAGCATGAAGTAGCCCGGCGCGATCATCTCCGCCGCGATCAGCACCAGCGCGAGCAGCCACCAGCCGTAGTTGTCGACGAGGTTGTCCATCAGCATGCCCCAAGGCAATTTTCGAAGCCCAAGTTGGTTCGTCGCCGAGTGCTAGCGCGGATTCGGCGGCGGCGCTGGCGTACGCGGCGGCGCGACCTTGTCGACAGCCTGCTTTTCGAGGGCATTCTTCGCCAGCTCGGCGATGCCGGCCAGCGAGCCCAGCACACCGGTCGCCTCGATCGGCAGCAGCAGCATCTTCTGGTTCGGCGACTCCGCCATCGCTTTCAGCGCCTCGATGTACTTGTTGGCGACGAAATAGTTCAGTGCATTGACGTCGCCACCCGCGATCGCGGTCGACACGACTTCGGTCGCCTTCGCTTCGGCGGCGGCCAGGCGCTCGCGTGCCTCGGCCTGGCGGAACGCCGCTTCCTTCTCGCCTTCGGCGGCCAGGATCACCGATTGCTTCTCGCCCTCGGCCTTGAGGATCGCGGCCTGGCGGAAGCCCTCGGCGTCCAGGATGTTGGCGCGCTTCTCGCGCTCGGCCTTCATCTGGCGTGCCATCGAATCGACCAGATCGCGTGGCGGCTGGATGTCCTTCAGTTCGATGCGCGTGACTTTGAGACCCCATGGATGAGTGGCCTCATCGACCACCCTGAGCAGACGCGCGTTGATCTCGTCACGCTTGCTCAACGACTCGTCGAGATCGAGCGAGCCGAGCACGGTGCGGATGTTGGTCATGATCAGGTTGACGATCGCGACTTCGAGCTGGGCCACCTCGTAGGCCGCCTTCGCCGCGTCGAGCACCTGGTAGAACACGATGCCATCGACCTTGACCACCGCGTTGTCCTTGGTGATCACGTCCTGCGAGGGCACATCGAGCACCTGTTCCATCATGTTCATCTTGCGGCCGACGTTCTGCACGACCGGAATCAGCAGATGGAATCCCGGGTCCAGCGTGTGCGTGTACTTGCCCCAGCGCTCGACGGTCCACTCGTATCCCTGCGGCACGATGCGCACGAGCTTGTAGAGGATGATGACCGCCACCGCGACGATGATGATCGGCAGGATGCCCAGACCCATTGTGTGCGCTCCCCGGTTATGAGGCGGCCAGTATAGGCGAGGCCATTCAAACCGTGAGCGGTACGTCAGCAGTCAGCGGAAAGGGCAGGCGGCACGCCCTTGGAAATTTGACACGCCAAAGACGGTTTTGCGGCTTTCCCGCTGACCGCCGTACCGCTCAGGTTTTCTCCGATGGCAGCACCAGCGTCACCACGAGTCCGCCGTCACGCCGGTTCGCGAGATGCACGCGGCCGCCGTGCGCCTCGGCGATCTCGCGCGCGAGCGCAAGACCGAGACCTGATCCGCTGCGCTTGGTCGAGTAGAACGGCAGCAGCGCATTGGCCAGCACGGTCTCGCTCATGCCGCTGCCGCGATCGGCGACCTCGATGCGCACCTCGCGCCCGTGCTGCACCACGCCGAGTTCGACCGCATCCGCCGCGCCGCCGGATTCGTGCGCGTTCTTGAGCAGGTTGATCAGCACCTGCTCGACCTGCACGCGATCGAAGAAACCCGGAGACGCCGGCAGGGCCCCTTCCAGGCGGAACGCATAGTGGCGCGACAGCGCGTCCAGGAACGGCACCCATTCGACCGCCTGCGGCCGCGGCAGCGGCAGTTTCGCGAAACGCGCGTAGCCCTGGATGAAACCCTCGAGATGGCGCGTGCGCTCCTCGACCGTGTCGAACACCGTGGTCAGGCGCTTCATGTCGCCGAGCCTGGCGAGTTCGCGGCCGGAATGCGACAGCGAACGGATCGGCGCCAGCGAGTTGTTCAGCTCGTGGCTGATCACGCGGATCACCTTCTTCCAGGTCGCGACTTCCTGACGCGCGAGTTCGCGCGTCAGTCGCTTGATCTGGTAGAGCCGATGCGGCTGCCCCTGCAACTTGAACGCGCGCTGCGAGAGATGGAAGGTTTCGTCCTCTTGCTCGAACGGTACGCTGAACAGGCCGTCGACATCCCGCGCGATCGCGCGCGCGAGCGGCTGCGGCGCGGTCGCGACGATCTCCTCGAAACGCTCGCCGTTCAGCGGCCGTCCGCCGTTGAGCAACTGCCGCGCGGCGAGGTTTGCGTAGACGACATGGCCGCCCTGCTCGACCAGGACCAGGGCCGTCGGCGTGTGCTGCACGACGGTATCGAGCAGCAGCTCGCGCTGGAACAAATGCTGGCGCTCCTCGCGCAGCACGCGACCGAGTTCGTTGTGCGCACTGACCAGATCGCCGATCTCGTCTGCACGCTTTGCGCCGATCGAGAAGCTGAAGTCGCCATCGCGGAACGCGACCACGCTGCCGGACAGCGCGCGGATCAGCGCCGCGATCGGCCGCGCGAGCAGGTGCGCGAACACCAGCGCTGGGATACCCAGCGCCAGCACCGCCGCCGCGGCGCCGACCCACGGCGACGCGAACCAGATCGTCGCGCACGCGGCCAGCGCGGCAGCCACGACCACGGCGACGGCAAGCGCGGCGGCGAGTTTCCCTTCGAGCGAGACCATGCGCATCGGCGAAGCCTAACCCGAAGCACGCGAAACCGGGCTATCCAGCCGACACTCCGAGCTTGTCCATGCGCCGGTACAGCGCCTGCCGCGAGAGACCGAGTTCCGCAGCTGCCTGGCTGATCACGCCGCGCGCGCTCTTCAGCGCCGACTCGATCATCTCGCGGTCGGGTTCGGCATCGGGCGCCATGCGGCCGTTGCCACCGCGCGCTGCCACCAGGCCGAGATCGCGCGCGGTGATCACGCCCGCCTGGCACAGCAGCGCGGCGCGCTGGATCGCGTTCTTGAGTTCACGCACGTTGCCGGGCCACGCATGCGCAGCCAGCGCGCCGCGTGCGCTGTCGTCGAGCGCCGCGACGCCGTCGAGGAAATGCTCGGCGAGCGGCACGATGTCGTCGCTGCGCTCGGCCAACGGCGGCAGGCGCAGCTCGATCACGTTGAGACGGTAGTAGAGATCCTCGCGGAACCGGCCATCGCGGATCATCGCGCCGACATCGGCATTCGTCGCGCTGATCACGCGCACCTTGACCTTGCGCGTCCGGCTGGAACCGAGGCGCTCGAACTGGCCGCTCTCGAGCACGCGCAACAACTTCGCCTGGCCGGCCAGCGGCAGGTTGCCGATCTCGTCGAGGAACAGGGTTCCGCCATCGGCGATCTCGAAGCGGCCTTCGCGCGCCTTGTTCGCGGCGCCGGTGTAGGCACCGGGCTCCGCGCCGAACAATTCCGCCTCGATCAACTCGGATGGCAGCGCGCCGCAGTTCACGGTCACGAACGGGCCGCCCTTGACCGAAGAATTCGCCTGGATGATCTCGGCGATGCGTTCCTTGCCGGCACCGTTCGGTCCGGTGATCAGCACCGGGATGTCCGCTCGCGCGACCTGGCAGGCCAGTTCGACGACGCGCATCGTCGCGGCGGATGCGAACACCAGGCCACGCAGGTCGTACTTCGCGTCGAGCGCCTTGCGCCGACGCCGGCGCTCCTCGCGAAAGCGCGCGACCTCGCGCGTCGCCTCGGAGAGTTCGAGCAGGTTCTCGACGGTCGCGACCAGCTTGTGGTCATCCCACGGCTTGGCGAGATAGTCGGCCGCGCCGGCCTTGACCAACTCGACCGCGGTCTCGAGATGCGTCCACGCGGTCAGCAGGATGATCGGCAGGTCCGGGTGGCGTTCGCGGATCGCACGGAACAGCGCGACGCCCTCCTCGCCCGAAGTCGTGTCCGCGCTGAAATTCATGTCCTGCACGACGAGGTCGACGTCCTCGCGCGCGAGCGTGACCAGCCCCTCGTCCGGCGAATGCGCGATCAGCGTGCGGATCTCACGCAGACTGAGCAGGAGGTCGAGCGCGGTGCCGACCGCCGGATTGTCGTCGATCACCAGTACGGTGCGCATGACTTCGTTCTTGGATGTGTGGTCGCGCATGCGCCGCTTGGATGCGGCACAGCGCTGGAAGGTTGCAGTTCTAACACATTGTCCGCCCCGCGCCGCACGCGACGCGGGGCGAACGGGTTCATGACGCGTGCGCGACCGACGTGGCCGCCTTCGTCGCCGTGATCCATGCGGTCACCCGCGCATCGAGCACGTCGAGCGGCAGCGCGCCGCCGTTGAGGATCTCGTCGTGAAACGCGCGGATGTCGAAGCGGTCGCCGAGTTCCTTCTTGGCACGCTCGCGCAGCTCAAGGATCTTGAGCTGGCCCAGCTTGTAGGCCAACGCCTGGCCCGGCGTGGAGATATAGCGGTCGGTCTCGGCCTGGATATCCGGCTCGTCCTGCGAGGAGTGCTCGCGGAAGAAATCGACCATCTGCTCGCGCGTCCAGTGTTTGAAGTGAACGCCGGTATCGAGCACGAGGCGGTCGGCACGCAGCAACTCGTCGGAAAGCCGGCCGTAGTCGTTCAGCGGGTCCTGGTAGAAACCGACTTCCTTGCCGAGGCGTTCGGAATACAGCGCCCACCCTTCGATATAAGCGGTGTAGCCGGCCTGTTGGCGGAACGGCGGCAGGCCCGGCAGAGTCTGCGCGATCGAGATCTGCATGTGATGGCCGGGCACGCCTTCGTGATAGGCCGTCGATTCGATCGTCAGCAGCGAACGGTTCTTGAAGTCGCCGGTGTTGACGTAGACCCGGCCCGGCCGCGAGCCATCCGGCGTACCCTGGTTGTACTCGGCTGCCGAGGCTTCCTTCTCGCGATACTCCTGGGTCGGCAGCACTTCGACCTTGGTCTTCGGCAGCAGGCCGAACAGTTCCGGCAGCTTGGGCTGCATCTGCTTGATGTACTTGGTGTAGAGGTCGACGATCTGCTGGCGCGACGCGGCGTGCACCTTCGGATCGGTCTTCAGCGCCTCGCGCATCGCCTTCAGGTCCTTGTAGCCGAGCTTCACCGCGATCGCAGACTGATCGGCCTCGATGCGCTTGACCTCGGCGAGGCCGAGCTGATGGATCGCCTCGGGATCCATCGTCGTCGTGGTCATCTGCTCGACCGCGAAGCGGTAACGCTCGGCGCCGTTCGGCAGGGCCCACAGGCCCGGCTCGTTGCGTCCCTTCGGCGCATAGTCCTTCTCGACGAAATCGGCGAGCTTGCGATAGGCGGGGCGCACCTCGCTGTCGACCGCTTTCACGATCGCATCGTGCAGACGCTTGCGATCTGCCTCCGGGACGCTATCCGGAAATTTCGCCACCGACATCCCGAACGCGCTGGCCTCGCCAGCCGGCTCGGCGATCGAGCGGCACTGTCCGATCACCTTCTCGAGCAGGAAACGCGGCGGCATCAGCCGGTCCTTCTCACCCTGCCTGAGTACGTCGATCAGCTGGTCGACCAGATGCGGTACCTGCTTCAAACGCGCGAGATAGTCCTCGTAGTGCTTCGTGCTGTCGAGCGGCACGGCGGAGACGAACTGCGCGAGTTGCAAATGAGCGCCGCCGAATTGGTCGATTGGCATCTCATAGAGCTTGAGGTCGACCGCCTTCAGGCCATCCTTGAGCTGGCGCACCATCAGCTGCTGGTTGAGGCGGTCCTGTTCGCCGAAACCGCGGGTATCGATCGCCTCGAAGCGTTTGAGGAAGCCTTCCGCATCCTTCTTCTGCTGTGCCACGTGTGCCAGCGACACGTCGCTCCACTTGTCGTTGTAGCGGTAGTCGCCGAGCATCGTCGCGAACTCGGGCGACTCCTTCATCTGGTATTGCCACTGTTCGGCGAGCAGCGCGTTCAGCGCCTTGACGCGCGTCGCGACATCGTCGCCCGCATGCACGGACTGCATCAGGCCAGCGGCGATCATCACAGTTGCGACAGAAAGCACGGTTGGTTTCAGGAGATTGGGCAACACGGAAACTCCAGGTCGGGAAGGCGGGATCGAGCGCCATTATCCGCGGCGCCCGTGCGTTGCGTCAGTAGGCCGGAAGTGAGGGTCCTCGAAGCGGCGCCGCCGCTCTCACACGCTGCGTGTCGCCACCGCCGGCGGCACGCGCGAGGCACGCAGCGCAGGCCCGAGCACGGCGAGCTGGCCGAGCGCCCACAGGCAGAGGAAGCCAATCGGCACGTAGTACCACGGTAGCCGCGGCGACTGGTAGTTCTGCATCAGCCACAGGCTGAACGCGTAGGCGAGGATGCCGCCGGCGATCAGGCCCATCGTGGTGATGATGAAGTTCTCGGTCTGGAAATACCGAAGGATGTCGAACTTGGTCGCTCCAAGCGCCCGCCGCGTGCCGATCTGCTTCGTGCGCTGCGCGACCCAGAAACTGGCCATGCCGACAATGCCGAGCGCGGTCACGCCGAGCAGCGCGAAGATGACGGCGCCGAGGATGATCGCCATTGCCCGATCGCCCGCATAAGCCTCCCGGCGCACCTGCTCGATGCTGCGCAGCTTGCCGATGATGCGACTCGGGTTCGCCTCTGACATCTTTTGCTCGACCGCTTTCATGACCTCGTCGCGACGGCCGGGCTCGGTGCGCACGAGATAGCGCGTGGAGTTTCCGTACGGCAGGTAAGTCGGCACCAACGTTGCGTTCTCGATCGAATCGTTGTCGGCCCAGACCCATGGCTGTTGTGCGCGCTCGACAATGCCCACGATCGTGCTGGCCGGCGAGTCATCGTCCAGATAGATCTGCTTGCCCAGCGCATCGCCATTGGGGAACAACTTGTCAGCCAGGGCCTTGCTCATGATGACGGCCGCCGACTGCAGGCGCTCGCTCTGCGTGTGCGACTCGATTTCCTCGGGCTTGAAATTACGCCCCGCAACGAGGTTGAAACCAAAGGTATCGAGCGCGTGCGCATCGACCATGTAGAGCGTCGTACGCGCAGTTTGCGTCTTCTGCTTCGGCTGCAGGTTGACGCCCGTGCCCCAACCGCCGCCGCTCATCGGAACCGAGTTCGTGCTGGTCGCGTCGGCAACGCCGGGCATCTGCCGCAGCAATGCGAGATCGGACTGTTGCACAGCTTTCACGTCGTAGCCCTGGCCGAAACCGTTGCTGCCGAACCAGAACGTGTCGGTCTCGTTCATGCCGCTCGGGCGATGCATGCGATCGAGGCGCTGGCCGATGATGAACAGCGCGTTGCAGACGATCGCCAGGGTCAGCGCGACCTGCAGGCCGATCAGGATCATCGACACCTTGCTGCGCATCAGCGCGGAAAGAATCGGACGGAGTTCCATCATGTTCTCCTTCAGACCTTGAGCTGTGCCGCGGGTTGAACGCGGCACGCGCGCCATGTCGGGTACAGCCCGGCGAGCACCGCCGAAGTGATGGCCAGGACGATCGTCGTTGCAATCATGGACCAGTCGAGCTGTGCGACCGTCTTGTACTCGGTGTACAGCGCGCGTACGGCGAGAAGGCCGAGCCCGGTCAGCAGCAGGCCGAGGAAACCACCGGTCAGGCCGACCACGCCGGATTCGATCAGGAACTGCGCGAACACCTCACGCCGGCTCGCGCCGAGCGCACGCCGCAATCCGATCTCGCCGGACTTGCGCGTGAACTTGGCGAGCAGCAATCCGATCGTGTTGACCAGGCAAACCGCAAGAAAAGCGAACGCGAGCCCGGTCTGCACTTCGACATCGCGCGAGATGACGCGCTGGTCGCGCATCCACTCGGTCACGTCCAGAAGCCGGTTGTTGATCGGGCGCGGGAAACGGCCGAGTTTCTTCTGCTCGCCCACGTAGCTGTCGAGGAACGACTTGTATTCGGCCAACCGCGCGGGCGAATCGAGCTGCACCCACATCTGGATCCAGATGCAGTCCGAGTCGAGATACGCGTCCCAACCATCGGCCGGCGTTTTCCAGCAGCTGTTGTTGCCGCTCGCACGCTGCTTGAGGTCGATCGCGGTCGTGAACGGCATGAAGAACTCGTCGGGCTCGCTGAACGCGCCGACAGTCAGGTCGTAGTACTTCGAATGCAGCTTCCAATCATCGAGCACACCCACGATGCTGTAGTCGACGCCGTTCATGCGCACCGTTCGGCCGACGCTGTCCTGGCCGCCGAACAGCTTCTCATTGATGTCCTTGCCGAGCACGACGACGCGCGCATGGCTATGGTCCTGATCGCGGTTCCAGGCGCCGCCGTACTTGAAGCGCGGCTCGAACATCGCGAAGAAATCCGCATAGGTCACGCGGCCCAGCGACTGGAACGGTTTCAGTTCCTTGTTCTCGGGCTGGATCGGCAACGACAGCTTGAACATCGCAGCCTGCTTGTCGGCCTTGCCGGCCTCCATCAGCGCCACCGCGTCGCGATAAGTGACCTGGTCCGGAGGACGTCCGTCATCGAAGAAAGGATCGTCCGCGCTCCAGTTGTCCAGCTGCACGTAATGCAGCTTGTCGCTCTTCCATGGAATCGGATTGCTGCCCATCAGGTGCAGCACCGTCAACGTGGTCATGCTGGCTGCGATGCCGAGCCCGATGCCCACGACCATCAATGCGGTCAGGATCGGGTTGCGGCGCAGGCTGCGCAGGCCGAGTTGCAGGTAGTAGGCGAACATGGGAATTCCTCCTGCCTGTCTCAGGCGACCGCTTCAGCGGCCGTACTGTCGTCCAGCGCGGGCTTGCGCAGTGTCGGCTCGTCGTCGAAGTCGGTGACTTGGCCATCGATCACGTGCACGTTGCGGTGCGCGCGCGCGGCGAGTTCCGGATCGTGCGTGACCATCACGATCGTCGTGCCGTGGCGATTGATCTCCTCGAGCAGCTCCATGACACCGCGCGCCATCAGCGAATCGAGGTTGCCGGTCGGTTCGTCGGCGAGCAGCAGGCGCGGCGAGCCGGCCAGTGCGCGTGCGATCGCGACGCGCTGCTGCTGGCCGCCGGAGAGTTCCGACGGGTAATGCTTCATGCGCGAGGCGAGGCCGACGCGGCCCAGCGCCTCCTCGATACGCTTCTTGCGATCGGGCGCCGCGAAGCCGCGGTATCGCAGTGGCACATCGACGTTGTCGAACAGGTTGAGGTCAGGAATCAGGTTGAAGCTCTGGAAGATGAAGCCGATCTTCTCGTTGCGTAACTTCGACCGCTTGTCGTCATTGAGGCCATGTACGTCGACGCCGTCGAGCTGGTACTGGCCACCGGTGAATTCCTCGAGCAAGCCGGCGATATTGAGGAAGGTCGTCTTGCCGGAACCGGATGGGCCGGTCACCGCGACGAACTCACCCTCGCGCACGTTGATCGAAAAGTCACGCAGCGCATAGGTCTCGATCAGATGGGTCCGGTAGACCTTCTGCAGATGGGTCATCTTCAACATCGGCTTCGCCTCGTAGGGGAATCGGGAATCGGGAGTGGAGATTGGGAAAGCTGGAAGCGGCATGGGCGCTCTTTCGATGCCCCATTTCCGATTCCCGGTTAATTCAGTGCCACACGCTGGGCGCCCTTGAAGTCGTCAGTACCGGAAATCACGATGCGGTCGCCTTCCCTGACGCCGCTGACGATCTCGACGGAGTTGAGGCTGGTCGCGCCGATCTGGATCGGCGTGCGTTCCGCAGTGCCGTTGCGCACGACGTACGCGACGCGGCCGGCGCCGGTGTCGATGAACGGGCCACGCTCGACGATCAGCACGTTCGGATGCTCGTCCATCAGGATGCGCGTGGTCAGCTGCTGGCTCTGGCGCAGTCCGGCCGGCTTGCGGTCGCCGAAGCGCACGCGGCCGGTAACCTGGCCGTTCAGCACCTCGGGCGAGATCGCGCTGACTTCACCGCTGTACTTCTCGCCCCCTTCCTGGATCTCGGCCGCCATGCCGACGGTCAGATCGTGCGCGAACACCTCCGGCACCTGCACCTCGACCTCGAGCGCGCTGAGGTCGACGACGCTCAGCACCGCGGCATTCTGCGCGACGTTCGCGCGCTGCTGCACGATCAGCTGGCCGACCTGGCCATCGACCGGCGAGCGCAGTTTGAGTTCGTCGACCTGGCGGCTCAGATCGTCGACCAGCAACTTCTGCCGGTCCAATGCGAAGCGCTTGGTCTTGAGGTCGAACGCGAGGCTCTCGCGATCGAGTCCGACATTGTGCTGCGCGTTGATCTCGCTGAGCTTCGCTTTCGCGAGCGCGTCCTTCGCACGCAGCACGGTCATCTCCGGCTGCGCGCCGAGCGTGAAGGCCTTCTGGTTGCGCTCGACCTCGCGCTCCGCGGTCTGGCGATCGATCACCGCCTGCTCGAAGGCCATCTGCACCGCGGCCTCTTTCTTGCGGTTGTCGATGCCGGTGCGCTCGACGTCGAGGCCGAGGCTGTCCAGCGTCGCCTGTTCCTGCTTCAGCTTGTTGGTGAGCTCCGGTGAATCGACCTCGGCGAGCACGTCGCCCTTCTTCACCTTGTCGCCGGCGTGCACGTCGAGCGTGACCGTGCCGGCGTTGCGCGCGTACAAGGTCGGACTGACCGCGGCGACGACCTTGCCCTGCACCGACACGTCGCGGGTCAACGTGCCGCGCTTGACCTCGGCGATGCGCAGCCGCGCGGTGCTCGCCGACGAGTCCGCGGACATCAGTCGCACGATCGTCGGGATGCAGGCCAGCAGCGCCACCAGCACGGCCGCGCCGATGCCGATCCAGACGATCTGCTTCCTGCGGTTCTTCTGCGGGGCGAGTTGGCGGTCCTGTGCCGAGGTATCGCGGATCATTGGGGGTCGGGCTCCGTGGTGGGCTGTGTCGCCCGATTTACAGCAATGAGCGTGCCATACTTCAACTAATTGATTATTAATAATTAATTGGCAATCTCATCGCCGACGGACAGTGTCCGGGCAAGCGGCGGACAAGGTGCGGACAAGGTTCCCGGTCGCACTCGCGCGGCTCCTACAATGGATCGCGGACGCGACATCGCGACTGCACTGCGACCAAACCGCATCGGACCGCATCTGATGTTCCCGTGAGCGCTGCCAGTTTCCAGATCGATGTCCCCGACACCGTCCTCGCGCGAGCGCGCCGCGGCGAGATCGGCGCGCTCGAGCAGATCTACCGCGCGTTCGAGCGGCCCGCGTACACGCTCGCGCTGCGCATGCTCGGCAACCCGGACGCTGCGCGCGAGACCGTGCACGACGCGATGCTGCGTCTGCTCGAACGCATCGGCCAGTTTCGCGGCGACGCGCCATTCTGGGGCTGGTTGCGCCAGATCGTCGTCAACGAAGCGCTGATGCATCTGCGCCGCGAACGCGGCCTCGCCTTCGAGGAGCTGCCCAACGATGACGACACACCCGGCAACGCGCCGCCGCCTTGGGCACTGGCCGACGCGAAACATCTTGAACGTGCGCTCGCGCAGCTGCCGTCGCTGACACGCAGCGTGCTCTGGCTCTATCACGTCGAGGAATACACGCACCAGGAAATCGCCGCGATGACCGGCAAGTCGGTGAGTTTCTCGAAGTCCCAGGTCGCGCGCGGCAGCAGCCGTCTGCGCACCTTGCTTGAACCACAGAAGGAGGCCGCGCCATGTCTGACCGCGACGGCACATTGATCGATGGTCTGATCAAACCCGTTCTGGGTTTGATCCGATTCGCTCGCGTCCGGCGCATGTCCGGACCCGGCTCCGCGATTCAATCGCTTGCGCGATCGACTCGCGAGCGGTCCACCCCCGGGCCCGCGGAAACTCCGATGCATCAGGGTTTCCCGAACACGAATCCGGATCGCTCGCTCGCGGCCGCGCTGCGCGCGCTGCCCGATGCGGCTCCGCAGCCGGACCTCTGGCCCGAACTCGCACGCGTGCTCGGCGAACGCCGCCGCCCGCAGGCATGGCGCTACGCGGTTCCCGTTGCGCTCGCGGCCGGCCTCGCGCTGGCGATGCTGGTGCCACGCAGTGCGATCCGGCCGACGGCGCCGGAAACGACGCCCGCGGTCGCGATCACGACACCGCCACCGAATACCCCTGCGCCCGCCAGTGCGACAGCGCCAGGCACCGATGAACTCGCCGGCCTGCACCAGCGCTCCCAGTCGCTCGAACGCTGGATCGCCGCATTCGCCGCGCACGCGCCGCAGGACAGCCGCGATCTGATGGCCGCCATCGAGGTCGAGGACCTCATCGGCCTTGTCGATGTGCAGCTCGCTGCGGCGCGCGACAACAACGACGCGTTGCCGCTGTGGCGACAGCGGGTCGCCCTGCTCGAAGACCTCGCAACGATCCGCAGCAATGCGTTCGCAGTCGCCGCCAACGACGAAAGCGTCGCGCGCGGTTCGTCTCATCTGCTGAACTGAGGAACACCATGAAACGCACCGTCCTTTTCGCCGCACTCGCACTCGCCGCTCCTGGAGCATTCGCCGCCGATGCGACCTCGAAGAGCGCGCCAGCGGCTCCGGCTGCAACCTCCCCCTCCGGCGTCACGCCCACCGTCGACACCGCAGCCGCGCGCACCGAGCTCGCGGAGCTGCGCGCCCAGATGCAGGAGCTCTCGCGCAAGATGGCCAAGCTTTCCGGCGAACTCGGTGACGTTGGGCCGCGCGCCTATGCCTACCGCTATGTCGGTGACCCCAACCGCGGCATGATCGGCGTCGTGCTCGCGAAGGACGAGCGCGGCCTTCGTGTGACCGCAGTCACGCCGGGAGGCCCCGCCAGCAAAGCCGGGATCAAGAACGGCGACGTCATCGCGAACGTGCGCGGCGACCTTGAAGGCCCATCCGGCGATACAGCGACCTTCCTCAACGAGGCGCTGCGCAACCTGAAAGTCGGCCAGGAAGTGAAACTCTTCGTCCTTCGCGACGGCAAGAAGTCCGAGGTCACGGTGAAAGCCGAGCGCCGAGAGCCCTACAACTTCGCCGATGCATTCGGCGCCGATTCGGGCGATGGCGGGATGTTGCCGCCGGACTTCGACAAGCACATCCGGAAAAGCGTCGAGATCGCCACACGCCAGGCGCAACGCGCCGCGGAGCACGCGCAATTGACTCAGGAACAATCACTGCGCATCGCGCAGCGTGCGAACGAACAAGCACAACGCACGCTTCGGCATGTGAGCCTGTCGATGCCATGGTGGGGTTTGAACCTCGCCAGCCTCAATCCCGAGCTCGGCCGCTACTTCGGCACCGACAAAGGTGCCTTGGTGATTTCCGCCGACGCCGATGCGCTGCCCGGCCTGCGTGGCGGCGACGTCATTACCAGCGTCGCCGGCGAGACCGTGAGCCGTCCCGAGGATGCGCTGCGCGCGCTGCGCGACCAGCCCGCTGGCAAAGACGTGCCGATCCGGCTCTTGCGCGACCACAAGACCGTGGCATTGAACGTGAAGGCACCGGAATTCAAGTCGATCTTCAGCATGCCGCCGATTCCACCGACACCACCCGTGCCGCCGGCGCCGCCAGCAGCTGCAACACCACCCGCACCACCGGTTCCGCCGGTTCCACCCATGCCGTCGCTGTCCGACGATGACTGAGGCCGGGATCGCGACCGAACAGCGCTAGCCCGCGTCGAGTTCCTGCCAGCGCAGATACGCGGCATCGAGTTCGGCCTGCAGCGCGGCGAGTTCGTTGTTGGACACGATGATCGCCGCGCTGTCCTGCTGGTAGAACGCAGGCTCCTGCATCCGCGTGCCAAGGTCGGCGATGCGCGTTTCGAGTGCCTCGATCCGCTGCGGCAGTTCGTCGAGTTCGCGTGCGTCCTTGTAGCTCAACTTGCGCTTCATCGGCGCAGGAGCTGACGCGACAGCGCCAATCGGAGTATCCGCCGCTGCGCGTTCCGGCTTGCGCGTCGCGGCGGCCGGAGGCGCCTGCCGCTGCCAATCGCTGTAGCCACCGACGTATTCGCCGACGCGGCCCTCGCCTTCGAGCGCGAGCGTGCTGGTGACCACGTTGTCGAGGAATTCGCGATCGTGCGAGACCAGCAGCAAGGTGCCCGGATAGGCCGCGAGCAGTTCCTCGAGCAGCTCCAGCGTCTCGACATCGAGGTCGTTGGTCGGTTCGTCCATGACCAGCAGGTTCGACGGCTTCGCGAACAGTTTCGCGAGCAGCAGACGGTTGCGCTCGCCGCCGGACAATGCAGTGATCGGCGCGCGCGCGCGTTCCGGCGAGAACAGGAAATCCTGCAGGTAGCCGAGCGCGTGCTTGCGCGCGCCGTTGATCTGGATGAACTCGGCGCCTTCGGAAACATTGTCGAGGGCGGAGAGGTCCTCGCGCAGGTGCGCGCGATGCTGGTCGAAATACGCGATCTCGAGGTTCGTGCCCAGACGCACCTCGCCCGCTTGCGGCGCGAGTTCGCCCAGCAGCAATTTCAGCAGCGTCGTCTTGCCCGATCCGTTCGCGCCGATCAGGCCGACTCGATCACCGCGCTGGATCGTCGTCGTCAGCCCGTCGACGATCAGGCGTTCGCCGAAACCGAACCGGATCGCGTCGACATCGATCACACGCCGACCCGACCCAGCCGCCGTGCCAACCTGCAGCTTCGCGGTGCCGCCGAGTTCGCGCCGCTGCGCACGCTCGCGACGCATCGCCTGCAACGCGCGCACGCGGCCCTCGTTGCGCGTGCGCCGCGCCTTGATGCCCTGGCGGATCCAGACTTCCTCCTGCGCGAGCTTCTTGTCGAACAGCGCGCGCTCCTGCGCCTCCGCATGCAGGCGTTCCTCGCGACGGCGCAGGTAGTTCTCGTAGTCCCCCGGCCAGCTCGTGACCTGACCGCGGTCGATCTCGACGATGCGTGTCGCCAGCGCGCGCAGGAAGCGACGATCGTGCGTGACGAACACGACGCTGCCGGCGAAGTCGAGCAGCAGCTGTTCGAGCCAGGCGATCGCCTCGATGTCGAGATGGTTGGTCGGCTCGTCGAGCAGCAGCACATCCGGATCCAGCACCAGCGCGCGCGCGAGCAGCACGCGCCGCTTCATGCCGCCGGACAGCGCGGAGAATTCCGCGTCGTCGGGCAGGTCCAGGCGCGTGAGCACCTGCGTCACACGCTGGTCGAGATTCCAGCCATGCCCGGCATCGATACGCGCCTGCACCTTCGCCATCGCCTCGGCGTTGCCGGGCACGTCGAGATGATGGGTGAGACGATGGAACTCGGCGAGCAGCGCGCCGAGGTCACCGAGCGCGCCGGCAACGACATCGAATACGGAGCCGTCGACATCGCGCGGAACTTCCTGCGCCAGCTTGGCGACGCGCACGCCGGTTTGCATGCGCACCTCGCCATCGTCCGGCCGGATCTCGCCGGCAATCAGCTTCAGCAGGGTCGACTTGCCGGCGCCATTGCGGCCAACCACGCAGACACGCTCATTGCGTTCGATCGCGAGATCGACGTTTTCGAGCAACAGCGGACCGCCGACCGAGTAGTCGAGGTTGACGAGATTGACCAGGGACATGCGTGCAGGGAATCGAAATCGCAGCGCGTATTGTGCCTTGAATGCCGTGCGAACTCGCGGGCGAGCGCTCAGAAGCCCTCCCCTTCAAGGGGAGGGTTGGATGGGGATGGTGTTCAACAACTCACGCCGCCCGACTGCGCACCTCACCGCCGCGCGCCGCGAGCGCGCGCTCGATCACCTTCCAGCCCGCATCCGCCCGATGCGCCTGCTCGCTGAGCACGCGCCGGTACGCGCGCGCACCGGGCAGCCCCTGGTACAGACCGAGGATATGCCGGCTGATGTGCTGCAAACGGTCACCGCGCGCGAGATGCGCCTCGACGTACGGACGCAGCCGCTCGAGCACCTCATCGCGATCAGGCAGCGGTGTGCCGAACAGTTCCGCCTCGATCTCGGCGAGACGATACGGTTCGTGGTACGCGGTGCGGCCGAGCATCACGCCATCGACGTGACGCAGGTGCTCGCGGATCTCGGCCACGCTGGTGACGCCGCCGTTGATCACGATCGTGAGTTGCGGATGCTCACGCTTGAGCCGATACACGCGTTCGTAGTTCAGCGGCGGCACCTCACGGTTCTCCTTCGGCGAGAGGCCCTTGAGCCATGCCTTGCGCGCATGCACGATGAACACGTTGCAACCGGCCGCGTGGACCCGATCGACGAACTCGGAAAGTCCCGCATACTCGTCCTGGTCGTCGACGCCGATTCGGCATTTCACCGTGACCGCCGCGCGTGCATGCGTGACCGCATCGCGCATCGCCGCCACGCAATCGGCCACCAGCGCCGGCTCGCGCATCAGGCAGGCGCCGAAGCGTCCCGACTGCACACGATCCGACGGACAGCCGACATTGAGGTTGATCTCGTCGTAGCCCAGCTCGGCGCCGATGCGCGCTGCCTGCGCCAGCTCGTCCGGCTCGGACCCACCGAGCTGCAGCGCGACCGGATGCTCGGCCGGATCGAATCCGAGCAGGCGCGCGCGATCGCCATGGATCACCGCCTGCGCGGTGACCATCTCGGTGTACAGCAGCGCACGCGGCGACAGCAGGCGATGGAAGAACCGACAATGCCGATCGGTCCAATCCATCATAGGTGCTACGGATAGGTGGAAATCATTTCGATTGATGCTGTGCATGACCAATATTCTACCTGCACGGCCATGACGCCCACCTTATGCGATCCGCCAAACGCATCGCGCGATGTCCGCATCGGGTCGGAAGCGGACTTTCTCGGCCGATGCGACGAGACGCGAGACTCCTGCTCGTTGAAGGAATGCTCAGCCGTGTGGCGGGAGGGCGTTGGGATCCATCCACATCACTTCCCAAATATGACCGTCCGGATCCTCGAAGCTGCGGCCATACATGAAGCCGAAGTCCTGCACGGGCGAGGGGTCCGCCTTGCCGCCTGCAGCACTCGCCTTATCGACCAGGTTGGACACCTCTTCGCGACCATCCGCTGACAGACACAGCAGTACCTGCGCGTCCACGTGCGCATCGACGATCCGCTTGCTCGTGAACTGGCGCCACTTGTCGTGTGTGAGAAGCATCGCGTAAATCGTATCGGAGAACACCATGCACGCTGCAGTGTCGTCGCTGAATGCGGGATTGTTGACCGCACCAACGGCTTCGTAGAACGCCTTTGATCGTTTCAGGTTTGTCACCGGCAGGTTAACGAAGATCTGCTTGCTCATTACTTTGACCTTTGGATGTAAGCTGCGGCAGGATTGTCGCGGCGTCTTACTGACGAGTGAGGAGGGGGGAAATCGACAAGAGCTGCAATAGAAGCGGCTGTTACATAGGTCAATTCGCCTCGGATGCCGCCAGTGCTGAGGGGCGGCATTGGCGTCGTAGGTGCGCGTGGTGGTCAGCGCGCTACCCTGATGGAACGGCATGCCGGCTCTGATCACCCGCTGCTGGCGTGCAGTGGCAGATCCGGCAGCCCAAGGCTGGTAGCGTTCTGATGATCGAAACAATTCAAAAATACCTCTGAGCCGTCCTGGGCTCTCGCGCCTTCATCATCGTGTCGGAAATCCACTTTTCCAAGGCCGCAGTGTCGGAGATGTCGCCGTCGTATTCGTATTGCGGCGCATAGGGGCCCAGCTTTTGCGGTGCGTCCGGCATCATCGCCACCAGGGTGGAGAAGGTCGACAGGCCTGAGGGCAAGGTCACTTGGCGGTATTCCGAATAGTGGGTGTCGCCACCGGTAGGCTGGCCGACCTGGACCGCGCCCAGCTTGCGCAGGAAATCGACCGCCTGGAGGCATGAGCTGAAGCAGACGGCGTCGGTGAGCACAAACACCTTTCCGGCCATCATCGAGGAGGCCGCCGGTCGCAACGCGGGCGGTGCCCCCCGGGCCGGACAGGTGGGATCGCCGGTCAAAGCGCGACCCGCGGCCATGGCGGCCTTCATCGCCTGGACAGCCTGGGTGTACTCCCGAGCCCCTTCCGCATCACCGCTCTTCTGGAACGCCACGATGGACTTGTCGAGCGCTTCGATATTGCCCGGCGAGGCGCGGAAGACGGACGTGCAGCCACTGCCGTCGGCACTCGGACCCAGGACCTGTGCGACACGGCCCGGGCCGTAGATCTCCTGGGCGAGCGCATAGGCATACGCATCGTTGCCGCCGTCGTTTCCACGCAAGTCCACGACAACCCAAGGCGCGGCGCGGACCGCGGCCTCCTGCGACTTGACCGCGTCGATCACCGCCTGGGCGCGCGGATCCAGTTCCTGGATCGCGATCCAGACACCGGCACCGCTCCGCCGCACGCCGAACCCTGCGGCGCCATAGGAGCGTTTCCACCACTGGCTGAGAAGCTTGCTGCGATCGATCTCGCTCCAGCGCAACGTGAGCGAGATGCGTTGGCCGCCCTGTTCAAGAACGCAGGCTTGCGGGCGCGCCAGGAACGGATTGCCCTCGTCGATCAGCAGCCATGCGCCCCGAACGACCTGCATGGCGTCCACCGAGACGTCCGTGCGGAAAGCGAGCGCTTCGCGGGCGCGGGCGTCGGCGGATTGTCCGTCGCACTCGACGATGCGGGCGCCGGTGAACTCCCCTCCGGCGACCTCGGGATCGTCGTTCGCCACCACCCAGTTCGCGCCATGCTTGGCGGCGATGAGCCCCGCCCAGGATACGGATCTCGGCAGGAACTTCGGACCCGACGCGACGTGCCCGTCGCCCATTGCTCCCGCGAACTCGCCAAGGGTGGCGACATAGCCCTCATAGTTCGTGACGGCCGCGGCGCGCGCCAGCGCCTTGGCGTGGCCGGCCGCAAGCGCTGCGGTGAAGATCCGGTCGCCTACCTCCCGCGTCGCTCCGGGATGGTTGTCCCTGAGCAGCGCGAACGCTGCCTCGACGTCGGTCCGGGTCAGGGCGCGCCAGTGGTCGGCAGGTCCCCCGTCGCCGGCTTGGGTCACGCCGCCGCTCAGGCAGAGCGCAACCCAGGCACTGACAAAAAGCGCGCGCATGATTCCCCCCGCAGGAAAGGTACGATGAACGGAAAGCTGCTGGACAGCACGGAATATTGCAATGTGGTGTGCGGCAAGGCGTGCTCGAAATCCAATAGATTGTTGGATTGGAATTTGCGCCACTTGCCATGGCACACCGTCGCGTGAAGCCGGGCACGGGCCTATGGGTCATCTCCCTCAACCGAGCCCAATTTTTCCCGCAAACTCCCGTTGCTGTCATCGTCGCTTGAACACCAGCGGCGGCGGCGAATACGCACGACGCATTCATCCGCGCCGCGCCGACACGCTTCACACCGAGCGGCCAGCGATGCCCGAAAGCCGCGCCGCCAGTCCGCCCGCGCGCCGGATCGGATGCGCCAGCGCGGCCTCGACCGCCGCGTCAGTCGCCCACAGTTCCACGTCCTGCTTCGCGCGAGAAAGGCCGGTGTAGAGGAGCTGGCGCGACAGGATGCGGTGCGCGGGATCGGGTGGCAGCAGCACCGCGGTGCGCGCGTATTCCGAACCCTGGCTCTTGTGGATCGTGATCGCAAACGCACCATCGTGCGGCGGCAGCGCGCTCGGTGAGATGAAGCGCGCGGCGGCGCGGCCGTCCGGCAACGTGGTCTCGAACCACACGCGCAACACGCCGGACGCGTCCATCAGCGCGAGACCGACATCGCCGTTGAACAGGCGCGCGGCATAGTCGTTGCGCGTGATCATCACCGCGCGGCCGGGATACCACAGCGTGTCAATCGGCACCTGCCACAGGCGCTTGAGTTCGCGCTCGATCAGCGCATTGATCGCCAGCGCGCCGAACGTGTCCTCGCGTAACGCGCACAGCAACTGGCGCTCGGCCAGCGTCCGCATCGCCATGACAGCAGTCGCGATGCGCGCGCCCTCCGCGTGGTCGGGCAAGATCGGGCGCAGATCGAGCTGCGCCAGCTCGCGCGCCCAGCGCAGTACTTGCGCACGCAACTGCACCGGCGTCTCGACGACGTGGCGCTGCGCACGCGCGCCAGCCGCGTCGAACGCAGCGGCCAGCGCCGCCGCATCACCCGCGCGGACCGCGCGATTGATCGGCACCAGATGCTGTTCGGCGCGGAAGCTGTGTTCGAGGCGGACCAGATCCGGCGCCTTCTCGTGCTCCATCGCGGCCACGAGGTCCATGAACACCGAGCCGGTTGCCACCGAAGTCAGCTGGTCTGCGTCACCGACCAGGACCACAGTCGCCTGCGGAAGAGTGGCCTCGAGCAGCGCACGCAGCGTGTCGAGATCGACCATCGAGGCCTCGTCGACGACCACGACGTCCGCCGCCAGCGTGTTGCTGCGACCATGCGTGAACACGTTGCGCCGCGGGTCGAAGCCGAGCAGGCGATGCAGGGTCAGCGCGTCGGTATCGGGGATGCGCTCCAGCAGCGGCTGCCAGTCGGCCGGCAATGGCGCATCGGGTGCGTCCAGCAAGGCTCTCTTGACCTGGCGCAGCGACTGCACCAGGCGCTGTGCGGCCTTGCCGGTCGGCGCGGCGACCTGCACGGACAGCGCGCGTTGCGCATGCCGCTGCAGCATCAGCAGCATGCGCAACACGGTCGTGGTCTTGCCGCTGCCGGGACCGCCGGTGAGCACGAACAGGCGACAACCGACGACACTCGCCACCGCCTCGCGCTGGCGCTGCAGCGCGGCGTTATCGATGCCATGAAACAGCGCATCGAGATCCGCCGCGAGATGCGCGGTCGATGGTTCCGATCGGGCGGCGCGTCGTGCGGCGATCATCTGCGCGACCGCGACCTCATGCGCATGGTTGCGCCACAACGCGAAACGTCCATCCGCGTCCAGCACGAACGGCGTCGCTGCGTCCGACCCGCCATCGCCGACCAGCGCCTCGCCACGCAACGCATCGACCATGGCGGCGGTCAACGGCGCCATGCCGTGACGGCCGGCCTCGTCGCCGCAGAGCGGCAGCGCTGCGTCGCCCATGCCGTCGGCCAGGCTCGCCCACGCGGCGACCGACGCCAGGGTTACCGAGCCGCCGTGTGCGCGCACCCAGTGCGCGAGCGCGCGATCGAGCGGACGCCATGCGCCCTCCGTGAGCTCGCTGTGGGTGCGCGTGAAGCTGTAGCCGCTCATGCGGCCTCCTGATCAGGCCGGTCGCCGAGCGCATGGTCCACCGCGTCGAGCAAGGCGGAATCGAACCGGTGGCGCCACACGCCGGCACCGGGCGCGAGACCGACCGCGCGCACGAACAGATAGACGGCCTCTCCGAGATGCCGATCGCGCTCGTAATTCGGCACACGCTGGCGCAGATAGCGGTCGACCGCGACCGTGTACAGCAAGGCCTGGAAACGATAGTCGTGCGCGTCCATGGCCGCAGTCAGCGCTGTGGGTGCGTAGTCGGCGAGACGATCGCCGAGATGGTTGCTCTTGTAGTCGAGCACGTGGAAGCGACCGTCGTGTTCGAACACAAGGTCGATCTTGCCGGTCATCAAACCGCGCAAGGTCGTGGCCGGAATCCGCTCGGGCACGAGACCGGGCATGCCGCGGCGTTCGCACGCTTCGCGCAGGCGCGCGACCGAAACCGCGTCGAGCACGAAATGGAACGCCATCTCGGCGCGCTGCTGCGGCACCGGCACCGCGGCGAGGCGAAGACCGGGCGCGAGTTCGGCGCTCAGCGTCGCATCGAGGCGCTCGGCGATACGCGCGACCAGCGCCGGCACCGGAAGATCGCCGAGTGGCACGCCGGCCTCGCGCAGTGAGCGTTCGACCCGTGCGGTCTGGGTGCGCAGCGGCTCGCCGATCCGGCGGTTTTCAAAGATCGCATGCAGCGCATTGCCGAACTCCGCGCCGCGCAGCGCGCCCAATGCGACGATCTCCGCATGCGGCTTCGCCTCGACAAGTCCGCTGGCCGGTTCGGGCGCGAGCGGATCCGCAAGCGATGCACTGTCGTCCGCGGCCACGACTTCGTCATCGGCCGGCTCGTCCTCGAGCGCGAAGCTTCGCGAGCTGCGGGTCAAGGTCGAGAAGCTCCAGGTCTGCTCGTACAACGGACGGCCGGGTTCGGTCAGCACACGGGGTGGCGCGGCGATCGCTTCCGCCGTCGTCCGATAGCGGACTGACCGCCATGGCCAGCCCTCCGACCAGCGCAGATGCTCGAATGCTCGAGCGACCGGCTCACCGCGCGTGCTGGCGTGCTGTTGCAGACGTTCGACCACCGCATCCAGCGCTGCGCGTTCCGGATCGGTCGCAGGGTTCGCGGACCCGGCCTTCAGCGGGCGCTGCGGCGACAACGCATAGACGTGGCAGGCGTGGATCGCGCGCGTCAACGCGACATAGAGCACGCGGAAGCGTTCGTCCTGACCTTCACGCAGATACTGGGCCTTCGCCGCCTCACCGAAGCCGACCACGCGCCGATCGCACAAGGTTTCGTGGATCACCGGCGTCGTGTCCTGTCCATTGCTCCGGTGCGCCCACATCAGTGGCAGGAACACGATCGGGAACTCCAGTCCCTTGCTCGCGTGCAGCGTCATCAGGCGCACGCGCTTGGCGTCGGACTCGATGCGCAACTGACGCTCGTCGGCCGCATCGCCGGCATCGTCGCCCTCGCCCCGGCGTTGTGCCGCGAGCCAGGCGAGCAACTGCTCCGCCCCCTGCATGCGTTCGTCCTGCTCCTGCAGCAGTTCGCCGAGGTGACGCAGGTCGGTCAGCGCGCGCTCGCGATCTGCCGGCTCAGGTAGATGCCGCAGTGCGCCTGCCGCAAAATCCAGCACTACCGCGAGCACGCCGTCGCGCTGCCAGCGGCGACGCGCCGACTCGAAGCGCTGCGCATGCGGATGCCAGGCGTTCGGGTCGTCGCGCAGCGCGCGCAACTGCGCGAAATCCATCCCGCCGAGGCGTGTCGCGAGTGCGGCGCGCACGGCGCCGCCGTCATGCGCATGCTCGACCGCGTACAGCACGACCTGCAGGTCGCGCGCCCAGTCAGTGTCGAACACGCTGCTCTTGCCGGCGCCGACGCAGGGCACGTGCCGCGCCTGCAGCAGGCGTCGCAGGGTCGTGATGTCGCTGTTGTTCGGCAACAGCACGGCCAGATGCTCCGGCGCCAGCGGTTCGTCGCCGATGTGATGCGTGCCCGCATGCAGCATCTGCGCGATCTGGTTCGCGCAGGCTTTCAGCGCGAGCTCGCGGCAGCGACCGACCGCATCGGGAGCCTCCGCGTTGTAGTGCAGGACCAGCGTGCGCGACGCGCCCTCGTCGGGTGCGCGATACGCGGCCTCGTCGCCACGATCACTGGACTTGACCGCGTGATAACGGATCGGATGCGCGGGATCCGCGCTCAGCGCCGCGCCGGCTTGCGCATACAGCTCGTTGATCGCAGCGACATAGGCGCGCGAGGAACGGTAGTTGGTATCGAGTTCGAGGCGCGTATCCACCACCGCCGAGGCGGCAAGATAGGCGTCGATGTCGCCGCCGCGGAAGCGGTAGATCGCCTGCTTGGGATCGCCGATCATGACCAGCCGGCCGCGCGGCTGCGCTGCCGCATCGCGATAGATGCGGTCGAGGATCGCGTACTGCTGCGCGTCGGTGTCCTGGAACTCGTCGACCAGCGCGACCGGCCATTCCGCGAACAGGCGATCGGCGAGGCTGCGCGAGGCGCCGCTGAGCGCGCCATGCACGCGCGTGATCAGTTCGTCGAACGTGAGCTGGCCGCGCGCGGCAAGGCGCTCGTCGCGCCATTCGCGGACGCGCGCAGTCCAACGCTGCCACGCCTCGATCTCGGGCGCGGCTGCGACATAGCCGACCACGCGCAGACTGGTTTCGACGAACGCGGCGGCATCGCGCGCAACCTGCTCCGTGCACTGGCCGAGCACATCGACCGCCGCGGACAGATCCGCGAGCTGTTTCGCGGAAAACGGTTGAGCGTGATCGCGCAGGAATGCCGCGAACGCGACCAACGCATGCGGCGCTTTCGTCTTGCGTCCCCAGATGTCCCTGCGTGCGGCAAGCCCCTCGATCGGCGCGGCCCATGTCACCGGCAGCCAGCGCGCGATCTCGGCGGCGTCCGGCGTCCACAGCTCGACGCCGGGTGTCAGATAACTCGCAAGCCGCCTGCGCAGCGCGGACAACGATGCCGGCGCCCGCCGCGCATCCGCGCCCGGTGCTTGCTGTAGCCGCCGCCAGAGATCCTCGGCGAGTTCGTCGAGCAGGCTTTCGGTCGACACCATGTCACCGGGCGCGAACGCGCCGCCGCTCTCGAACGGATAATCGCCGAGGATGCGCCGGCACAGGCCGTGCAGTGTGGTGATCGGCGCGAGGTCGAGTTCGGCCTGGGCCAGGCGCAGGCGTCGCAGGTCGTGGTTCACGCGCGTCGCGTTGCCGCTCCAGCGGCGCAGCAGCCAGGCCCGGTCGGGTTTCGTGTCCGCATCGATGACGACGGTGCCCGCGGTGATCGCGTTCAGCGCCAACTGTTCCGCCCACGCGAGGCGCTCGCGCAGCCGTGCGCGCAGTTCCTGCGCAGCGGCGTCGGTGAAGGTGGTTACCACGATCTGGCGCGGACCCAACGGTTCCGCGTCCGCGCCGGACGCTTCCAGCAGCAGACGCAGATACAGCACCGAGATCGTCCAGGTCTTGCCGGTGCCGGCACTGGCCTCGATCAGGCTGCGTCCGCCCGAACCGAGCGGCATCGCGGTCCAGTCGGCGACCGTGGTCGGCGTGTGCATGCGTGCTTCACTCATCGAGCGTCTCCGCGACCGGCTCGAACGAGATCAGCGCATGCAGTTGCCGTGCGATCCGTTTCAGCGATTCGAGATCGGCCTGTCCCGGCTCGAAGCGCGCGTCGCGCGCAAGCAGCGCGGCGTAGCCGGGCGCGTAATCGCGCTCGCCGGTGCCGTGGTCGCCGCTCGCGATCCACGTCGCGGCCAACCTGGCATCGTCTTTGCCGCTCGCCGCAGCCCAGCTCGTCTTCGGGAAATACCACACCGGTTGCCGCTGCGCGTCGGCCCAGAAGGTGAGCAGTCCGCCGACGCGGCGCTGCAGGTCGGCGAGCTGCTGCTCCACCGCGTTGCGATCGCCGTCGCGCAGCGCCACTGCATACGCCTCGGCCCAGCGATTGAGCGAGTCCTGCCAGGGATGCTGATTGGACGTCAGCAGCACGGCACGCACGGGCAGCGGATCGTGCGGCTCATGCAGGCGCAGCAGTGCCCATTCCAGGAAATATCCGATGCGCTCGCCGAAGGCGAGATCGGCTTCGTCCTTGCGCGGATACACCTCGACGACCCACCACGCATCCGGCGTGCGTCGCACCCGCGCCAGCTCACCCTGTATACGCAGGCCGGAGATCGTGCGATCGATGCTCATCGCCGCGGGCGCGGGCACGCCGTCGGCAAACTGCGCGCGGACCCGGTCCAGCAACACCTGCACCGCCGTCGCTTCGTCGATCCAGGCTCCGTCGCCGAGCCGTCCGGGCGGCCACAATCCGGCCAGGCGCAGCCAATCCGGCGGTGCGTCCGGCATGCGGAATCCGTCGGCCGCATCGAGCACCTCGAAGAACAGGCGCCGTCCGACACGGTCGATGCGCTCGAACTGCGCATCAAGGGGCTCGCTGCTGCGCAGTGCGTCGTCCTCGAGCGCATCGAGGCGCAGGTCGAGGCGATTGCGCAGCACCTGACGCGCCGGATCCTTGTAGTAGGCGAGCACCTCGCGCAGCGGCACGATCGCGTCGGTAGTCGGCGCAACGGGCGGTGGTGCCGTGCCGAGGAACGGCGGCGCTGCCACGTGGTCGCCATGCGCGAGCGCGGCGAGATCGGCGCGGAACGAAAACAGGCGTGGATCCGCGCCATCGAAATAGCGCGCGTCGAACGGCTGCAACGGATGCCTGACGCGCCACGGCCGGTCGAATGCCTCGGTGTCCTTGCCGCGCAATCCCGCCTGGTCGTCGAGCACGCCGAGCAATTCGGCCAGCGGCGCGGCCGGATTGCGCGCCTTGCCGTCGCGCACGCCCTCGCCGATGTAGCTGAGGTGCAGCCCATCACGCGCGGCCATCAGCGTTTCCAGGAACAGGTAGCGATCGTCGCTGCGCACATCGCGATCGCCGAGACGGCGGTGGCGCACCATCAGGTCGAGCCCTGCATCGGACGGCGTGCGCGGAAACTCGCCATCGTCGAGACCCAGTACCGCGATCACGCGGAACGGGATCGCGCGTTGCGGCACCATGCCGCAGAACGTCACGCCGCCCATCAGGAAGCGCTGGCGTTCGGACGCGGCGCCGAGGCGTTCGACCAACACCTCGCGCACGACCGCGAAATCAAGCATCGGGTCGAGCCCGCCATCGCGCGTCTCCCCTTCGAGTGCGCGGACGAAGCGGCGCAATTGGACGAGCGCGTCGCGTGCCTCGGCGTCGGTCGGATCGACGCGGAAGAGCGCGTCGATCAACTGCTCCATGCGCGCGCACCAGGCCGACGCCGCGCGCGGTTGCGCCGCGTCACGATGCAGCTCCGCGAGTTCGCGCAGCAACCGATCGAGCGCACCGAGCACCTCGGTCTGCGGACCGTGCACGCCTTCGAGCGGGACCAGCGCCGAGCCATCGGCGAGATGCTGCGCGACCGGCTCGCCATCGACGGCCTGTCCGAACACATAACCGCCAAGCAGCCGATCCATGCCCCAGGCAAACGTGTACTCGGCGATGCCCGGCACATCGAAGCCTTCGCGGAACGCCGCATCGAGTCCCCAGGCGACGCGTGCACGCCGCAGCCAGTCGCCGAGCACGTCGATCCCGGCTTCTTCCAGACCCAGCGCACGTGCGATCTCGGGCACCTCGAGCAGATCCATCACCTCTGGCGCGGTGAGACGCGACTGCGGCAGCGCGAGTAGCCGCTCGAACGCGGTAAAGATCCGATGCGAACGCGCGATCGCGACATCGGCGAGGTGATACGGCAACGGCCCCTGATGCCGGCCCGCCTCGCCGAACACGGATGCGAGCAGCGGCACATAGGCCTGGATGTCGGGCGCCATCACGACGATATCGGAGGGCTTCAGGCTGGCGTCCGCGGCGCGTTCGCGCAGCAGCGCATCACGCAGCACCTCGAGTTCACGCAGGCGCGTGTGGCAGGCATGCACGCGCAGCGAACGATCGGCCAGTGCGGCCACATCGCCAGGCTGGCCAGGACAAATCAAGGCCGGATCCAGCCGGCGCACGCTTTCCTGCACGCGTTGCAGCAGTGACATCGACGGCGCGGGTCGCGCCTCGTCCTGCCAATGGCGCAGATCGAGTTGCACGTCGTCGCCGCCCTCATGCAGCGCGAGCATGAAATGCTGGCCGAGGCGGCCCCAGCTCGCCAGCAACGGATGACCGAGATCGAGAAAGCGTTGTTCCGAGATCGGCGAGAACGCGTCCGGCGCAGCCATCTCGCGCAAAGCCGTGCGCTCGCTGGGCAAGCCGGCCCAGTACTCGACGCAGGGATCGGGCACGTACAACACGACCAGGCGATGGCGCGCGACTGCGCGCAGCATCGCCAACTCCGACGGCGCCAGATGGCTGATGCCGAACACATGCAACGGCTCGTCGGCGAGACCCGGCGGTTTGCGGCGCAGCTGCACAGCGAGCGCCTCGAGCAGCTCGCCGCGATGCGGCAGTCCGATCTGCGCGCGCAGCGCACGCCACAACGGCGCGAGGAAGGTCGGCTCCGGTACATCGTCGCGTCCGGCCGCCCACGCCTTCAACCAGTCGGGCCGATAGACGAGGTAGCGGGTATAGACGCGGGCCAGCCGATCGGCGAGCTGGAAGCGCCGACGCGGCAGGTCGTTGCCACGCAGGTAGGCCGCAACCTGCGCGTCAGCGACGTCGTCGAGGGCGGCGTGGATGCGCCAGCGCAACGCCTCGCGGCGATACGGCCGCAGCGCGACCACGGACTCGCCGAGCACATCGTGCGCCAGCTCATCGAGCCACGCGCTCGGCAGATGGATGTCGACGTTCGCAACGATGCCGCCGACACCGCGCTTGCGCGCCAGCGCGCGGGCCAGCCATTGACGGATGCCCGGATGCGCGGCGATCAGCGTGTGCGGTGCCAGCGGGTTCGCTGGTGGCACGCGATCCATCAACGTGACGAGCGGATCGAGCAGCGCCTCCAGCCGGCTGGCGCGATAGACCGCGATTCCCCGATCCATGGAATCCATGAGGGCCTGTGATCAGTGAGGTACCTGACATCTTGCCGCGCGTGCATCGCACGGGCCGAGACGACGCGGCAGGCAACGCAGGACGTCCGCTTCGCTGTACGGCATCACCGCTGCGCGACAGGCGGGTCGCGGGGTGCTGCGATTCAACTCCCCGCCGGCGAGGCTGTCGCGCGGCGCTCCGCTGCGGGCTCGAGCCAGCTCCCGGACGCGGACGATACCCATTGCGGCAAGGCGCCGCCGCGAGCGTGCGCGGCGGCGCCTTGATCGATTTACAGTGCGGCGTCCTTGAGCTTCTTGAGAGCGCGCGCCTTCACGCGCACCGTGGCCGGCTTCGCATCGAACCAGCGCTCCTGACCGGTGAACGGATCCTTGCCCTGGCGACGCGGCTTCGCGGCAACCTTCAACGTGGTGATCTTGAACAGGCCGGGCAGCGTGAAGACGCCCGCGCCGCGCTTGTGCATCGCGCCGAAGATCGTCGCCTCGAGCGAGGCCAGCACTGCCTTGACGTGCTTGCCTTCCACACCGGCATGATCGGCGAGATGACGCACGAGGGCGGACTTCGAGAAGTTCTCGGTGATCGGCTTGATCGCGACGGCCTTCGCCGGCGCCTTTGCGGCTTTCGGTTTGCGCGCAGGGGCTTTGCTCTTCGCCATGTTGATTTCTCTCTTTGGTTAACGGGGTTGTCGCGATACCGGCGTGATTCCGGCGTCGCCGTCGGCCACTCTACCGGACAAGGCCGCACGGAGAAACCGATCAGTGATGTGGAGCTTCTCCCCCTGCGGGCGCCGGCTTGGCCGGTCCTGGGCTCGTCGGAGGGGGTGAGGGTTTGGCCAAAGCCCTAGGGCCGACCCTCTGTGGATCAGGTCGGCCTATCATCAGGGATTGCAAAACTTTCAAACGGAGCGGACTTCGATGAATCTCAAAGACAAGCGGATCGCGGTGACCGGGGGATTCGGAACACTGGGAGCTGAGCTCGTGCGCGCGGCGCAGGCCGCCGGCGCGAGAGTCGCGGCGATCGATCACGCCGCGGTGCCGGCCGCGGCCGCGCTTGGGGATGCGACCCTGATCGGCGGCGTCGACCTGGCCGATCCGGCCGCCGCGAAAGCCGCGCTGGAGCAGGCCGTGCAGGCACTCGGCGGTCTCGACGCGCTGGTCAACATCGCCGGCGGATTCCGCTGGCAGACGCTCGCGGACGGCGACCTCGACACCTGGGATTTCCTCTACCGCGTCAATCTGCGCACCGCAGCCGCGGCGAGCAAGGCGGCGATTCCGTATCTCGTGCAGCGCGGCGGCGGCCGTATCGTCAACGTCGGCGCAGCCGGCGCAGCGAAGGCCGGCGCCGGCATGGGCGCGTACGCGGCCTCCAAGGCCGGCGTCGCCAAGCTGACCGAGGCGCTGGCCGAGGAACTCAAGGAGCATCGCATCACGGTCAACGCCGTGCTGCCGAGCATCATCGACACACCACCGAACCGCGCCGACATGCCGAAGGCGGATTTCGACCGCTGGGTCAAACCCGCGCAGCTCGCCGACGTGATCCTGTTCCTGCTGTCCGATCAGGCGCAGGCCGTGACCGGTGCGCTGCTGCCGGTGGTCGGTCGCGTCTAGGAAATCCTCGCCCGCATCCGTGACGAATGCGTCCGACGCCCTCGGGCGCATTCGGATGCACGAATGCACGCATCCACCGCCACGGTGTCGCGGACGAGACGGCCCGCGCTGACGCCATAGGCAGGCACCGCCCAACCCCGTTTGGCGCGCGCTGTCGTTGCAAGGCCCGACTGCCATCGGGAGCCTGCCATGACTGTCCACGCCGTTACCGCAACACGCTCGCTGGATTGGTCGCGCGTCACCGCCATGAGCACCGCGGTCGCGGCGCATGTCGTCGCGGTCGCGCTGGTCGCGATGCCATTGGCGCTGCCTTCGCCGCGTATCCTGCCGGCGGCCGTCGAGGTGGCGCTGCGCGAAGTCGTGCCGCCGCCCGTGGTGCCGACACCGCCCGAGCCGGTGGCGCCGCCGCATGTGCCGCGCCTGCACACGCCGGTCGCGACGACACCGAAAGCATCGCCCGTCAACGCGGTGACGACCGACATCACGAGTCCCATGCCTGTGTCGGCCGCAACGACCTCGATCGCCAATGCGCCCACCGACATCGCGCCTGCTTCCGCGCCCGCAGCGGCCGGCGAGACACGCACGCTCGCCTACAACGGCGCGTTGCGACTCGTCTACCCACCCGCGGCGGCGCGCGCGCACGAACAGGGTACGGTGCTGCTGCGCGTGCTGGTCGACGTGCGAGGCGCCGCGCAACGCATCGAGATCGCGCGCAGCTCTGGGCATACGCAGCTCGACGCCGCCGCACGTGAGGCCGTCCGGCACGCGCGCTTCCGGCCGGTCCTGCAGGGCGGCCAGCCGGTACCTGCCTGGGGGCTGGTGCCGATCGAGTTTCGCCTGGACCGCGCATGAGTCCCTCCATCGCGCGCGGCGTTCACGCCATCGCGTCAGGTAGAGTACGCCGCCGGCGCGTTCGACCGACCGACAGCGCGAAGCGTTTGCGATGCGCCGGCGACGTCCTCGCGCGAAGCGGCTTCGAATCCGAACATGGACCTGCAGATCCTCTGGTATGTACTCGCCGCGGTGCTGATCGTGCTCGGCATCGTCGGTGCGATCCTGCCTGCGTTGCCGGGTGTGCCGATGGTGTTCTGCGGCATGCTGCTTGCGGCCTGGGCGGATGGTTTCGCGCACGTCGGTGCGTTCACGTTGATCGTGCTCGGCGTGCTCACCGTGCTCGCGCTCGTGGTCGACTTCATGGCCGGCATCCTCGGCGCGAAGCGGGTGGGCGCGAGCCGTCCCGCGGTCATCGGCGCGGCGCTCGGTACCCTGATCGGAATCTTCTTCGGCCTGCCCGGCCTGCTGCTCGGACCGTTCATCGGCGCCCTGCTCGGCGAGCTCGGCGCCGGTGGCACGCTCGGCAAGGCGACCGGCGTCGGTATCGGTGCGTGGCTCGGCTTCCTGGTCGGCACCGTGTTCAAGCTCGGCGTCTGCTTCGCGATGCTCGGCGTTTTCGCGTTCGCGTTCGTGGTCGGCTGAGTGCAGCCCGCTAGCTGATGCGCGAGAGATGCGCGATCGCAGCGTCGCTGTCCGCGCGGCGCGTGTCATCGAATGGCGTTACCTCGACTCGCTCGATCGTCGCCGGATCGAGGCAGCGCACGTTGACGTCGACGCCATCCGGATTCGAACGCGGGATGTAGAAGCTCTTGATGCCGCAATACCGGCAGAACCGGTGCCTGGCCGCGCCGGTGTTGAACGTGTATTCGGTCAATGCGTCTGCGCCCGCGAGCAGGCGGAAGCGTGCGGCCGGCACGATCAGGTGCAGGAAGCCGCTCATGCGGCAGATCGAGCAGATGCAGTCGAGCGCATCGATGACCGCCGGCGCATCCACTTCGAAACGCACGCGACCGCAGTGGCAGCCGCCGTGGTGCGTGGTCAGGCCTGCGTCCATCGCGTATCGTCTCTACGCAATTCAGGCGCCGGGCAGCACATAGAACAGCACCGCAAAGAACTGCAGCACGCTGCCGAGCAACACGAACAGATGCCACAGTGCGTGGTTGAACGGCAGCCGCTTCCACAAGTAGAACGGCACGCCGAGCGTGTAGGCGACACCGCCGCCGAACAGCAGCCACAGACCGCCGGGCGCGACGTTTGCGACCAGCGGCTTGATCGCGACCAGGCCGACCCAGCCGATAGCAACGTACAACGCGGCCATCAGCGCGCGGTTGCGCACGCGACGCAGCTCCAGCGCGATGCCGGCCAGCGCGAGCGTCCAGACGATCGCGAACAGTGCCCAGCCCCACGGCCCATGCAGGCTGATCAGCGTGAACGGCGTGTAGGTGCCCGCGATCAGCAGGAAGATCGCCGCGTGGTCGAGCAGGCGCAGCACTGGCTTCGCGCGTGCGTGCGGAATGCCGTGATAGAGCGTCGACGCCGTGTAGAGCAGGATCAGCGTGGTGCCGTAGACGCCGACGCTGGCGACATGGCGTGCATCGCCGCCGCGCGCCGCCACCGCGACGAGGATCGCCAGCCCGGCAATGCTGAGCACGATGCCGAGGCCGTGGATCACGCTCGATGCGATCTCCTCGCCCGTGCTGTACCCGGTCGGCAATACGGTGTCGGGCGAATACGTCATCGCGACCTCCAGCTCGACGCAGCGCGCATGGCGCAGCGCAACATCGGCGCACCCTACCCGATCGCCACACCACTGCCAACCGCGGTGTGGATCGTTTGCGCACGTGTCGTCGGTGAACCCGCCGGGCGCGACGCCGCGCCCGCGCCGCCGTAAGCTAGGCACATCGCCTCATCGGAGGACGTCATGACGAACTCTCCCGTGTCCAGCCTGGATGTGCTGATCCACCTGCGGCGTACCGACGCGATGTCGCCCGCCGCAGCCGCTGGCCTCGTGCTGACGCAACGGCTCGGCGCCCGCGCGATCGGCCTGTACATCGTGCCGATCGCGCCGACGGCGTTCGCCTCGCCCGAGGCGGTCGCGCTGTATGTCAACGAGGCCGACTCGCTGTATCGCGAAGCGCAGCAGCGCGAACCGTTCTGGCGCGCACAGCTCGAAGCACACGGCGTCGGTGGCGAATGGCACGTCTCGCAGGGCGACGTCGTCGAGTCGCTGTGTCATGCCTCGCGCTGGTGCGATCTCGTCGTCGTCGAGCGCCCGCAACTGAATCCGGACGCGCCGACCGGATGGGGCGTGGTCTCGCGCACCGTGTTCGCCGCGTCCGCGCCGGTGGTGGTCGTGCCGGAAACCATGAAGTCACCAAAGGTCGGCGCGCGCATCGTCGTGGCCTGGAACCAGAGCCGCGAAGCCACGCTCGCGGTTCGCGGCGCGCTGCCGCTGCTCGCACGCGCCGAACACGTGACCGTGCTCGAGGGCGACCCGGGCGAGAATCCGTTCGGCCTGCGTCATCTGCCGAAACCCGATCTGCGCGCATGGCTCGCTCGACGCGGCGTCACCGCCGAGTACCGCGCATTTACCGCGCGCAAGGAAGTCGGCGCCGCCCTGCTCGACGCGGCGCACGCGGCGGATGCGGACCTGATCGTGATGGGCGCATGGGGCCACTCGCGCATCACTGAGCTCGTGCTCGGCGGCACTACGCGGCACCTGTTCCAGCACACCGACCTGCCGCTTCTGGTGGCTCATTGAACGCTGCGGCGTTTCTACCGGTTCCGGAACTGGCTGGCGCCGGCGTGCGTCTGCGCGCGCTCGCCGCACGCGACGTCGACGCGCTGTTCGCGTTGCACTCCGATGCACGTGTGATGCGCTACTGGAGCTTCACCGCGTGGACCGCACGCGAACAGGCGGTCGAGCATATCGCGCGGCTCGCGCGCGAGCGCGAGGTGATGGAGTTCTATCCCTGGGTCGCGACACGGCCGGACAGCGATACGTTGATCGGCACCTGTTCGCTGTTCGGCATCCATCACGAGCATGCACGCGGCGTGATCGGCTACGCGCTGGCGCCACAGTTCTGGGGCCGCGGTCTCGCCGGCGCGATGCTGCAACCGGCGCTCGACTTCGCGTTCGATACGCTCGATCTCAACCGCATCGAGGCCGATATCGATCCACTCAACATCGCCTCGTGCAAGCTCGTCGAACGCGCGGGTTTCCAGCGCGAAGGGTATTTGCGTGAACGTTGGCGCGTTGGCGGCGGCGTGCAGGACACCGCGTTGTACGGGTTGCTGCGCATGGACTGGCGTGGTGTCGCAACAGCAACCTAGTGAACGGCGAAGGCCGGCATCGAGCCGGCCTTCGCGCATCGATGCAGGTATTGGATCCCGGATCAATACATATCCCTGTGCTGTCCGGGATGGGTTCGTGCTGGTGACATTGGATCCCGTGTCGTCGGCCATCCATGGCCTGCACGGGATAAGTTCATCCTGAACTTACTTTGCGTTGGCGAGCGCGAGGGTCATGTCCAGCATGCGGTTCGAGAAGCCCCACTCGTTGTCGTACCACGCCAGCACCTTGACCAGGGTGCCGCCCATCACGCGCGTCTGTGTCGCGTCGTAGACCGAACTGCGCGGGTCGTTGTTGAAGTCGACCGAGACCAACGGCCTGTGGTTGATGCCGAGGACATTCTTGAGCGAGCCCTCGCTGGCTTCCTTCACCGCCGCATCGATTTCCTCGTGGGTGGTCGCGCGCTGGGCGACAAACGAAAAGTCGACGCACGAGACATTGATCGTCGGCACGCGCATCGAAAATCCGTCGAGCTTGCCCATGAGCGCCGGCAGCACCAGGCCGATCGCGGCGGCGGCGCCCGTCTTGGTCGGAATCTGGCTCATCGTCGCCGAACGCGCGCGGCGTAGGTCCGCGTGGTAAACGTCGGTCAGCACCTGGTCGTTCGTGTACGCGTGGATCGTCGTCATCAGGCCGTGCACGATGCCGATCTTCTCGTGCAGTACCTTGGCCAGCGGCGCGAGGCAGTTGGTCGTGCACGACGCGTTCGAGATGACCTGGTGGCTGGCCTTGAGCTGATCGTGGTTGACACCGTAAACGAAAGTGCCGTCCACGTCCTTGTCGCCCGGCGCCGAGATGATCACCTTGTTCGCGCCGGCCGTGATATGTGCGCTCGCCTTCGCTTTGCTGGTGAAGAAGCCGGTCGATTCCAGCACGATGTCGACACCGAGTTCCTTCCACGGCAGCTTGGCCGGATCGCGTTCGGCGCAGACCTTGATGCGGTCGCCATTGACGATGAGATCGCCGCCGTCGACGCCGACCTCGCCCGGGAACTTGCCGTGCGCCGTGTCGTACTGGGTCAGGTGCGCATTGGTCTCGGCATTGCCGAGATCGTTGACCGCAACGATCTGGATCTCGTGGTTGCGCTTCGCCTCATACAGCGCGCGCAGCGTGTTGCGGCCGATGCGGCCATAGCCATTGATCGCGACTTTCACAGCCATGAAACAGCTCCTTCGGAGGGCGGAAATGAAGGCGCGCATTCTACCGGCCCCGTCCGGCATGCGCACGGGGCCATTGTGATGGAGCCAATAAATGGCGCTCCGAAAGATTCCAGCAGACGTTGTCATCGCTGGCTGCCGTACCGTCGCGAAGCGACATGGCACACTTCGCGGCCATTTCGAATCCACCCCCACCGGACATGCTTCGTTACGCGCTTCGACTGCTCGGCCTGCTCGCCTTCGCGCCCGCGCTGGCGCATGCATGGGGGAATGCCGGACACCGCATCGTCGCCGAACTGGCCGAGCAGCGGCTGTCGCCGACCGCGCGTGCCGAAGTGCATCGCCTGCTCGCGGCGACCCGCGATCGCTCGCTCGCCGATGTCGCGACCTGGGCCGACGACCTTCGCGACGATCCGCCGCAGCACGTGTTCGCGCGGGCGACGGCGCCGCTGCACTACGTGAATTTCTCCACGTCGAGCTGCCGCTACGATCCGCCACGCGATTGTCCGGGCGGTCGTTGCGTGGTCGCCGCGATCGAGCGCTACGCGCGCGTGCTTGGTGACCGCTCACGTTCCGACACCGAGCGCGCCGAGGCGCTGCGTTTTGTCGTGCACTTCGTCGCCGATGCGCATCAGCCGCTGCATGCAGGCTATCGCCGCGACAAGGGCGGCAATCGCTATCAGGTGCAGCTGCGCGGCCGCGGCACCAACCTGCATGCGGTCTGGGACACGCCGGTGCTGGCGAACCGCCGGCTTGGCTGGCGCGCGTACGCGACACGACTCGCGCGAGCGCCGCTGCCGGCCGCGACCGGCACGCCCGCGCAATGGGCCGAGGAATCCTGTCGCGCGACGCGCGACGACGGCATCTATCCGCACGGACACGCGATCGACGACGCCTACCTCGCGCGCATGCGACCTCTTGCGGAACGCCGCGTGCGTCTGGCCGCGGCACGTCTGGCCACGCTGCTGAATCGGGAACTCGGCGCCGCACGGCGACGCTGACGCCGACACGCGCGTCCGACCAGCGGGCCACCGCACCGCGGTCGCGCCCGATGCTCAATCGAAGTCGAGCGCGTTCCACGCGGGTGTTGGCGCGCCCGATGAACGCGCGTGCACGACCGAGCGATTCCGTCGCTGGCGCAGCGATCGCACCCGCCGCATCAACCGGTTCAGGCTCCTGAATATTTTATAAACCGCTCAGTATTGAAATTGGCAGGCTGAATCCCATCTTAAGCGCGCCGCCACGGAATCGAACCGAACGCGAAGGCGACAGTCGAAGTTGGGGCGACACAGGACGTGTCGCAGAAAGTTCTTTTATCCACAAAGAGTTGGAGTAGAAAACATGAAAAATGCAGTGCTCGCTATTGCCCTCGCGACGGCCGGTCTGATCGCGCTCCCGGCCGCGCATGCCGCCGACAACAGCGGTTTCTTCGTCAACGGCAACATCGGCCAGTCGAATCTCAGCAAAGGCGCCTACGACGACAACGACACCGGCTACGCCGCGAACGTCGGCTACCGCTGGGCGGTCGCGCCGAACCTGCTGCTCGGTGTTGAAGGCGGCTACGCCGACCTCGGCAGCGTCTCGCCGAAATCCGCGTTCAACGGCGCCGGACTCGGCGACGCCAGCATCAAGGGTTGGACGCTCGGCGCCAACGGCCATTTCAACGTGACCGACAACTGGTACGTCAGCGGCCGCGCCGGCTTCTTCCGCGCGGACCTCAAGGGCGGCTACCTGGGTGCGGCCGGCCTTCCGGTGCGCGTCGATGACAGCAGCAACAAGTGGTACGCGGGCGCCGGCTTTGGCTACGACTTCAGCAACAACCTCAGCGTCGGCCTGAACTACGACTACTACAAGGCGGACAAGAACGGCGTGAGCTTCAACCCGGACCTGGTTTCGGTCAGCGCCGAATACCGCTTCTGATCACGCCTCGCGCCTGATGGCGCGACGCAAGGTCTCCAACGGGAGCCACAGGGCAGGGATGCCGTCACAGCAACCCGACCTGCGCAAGCAGGTCGGGTTTTTTGCGAACCGAAGTCCAGCCAGTTCAGCACCGGAGACCGCTGCGCTGCTTGTGGTGTGCAGTCTCTATCCCGGAACGTCATTCCGCGAGAGGCACACTCGACGCGTCAAAACCGTCCGCGAAGATCGCGTCCTTCCAGCCGCCGCGCAGTTCCCAGCTCGATTCGCTGAAAACCGGCGTCGCCGCAGAAAACGCTGGCACGATCTCGATGTCCATCACGTTCGCGGCCGCCGCGGGATCGAGCACGATCTCCTGCTGTTGCCAGCGCTGAGCCGGGTTCGCGATAACCGGCGGAAACCAGCCGGCGACGACGCCGTTGACGCGTACCTCGGCAGGCGCCGATCCGGCCGTGGCGCCCGGCGCGCCGGAACCCGCATCGAAGGTGCGGCGCAGGCGCAGTGGCAGCGCGATCGAATTCTGGCGAAAGCGGAAATGGCTGCTGCCGCCGGTGTAACGACACGCCGTCGCCGTACGTGGCGTCTCGGCCGCGTCCTCGAATACGGAGTTCAGCGCCGTGCAAACGGCACCGCTCGCAGCCTGGTACGCATGTGCGGCCGCGACTTGCACGTCGCCAATCTCAAAACCGGCATAGCCGACCATCGTCGGCTGCGCGTTGTGGTAGGCGAAGGCGACATCGCGCACGCACATCGGGATCGGCATAGCCGCCGAGAAACCGGCCTGCTGGGTCAGCTTGAGGCCGCTCGTGTAGGCGATCGGATCGGTGAGCAGCAGTCGATAGACCGCGGTCGTGCCGTTGCCGTCGGGATCGACCTCGGTCGCGCCGGACAACGCGTGGGCGTAAGGACATGCCCGCTGGCCGCAGTCGAAATAGAAACCGCCGTTGTAGAGATCCTCGACGCCGGTGCCATACCAGGACGGCGCGACCGCGTCGTCGAGATACGCGCGCTCGTCGCCTTCGAGATAGCCGCGCGTCGTCGTACCGTTGGCGCGATAGCGCGCAGCGATGCCGACCAGCTTGCCGGCGCCACGGGCCGCGTAGAGCGGCGGATCGCCGGACACGACACAGCTGTCCGCGAGCGTCGCCGTGAAGCGACCTGCAGTCGCGGGCACGGCCGAACCGTCGAAGCTGAGTACGGTGTGGATCTGGACTGGCGTGGAGAGATTGGACGATGCGACCAGTTCCACATCGGCCGCTTGCGCGAACGGCATCGGGAACCATGCGTACAGCCAGCCCGCATCCTCGCCGACGAGCACGCCGCGCGCAGGCACGCTCGCCGTCGCAGCCGTTGCGAAGAAGTCAGCCAGCGGCACATCGACCGTGGTGATCGCATCGAAGGTCAGGCGCAGGCTCACATCCGCATACGCGGCGGGCGGCAACTGCAGGCGGATACCGCGCAGCCAACTCGGCCCCGCGTGCGAAGCGATCGCCAAGGTCGCACCCGGCGTCAACGTCCAGACGCCGCTCTGCGGCGCGAGCAGGCCGTTCCACGGATCACCACCTGCGTGCGCGAGAAAGGCGCGCCACGCAGGCTCGTCGTGCCCGGCGACGAAACTCGTGATCGGCGTGCCGGGTGCGATGCGATGATGCTGGACCTGGAACCAGAGCAGGCGCTCGCGAGGATTTGCGCCCTGCGGCTGGCACGGATTCGTGCCACCGTTCTCGGCGTTCACTAGCGCGATGCGCAGCGATTGCGCATAGGCGATCGGTACGTAACTCACGTAGCCGCCACTCGAACTCAGACGATCGGCAACCAGTGGCGCGGTGAACGGCGGCGTCGAGCCATCGAATAACGCAGCGAGCGGAACATCGAGGGTCGGCACGAGTGTGCCATCGACATAGAAGCGCACGCGCGTCGCCGGATCGATGCAGGTCGCGTGGCCAAATCCGGTGGTGAGCCAGATACGTGTCAGCGCACCCGGCCCGCGCTCGTCGAACACCACGACCTCGGCACCGTCGCGATACAGCCAGCGCTCCGGATACGCATTCGCCAGCGCACCCTCAGGACCCGGATTGCTGCGGTCGTAGCGGCAGCCATCGAGGCAATGGCTGGAGCGCTCGAGCACGAGATCGGTCGCGTCGAGTTCGGCGAGGCGCGCAGGCGACTCCCAGATCGCCCACGGCAGACCGGCGGCGACGACAGCTCGCGAAACCAGCAGCAGGATCACAAACGATGCGTAGTGGCCATGGCGCGTCACCGGGCCGGCCCGCTCAGTCGCGCTCGGGGTACAGCGCCGGCAGTGCGGAAGCACTGGCCTGTGGCACGGGTCGATCGCGCCAGGCAATGCCACCCTTGAACGCCTGCGTCAGACGTGTCGCCAAACCCTGCGGCGAGGCGCCCGCGTAGCGCGCGCGCTGCAGGTCGACGAGCGCATCGCGTTGCACGGCGTCGCCGAGCCGCGCGACGAGCTCACCGAGATTGCGCACATCCGCACGTTCGGCACGCGCCCACGCGACCAGCACGCGCTCGGCAGCGGCGAATTCACTGAGCGAACACGCGCGTAGGAACGCAGCGCGTTGCGACGACGAATCCGGCAGCACGGTTGCTGCGGCCTTCGCGATCGGCATTACCCGACGCGAACGCCACCACAACGCGAGCGTGATCAGCCACAGCGCAAAGCCGAGTATCGCCAGCGCACGCCAGACGCGCAGACGCTTGGGGGCCGCGGCCTTTGCAGGCGGTGACGGCGCGATCTGCGCGATACCGGGAACAACCGCATTCGACGCTGGCACTGTGCCGGTAGAGGTCGCCGCCGACGCCGCACTCCCTGCAACGGGCAGCACGCGGATCGTGTGCGGCGGCAGCTCCGCGGTCTCGGCGCGGTCGCGCACCGTATCCCACCACTGCACTTTCAACCCGGGAATCGTGAGCGTGCCGCCCCGGTTCGGCACGAATGCAAACTTGCGCACGCGTTCGCCGTACAGCCACTCGCCGTCGTCACGCGTGCGCGTGTCGGCCTTGTCCGGATAGACCTCGGCGCCGTCCGGTGCGGCAAGACTCAGCTCCGGCAGCTGCTCGAAGCCGAGACCTTGCGCCTGCAGGCGGATCGTACGCGTGACCGGATCGCCGACATGGATCTCGCTCGGCAGTTCGGTCTCGTCCTTGAGCAGCAGCGAAGCGGCAGGCAGCCAGTTGCTGTCGGTCCACTGCGCGGGCTTCGGCCTGACCTCGAGCTGCATCGGATCCGAGCGTGCGCCGACGCTGCGGCCACGGCTGAAGAAACCGGTCGGGTCGGTGACATCGAGCGCGGTGCCACGGAACGCGAGTGCAGGAATCGCGATCGCGCCGCTGCGTTCGGGCGTCAGCGCGTAGTGACGTTCGACGACGTGATAACGACGACCATTGAGCGTCGCCACATAGGACTTGTCCTGACCGAGCCGCTGCACGCCGATGCCATCCGCCTGCGGCTCGCCGAGATTGCCGTCGGTGAGGTCGAACGCGTAGTAGAGCTTTGCGATGTAGCGCACTTCCTGCTGCACGTAGGGCGTCAACGGTTCGGCGCTGACCTCGAGGAACACGTCGCCGCCGGGCTTCGCCTGCGTACCCGCCGCCTGCGCAAGCACGCTGAGCTGGATCGGTTCAGTCCTCGCGTTGCCGACCGCGATGGGTGCGATCGTGATGCGCCCCTCGCGCTTCGGTTCCAGCCCGACTGCCCACAGCGTTTTCGCGCTGCGCGTGCCGTTGATGATGCTGATCTGCTGGCTGGATTGCGTGCCGGTCAGGTTGAAGTCCTGCGCAAGCGCGGAAAAGTCCGGCTGCGCGCTGCTGCCGCCTTCCGCCTCGACGTTCAAGGTAACGGTTTCGCCGAGCTGCATGGTGTCGCGATCAAGCCAGGCGCGCACGCCCGACGCATCCGCAAACGCAATCATGGATGCAAGCAGGAGAGCGCACGGCACCAGCCAGGCGGCGAGCCGGATCGAAGTCCTTGTCACTGTCCGTTTCCTCCGCCCTGCTGGCGACGTTGGTATTCGAGCTGGAACTTGCGCCGCAGCAGACCGCCTGGATCATCCGGCACGCGCTGCAGCAGATGATCGAGCGCCTGCCGCTTCTCGCGCGTCGCCTCGTCTTCCTGCGTCACCGCGGCCTGCGGCTTGCCATCCTTGTCGTCGGGCCGTGCCTTGTCCGCAAGCGACTGATCAATGGATTGCGAAAGCGCCTTCTGCTGTTCGGCATCCGGCTTCTGCGTGTCCGCCTGCGCGGCCTTTTCCTGCTTTTCGGCGCCGGTGCCGGATGAGGACCCCTGCTGATCCTGCTGCGCATTGTCCTTCTGCGTGTCCTGGTGCCGTTGTTTCTGTTCGGCATCCTGCTCACCCGACGCTGCCGACTGCGACGAATCCTGCTGGCCGCCCTGCTGCTGGTTCTGCGGCTGATCCTGCTGGCCGCCCTGGTTCTTGTCCTTTGCCTGCTGCTGCGAATCCTGGCCGGATGATGGCTGCTGGTCCTTCGCATCCTGCTGCTCGGAATTCTTGCCGTTCTGCGGCTGCTGCGAGTCTTGCTGCTTCTGCCGCTTCAGGAATTCCTCGACCGCGCTGCGGTTCGCCTGCGCATCGGTCATGCCGGGCGCGCGCTTGAGCGCCTCGTCGTAGGCGGCAATCGCGTCCTCGTAACGACCAAGCCTGGCCAGCGCGTTGCCCCTGTTGTAGGCGCCGTCCGCATCGGCGGTCTTTGCATAGTCGGCGGCAGCGGCCTCGTAGTTGCCGGCCTTGTACTCGGCACCGGCGCGCCATTCCGGCGCGCGCGCGACCGCCGCCGCCTGCTTCGCATCGCCGTTCGCGAGTGCGCGCGCGGCCTGCTGGTCCGTGCGCTGCCAAAGGTCCGCGAACGATGCGGCCTGCGCCGGCGGTGTCTGCGCGAACATCGCCAGCACAAGCATCATCAACCAGCCGCGCCGGAAGCCGAGCAACGCGAGCGGCACGAGCAGCAGCAACAGCCACGGCCCTCGGTCACGCCAGCGTGCGCTCTCGGCGATCTCGCCGCCGGCTGTCGTGCCCTGCGCGTTGCGGTCGACGCTATCGACGCGATCGGCGAGCAGAGCGTCGAGATCGCGTGCATCCGGACTCAGGTTTGCATAGCGTCCACCGCCCGCATCGGCGACCGCGCGCAGTCCGGCCTCGTCGAGGCGCGACACGGTCACGTTGCCACTGTCGTCCTTCAGGAAATCTCCCTGTGCCAGTGGCACCGGCGCACCGGACGCGCCCCCTATGCCGAGCACCGAGACGCTGAAGCCGCGCTCGTGCGCCTTGCGCGCCGCCGCGACCGCACCAGCGCCTGCGCTGTCGGCGAGCAGGATGATCTCGCCGTGATGCAAGCCGGCCTGCTCGATCAGCGCGGCGGCGCTATCGATCGCGCGCGCGGTCGCGTTACCAGCGACCGGCATCGTGGTCGGATCGAGTGCATCGACGAGATTGCGCACGGTGCCGACATCGTCGGTCAACGGCGCGGCGATGAATGCATCGCCGCCGTAGCCGATCAAGGCGGTCTGGTAGTCACGGCTGCGCGCGAGGATGTCCTCGATCTTGTAGCGCGCGCGGGACAGGCGGTTCGGTTTCTCGTCCTGCGCGAGCATCGTCGGCGCCAGTTCCAGCGCAAGTACGCGTGCTGCTTGGTTGCGGTACAGCGGCATCGGTTCGCGTTCCCAGGCGGGGCCGGCCAGCGCGAGACAGGCCAGCGTCCACAGCAGCGCTGCGAGCATGATGCCGGCGCGGCCTGGGCCGCCGTCGATGCGTTCGATCAAGTGCGGCAGAAGATGTGCGTCGATTGCGGCGCGCCATGCGCCCGCGTCCGCGCGGCCATGACGCCAGGCGAGCCAGAACAGCGGCACGGCGAATACCAGCAGCAACGCGAACGGCCGCAGGAAATGGAAGTCCGCCCATCCGGCCATGAAAGCACCGCTCATGTCGACACCGCCCTGCGCAGCAGGCGCACGCGCCACACCGGCAGCAGGAACGCGAATGCGCCAGCCGCGAGTGCGCCGGCAAGCGGCAGCCAGTACAGCTCGTCGACCGGACGCAGGCTCTGCTTCGCGTCCGCCGCGGGTTCGAGCTTGTCGATCGTGCGGTAGACGTCGGCGAGTTCCTCGCTGTTGCGCGCGCGGAAATAGTGGCCACCGGTCTTCGCGGCCATCTCGCCCAGCATCTTCTCGTCGAGATCGGCGGACGGATTGATCACGCGGCTGCCGAACAGGCTATTGACGCGCATCGCATCGGCACCGATGCCGATCGTGTAGATGCGCACATGGTTCGCCGTAGCGAGATCAATCGCCTTGACCGGATCGAGTTCGCCGGAGGTATTGACGCCGTCGGTCAGCAGCACCATTACGCGCTGCTGCTGCGGACGATCGCGCAGGCGCTTGACCGCGAGGCCGACCGCGTCACCGATCGCAGTCTCGCGGCCGGCGAGTCCGATCGTCGCATCGGCGAGTTGCTTGCCGACCGTCTTCAGGTCGAAGGTCAACGGCACCAGCAGATAAGCGCGCGTACCGAACAGGATCAGGCCGACGCGATCACCGGCGCGGCGCTGGATGAAATCGGCGCCGATCGCCTGGATCGCCGCGAAGCGTGGCGCCGGCTGACCGCCGAGCTGCATGTCCTCGATGCTCATGCTGCCCGAACAATCGACCGCGAGCAGCAGGTCGCGGCCGGAGCGTGGCACGTCTTCCGGTGTGCCGAGCCATTGCGGCCGTGCCGCCGCGAGCGCGAGCAGCGCCCATGCGAACAATGCGAGCACGCGACGCAGGCGCGGCACCGGCGAGACATCCGCCTGCTGCGGCAGCGCGACGCCGAGGTGCGGCAGGTGCAGGGCCGTGCTCATCAGGCCGCACGCACGCGGCAGCAGCCGTACCGCGATGAAGGGCAGCGGCAGGATCGCAAGCAGCCAGGGCCAGGCCAGCTCAAGCACGCCGGTGTCTCCGCGGCAGCGCATGCGCGAGCCACGCGCGTGCGAGGTCGAGCAGCGCGCGCGCATCGAACGCCGGCGCCGCTGGATCGCCGTCGCGCCGGTACGGCGCATCGATCAACGCGCGTCCGGCACCGTTGCGGAACGGTGCCGCGGCGGCGTGCGACGGCGGCAGTCGCCGATCCAGAAAGTCCAGCCAAGCCTCATCACGCAGTGCCGCGGCCTGCGGCTCGATCAGCAGCGAAGCGCGCCGCAGCAGCTGCGACACCTGTGTCGCGACCTGAACCGGATCAGGTTGTGCCGCGTGCATCGCCGCGATGCGTTCGAGCTCGGCCTGAACGCGTCGGCGCCAGCGCCGTTCGCGCTCACGCCGGAGCAGCCAGCGTGTGGCGAAAACGGCCAGCGCGAGCGCGAGCGCAGCGAGCAGCCACCAACCTGGCGCCGGTGGCCACCACGATGGCGACGGCGGCAGATGAATGTCGTGCAGTTCGGGGCCGGGAAGAGGCGAGCTCATGTGACGATCGTGGAGTGGCGACTGCGCGCAAGCAGCGGCGCCAGCGCGCGGCGCAGGTCGGCGTGACTGTCGAGTTCAATCGTGCGTACGCCGAGTTTCGTGCACTGGTCGCGCAGGCGCTCGCGCGAAGCGGCGAAGCGTTCGGTCCACGCGCTGCGCACGCGGCTGTCGGAGAAATCGAGAATCTGTCGCACGCTGCCGAGATGCAATGCGTAGCGGCCGGGTGGCGGCGGTGCCAGTTCGAGCGCGTCGCGCAGCAGCACGACGGAGACTTCGTGGCGACCTGCGATCTGCGGCAATCGCTCGGCGGCAGCCGCATCGGTGCTGAAGCCGTCACTGAGCAGCACGAGGCGCATGCCGGGCCGCAGCAATCGGCGCACGCGCGCGAGCGCACTTGACAGCGGCTCCTGCTGGTTCGCATCGTCGGCGCTCGCATCCCAGTCGCGCAGCGCGCGCAGCACATGCAGTACACCACGTCGCCCGCCTGCCGGCTTGACTTCGCCATTGATGCCGCCGCCGAAGCCGATCGCGCCGACCCGGTCGCCGGCGGCGGATGCCATCCACGCCAGCAAGGCTGCCGCGCGCGCCGCCTGCACGCTCTTGAAGCGCACGCGTGTGCCGAAGCGCATGCCGGGATTGAGGTCCATCGCGAGCAGCAGGCCCTGTTCGCGTTCCTCCTCGAACAGTTTCGTGTGCGGCTTGCCGCTGCGCGCGGTCACGCGCCAGTCCATGTGGCGGATCTCGTCGCCCGCCTGGTAGATGCGCGACTCGCGGAAATCCACGCCACGTCCGCGCCAGCGTGAGCTGCTTGTGCCCGTACGCAGCGCCGGACTGCGTCGGCTGCGTGCAAGGCTGGTGCCGTGCGCGAGCGCGCTGAGCGCGATCAGCTCGTCGAGCGCGACACGGACGGAATGGGACATGACGGGCATCGGGAAATGCTCAGGGCAGCGGCACGCGCTCGAGCAGCAGCGCGATGACCTTGTCCGCGCTGATACCTTCGGCCTCGGCCTCGTAGCTCAGGAGCACGCGATGGCGCAGCACGTCGGCTGCAATCGCGTGCACGTCTTCGGGAGTCACATAGTCGCGACCGGCGAGCCACGCGTGCGCACGCGCGCAGCGATCGAGCGCGATCGTGCCGCGCGGGCTCGCGCCATAGGCTACATAGCGAGCCAACTCGGCGCCGAAGGGCGACGGATCGCGCGTCGCCAGCACGAGCTGGACCAGATAGTCCTCAAGCTGCGGCGCGAGATGGAGTTCCAGCACTTCGGCGCGCGCGCTGAACACCTGCTGCTGGCTGAGCCGGCGCGCCGGTACCGGCTGCGCGCTCAGCGCCTCGCGCGCACGCGCGCGCGCAAGTTTCAGGATCGCCGCTTCCGCGGCCGCCTTCGGATAGTCGACGCGCACATGCAGAAGGAAGCGGTCGAGCTGCGCCTCGGGCAACGGATAGGTGCCTTCCTGCTCGATCGGATTCTGTGTCGCCATGACCAGGAACAGGGCCGGCAATGCGTAGGTGTCGCGGCCGACCGTGACCTGGCGTTCGCCCATCGCCTCGAGCAGCGCGGACTGCACCTTGGCCGGCGCGCGGTTGACCTCGTCGGCGAGGATCAGGTTGTGGAAGATCGGCCCACGCTGGAACTCGAAGCTGGTCGTCTGCGGTCGGTAGATCTCGGTGCCGGTCAGGTCGGCCGGCAGCAGGTCCGGCGTGAACTGCACGCGGTGGAAATCCGCCTCGATGCGCGCGGCCAGCTCCTTGATCGCGGTGGTCTTGGCGAGGCCGGGGGCCCCTTCGACCAGCAGATGGCCGTCTGCGAGCAGCGCGATCAGCAGGCGGTCGATCAGCGCCTCCTGGCCGATGATGCACTGGCCGAGCTCGCTGCGCAGCGCGGAAAAGGCGGCGGATGCCGTTCTGGCTTCGGGCATGTCCATGGGTCGGTTCGGGGTTCCGGAGAGATGATCGCACGTCGACGTGCGCGCCTTCGGACAGCGCCGGAAGCGAGAAGTTTTATCGAGGTGTGTTGACGATTGGCCACGCCGGGTCGTTTGCGCGCGCGCCGCCGCATGACCCTGCGGGGCAATGCGACCGGCTGGGAGACTGTCAACGGACCTTGGTCAGGCCTTCAACACGTGGTCGAGCGGGACCGGCTTGCCGACCAGCCAGCCCTGCGCATAACGGCAGCCGAGTTGGTGCAGGATCTCGCGCTGCTCGCGCGTCTCCACGCCCTCGGCGACGAGATCGCAATCGAGCGCGCGTGCCATGGCGACGACCACGCCGACAACGGCGACGCCGCGCTGGCGGTCGAGCGCCTTCACGAAGCTGCCATCGAGTTTGATCTGGTCGAAACTCAGGGTCAGCAACGGTCCGAGGTTCGAGAAACCGGTGCCGAAGTCGTCGAGTGCGACATGCATGCCCACCGCGTGGCAGCGCTCCAGCAGGTCGGCGATACGCGCGTAATCGAGCACCAGGCTCTCGGTGATCTCGAGCTTGAGCCGGTCCGGCGGCAGGTCGCGCTTGCGCAGGTGGGCGAGGATGCGCTCGACCAGCTGCGCATCATCGAGCTGGCGCGCGGACAGGTTTACCGCGATGAAGGGCAACGGTTTGCGGCCGCGGCGCTGGAGTTCGCCCAGCATGTCGCAGACGCGCTCGAGGATGTAGTCGCCAACCGGCAGGATCAGCGAGGTCTCCTCGGCGAGGCGGATGAATTCGGCCGGAGACACCGCACCGCGTTCCGGATGCTGCCAGCGCACCAGCGCCTCGTAGCCGGCGATGCGGCCAGAGATGATTTCCTCGATCGGCTGCAGGCGCACCTCGAGCTCCTTGCGCTCGAGAGCCGCACGCAGTTCGCTCTCGAGGCGGATCTTGTCGAACGCATGGGCGTCATCCGGCTGCGCGAGCGAAACACTCGGGCGGCCAGTGCCGTCGCCGGTCAGGGTCGCCAGCGCCGAGCGGTAGCGTGTCAGCTGGCTCATCAGTAGCGCGCGAACAACCGGGTCGGCCGCGGCAAGACGTTCCGCGAACTGCGCGGCATCGATCGGTGTCAGGCGGCAGTTGGTCAGCGCGCGAGCGGTCGCCGTGCGTGGCGACTCGTCGAGGACCGCCATCTCGCCGAGCAGCATGCCCGGCCCAAGCTCACCGAGTACACGGCGCTCGCCGAACTGCGTCGTGCTGATCTCGATGCGACCGGACTCGATCAGGAACGCGCCGGACGGCGCATCGCCTTCGGCGAAGATGATGTCGCCGGTCTTGAACAGCTCGCTGTAGGGCTGCACTGCGCGATTCCCCTGAGAATTCGCTTACGCGCCGCGATGTTGTGGTTCTTGATATCCGGTGATCCTACACAAAAAAAGGGCCGCATTGCTGCGGCCCTTCGATTTTAGAATCTGCCCATCGTCTTACGGATGGCAGCTCGGATCACTCGGCGGACTGAAATCAGTGGCGCAATTGGCCGTGCCATTGAATGTTACGGTCGCGCTATTGTTGCCGCTGGCTGTGAATACACACGTCCCCGTACCATTGGACGGTTGAACGACAGGCGGTCCTAAGGAACCCGGCTTCACGAAGCCCGATGCGACCGCCGAGAACATCGCTGTCCCGGCGTTGCTCGTAGTGGCGCTACCCGGCGTCAGTGCGATAGCGGCGTTCAGTCCGCCACTCGCAGTGCATGTGCCAGTGACAAGCACACCAGGTACCAAGCCGCCGGAAGCTGTACGCGCGGTTACCGTGATCGCCGCCGTTACGCCAGCAGACGGTACGGAGACGGAGTTTGGTGAAACCTGCAAGGTCGCGATCTGCACTGAGATACCGACGCTCGTGCTCTTGCCAGCCGCGGAAAGCTTGAGCGAACCGCTGGTCGCGCCCGCCGCAGATGCCGGCACACCGGTGGTCACCACGTTACCCGTTGCGCAACCGTTGACGCCGGTCACTTGCGCGAATGTGCCACTGCCGGTCTGTCCGTCGACCGTGCCGGTGCCACCACCGGAAAGAGCGAACTGGAACGATACCGTCTGGCCGCGCAGCGGAATACCGAGTGCATCAGCCACGCACACGGTGACGGTCGCCGTCGTGTCGCCGAGGATCGGATCTGGCGATGCCGAGATCGTCGCGGGCGCCACGCCGGGATAGGCAAGGACACCAGCGTCGGTGACGCGGCGTGGACCGTTGGTCACGCGGTCAACGCCATCGCCCTGCGCCCAGATCGCAACCGCGTTGCCAACGCTCTTGACCGTATAAGTGAGGGATGCATGCACAACGCCTTTCGCATCGGTGACCGCCTGGGCCGTGACGCTGCCCTGCTGGGAGCGCCCGATCAAATAGGGAAGCACCGGGCCGTAATCCACGCTTACGCCGGTCGTGTCGTTGAGGTTGAAACCAGGCGACGCGACGAGGCTGGTCGCACTGGTCACGCTTTGCACCGTGACCGCGCTCTCAAGATCATCGTTGCCCTGCACAGCCTTGCCGAACACAACCAGCGCGTCGCCGGGACCGGCACCACCGCCGCCCGTCGTGAATTGTCCGGTCGGCGCGGTGAACAGGGTGCCGCCTTCTTGCGGATTGCCGTCGATACCCGAAAGCAGGAACTGGTTGTCGTTCTTGCTACCCGGCGCACCAACCGGTGTGTCCACTGAACCGAAGCGGATCGGCGTACCCGGCAGCACCGGATTGCCTTGGCGATCCTGCGCCTTGGCCGAAACGACCAAGCTAAGCGTGGCATCCGGATTCGTGGGAATCGCGTTCGGACTCGGGGTCACGCTGCCTGAAGCGGTTGGGACGACGCAGGGAGTCGTCACGCAATTGATCGTGATACCGGGCAAATTCGCTGCAAAGACCGGTGAAGTGACCTGGATCGAATACAGCTTGCCGTCCGACACAATGACCGAAGTCGTGAACGTGACCGGATCCTGGATACCGTTGCTGACGTTGTTGTCGGCGCGGTCGACCGTCGCGCGGATCTGGATCGGACCCTGTGGCGTCTGGTCGCCTGCTTGGAACGATGCCGTCGCAACACCATGCACGGTATGCGAAGACACCTTCGTGCCCGTGCTCGAACCGCTCACCGAATTGGTGGACAGGCGCGCATCGCCCGCATTGCCGATGATCTCGAACTGGATGTTGTCGACGCCGCTGTTGCCACTGACCGGATCGGGAATCAGCTGGCCACCGCCATCGCGCACAGTGGCGCTGATGGCGGACGAGTTGGTTCCGCCCGAACTCGGCAGATAGATGCCTGTCGGACTTGGGGTCAACGTGACACTCGCTGGCGACGAACCGACGCCGCTCGTCACTGTGAACACGAGACTGGCACTCACCGTCCGACCCGTCGTCGGATCGGTTGCGGTGACAACCAAGGTCGTTGTGCCCGCAGTCAGACGAGAATTGACGAAGACAGTGGCTTGCCCGTTGATGCCGGTGATCGGAACCGATCCATATAGGTCGCTGGTGGTCGCGCAGGTACCACTGCCACTGCCACCGCCGCTCGTCCCCGCTGCCAAACAGGAGATCGCCGCAACTGTGATCGGCGAAATGCTGACCGCGATGTCGTGCCCATTCACGAGCGTCCCATTGGCATTCCGCCATACGATGGTGACTTCAGCCTGGGTTGGTGCACCCCGCTGCGCCGGGTCATAGCCAGCCGTATTAAGCGGCAGCGTCGTCGTCGTTGCGGTCAGCGTGATCGAGCCGCTCTGCGGGGGCTGGAACGCGTCGCCGCTGCCACCACCACCGCCACCACCGCCGCAACTGGCCAGGACGAGGCTGGCGAGCAGCAGCCCCAGGGTCTTGCCGAAAAATTTCATGTTGAATCTCCAGGACTGCATGTTCGTTTCTGGTCGGGTGCCTTCAGGCATCGTCGTCATTGTGTGTTACACCCAGCCGGTCACTTGAGGCTGTCGCTCAGAATGCGCGGCGTGACGAAAATCAGGAGTTCCGCCTTGGTGTCGTTGCGACTGTTGTTCTTGAACAAGTTGCCGAGCACCGGCATGTCGCCGAGCAACGGCACCTTGCGGATCGTGTCGGATTTGCTGACCTCGTAGACTCCGCCGAGCACGACGGTCTGGCCATTGTCGACGAGCACCTCGGTGTTGATCTCGCGCTTGTCGAGCGTCGGCACCCTGCCACCGCCGGGGTTGTCGACGAAACCTGCGATCGCGTCCTTCTTGACGTTGAGGTTCAGCACGACGCGGTCGTCGGCCGTGATCGTCGGGGTGACCTTGAGTTCGAGCACTGCTTCCTTGAATTGCACGGTCGCGGTGCCCAAACCGCCAGCACCACCCGAGTTCTGGAACGTGACGTAACCGACTTCCTGGCCCTGCTTGATATCTGCTTCCCGCTGGTTCGCTGTGATCACACGCGGGCTGGAGATGACTTCGCCGCGACCTTCGGTCTGCGCCGCGGACAACTCGAGATCGAGTAGATAGTCTGCACCGAGGATCGCAAGGCCGAAGCTTCCCGCCGGATTTGTGGCCGGCATGTTGACGTTGAGGCGGTTGTTCAGCGAGGGCACCAAAATGCCGTTCCCTATTTGAGGATCCCGCGCAGTGTTCGGCAAACCGAGACCCGGTCCGTTAAAGCGGTTGTTGAGGACGACGTTGTTCATCTGATCAGTGCCGCGAGCTGTGCCGGCGGTGCTGATCACGTTGTTGTTGCTGTCCATGTAGCCGCCGCTAATACCGAACTTCACGCCAAGCTCGCGCGCGAAGCTGTCAGTCGCGATCACGATGCGCGATTCGATCAGCACCTGCTGAACCGGGCGGTCGAGCACGGCGACGAGCTGGCGGATCTCTTGGATCTTCGACGGAATATCGCTGACCAGCAGCGTGTTCGTGCGGTCGTCATAGCTGACGCTGCCGCGCGAGGACAGGAAACCCCGCTGAACCTGGCCACCGGCAGACTGGCCGCCCGCCGAGTTGGTCTGCGTTTCCTTGGTCAGCAGTGCGGCGATGTCCTTGGCCTTGCCATAGCTGACCGGGATGTAGTCGGTAACCAGCGCTTCCTTGTCTTCCATCTTCAGGCGCGCATCGGCAATCGATTCCTCGCGGTCCGCGATCTCCTTCTGCGGCGCGACCCAGATCACGTTGCCGCGGCGGCGCTTGTCGAGACCTTTGGCCTGCAGCACGATATCGAGCGCCTGGTCCCAGGGCACATTGATCAGGCGCAAGGTGACGTTGCCCTGCACGCTGTCGGCGACGACGATGTTGAGATCGGAGACATCGGCGATCAGCTGCAGCACCGAACGCGCGGGAATATCCTGGAAGTTGAAGGTGACACGGCTGCCGTTGTATTCCGGTTCCGCGTTCTTGCCCTTGAGCTTCGCTTCATCCTTCTTTTGCGAGATCTCGACGACGTACTCGTTGCCGGTCTGATAGGCGAGCTGTTCGAACGGCTGCTTGGCAACGATCTCCATGTGCACGCCGTTGTTGCGCGCGCGCGTGTCGATCGATTGCACCGGGGTCGCGAAATCGAGCACGTCGAGATGCTGCGCCTGGTTCGGCGGCAGCTTCACGTTGAGCATGTCGAGCACGATCGTGCCGCCCTCGCGCTTGAGGTTCGCAGCGGCGCCCGGACCGTTGAAACTGACCACGACGCGCCCCTCACCGTTCTTGCCGCGGCGGAAGTCGACGTTGGACACCTCGATCTCGTTCGATGCGCTGACCGCCTTGGTCGGATCGGTCTTGCCGACCGAGGTCGCGACGCTGGTCGTGCCGATCAGGCCGTTGTTGATCGTGAGCACCACGTTGTTGCCATTGGTGCGCGTGTCGTAGCCGGCGACGCGGAACAGGTCGACGACCACGCGCGTGCGTCCGGCGGCCTCGATCGCCGAGACGCCCGAGGTCGCCCCCGCGCTGATATCGATGTGGCGCTTGCTGACCGCGTTGCGGGTGTCGGCGAAATCGAGCGCGATGCTCGGCGGCGACTCGGTCGAGAACGCATGGGGAGCACTGACCGGGCTCGCGAACTTCAGCGTGACCTCGACTTTGCCTCCCGGCAGGGCCGTGTAGCTGATGTCGTTGAGCACATTCTCGGCCTGCGCGGCACCGCTCAGCACGAAACCGAGAAGGAGCAGCATCCAGAGCACTGGCCGGATCACCGGGAAGGCAAACCTGCGCTCCGAGGTTGAAGCGAATGTCGTGGTCATGAGATTTGTCCCGAATGATTCGATCATTTCTTGGTGTCGCCCAGGGCAATCGAGGCCTGCCGTTCCATCCAGCCACCGGTGCCGTTCGGCACCAGCTCGACGAGGTCGATGTGGTCCTCGCCGATAGCGGTGATGCGTCCGTAGTTCTGACCGAGGTAGTTGCCGACATGGACCCGATGCACCACGCCATCCGGATCCCGCACGAGCCCCTCGATCTGCTTGGCCAGACCGAGCGTGCCGGACATCTTCAGCCCGTCGAGAGGAAACGACTCGAGCGGCTCGCGCGTGCGGTTCTGGTCAGGATGCGGACCGGTGTTCGCGGTCTGCTCCTGCTCCTCGGCACTGAGGCCGAACGGATCGCGCAGGTTCTGATCCTTGTAGAGGAAGGTCTCGAACGTCTTGACGACTGGCAGCGGCTGCAAGGGAGCGCCTTTCTTCGCTTTCTCCTTCGCGACCCATTGATGCGGGTCCTCGCTCGAGCTGCAGCCGGCGATGCCGACAAGGAGCACGCACGCAACGGCCAGTCGATACATGGTGGCGAGGGGAGCATTCATGTCATTCTCCTCCTGCCTTGGACTTGGCCGCCGGTTTTGCGGCGAGCGCTGGCTTTGCGCCGGGCTTCGCTGCTTCCGCGCGCTGGACCTCCGCAGTCTCCGCCTCGTCGAGATAGCGATACGTCTTGACCGTGCCCTCGAGTGTCAACTGTCCGCCGGAGATCGATGTGGAACTCGCACTGGGCGCCTTGAACGGTTTCAGCGAGACATCGTGCATGGTCAGGATGACTACGCGCGGCAGCGATGCGACATTGCTGATGAACGATCCGAACTGATGGTAGGTGCCGAGCATCTTCAGCTGGATCGGCTTTTCGGCATAGAAGTCCTTCATCGCCTCCGGTCCCGGCTGGAACAGTTCGGTCTCGATGCCGGCCGCCAAGGCGGCCTGCGTGATGTCGTTCAGCAGGTCCGGCATCTCGGTCTTGCTCGGCAGCTGGCGCAGCATCGTCTGCAGCATCTCCTGCATGTCGTCGAGCTGCTTGCGGTAGGCCTCCAGGTTGACCACCTTGGCCTGCTTGTCCGAGAACTCCTTCTTCAGCGCGGTTTCCTTCTTGCGCGCGCTGTCGAGTTCGTCCTGCTGGCCGCTGATCTGCAGGTACCAGCCGAAGAACAGGATGAGGATGACGATGAGGCTGGCGAAGAAGATCTTGACCGACTTCGGCCAGCCACCGATGTTGTTGCGGTCCAGATTGCGCAGGTCGTCGAGGAAGCTCATTTCTTCTCCCCCGTGGCCGGAGTGGTCGTCGGTTGCGGCGCCGGCGCGGCCCTGTCACCAGCGGGCACCGGCTTGCTGGACGCGTCACCCGGCTGCGCGCCAGAATCGCCTGGCTTCTTCGCGCCTCCCGGCGCAGCCGTAGCGGCGGCCGTTGCTGCAACGCCGGCGTTCGCGGCTCCGCCCGCCGACGCCACCTGCCCGCCATCCTGCGCGTCCTGCGGCTTGCGCAGCTTCACGTCGAGCGAGAACACATATGGCATCTTCTTGTCGGCGTCCTTCAAGCCCGCCTGGTTCTCGATCTTGCGCAGGTCGGTGTGTCCCATCCACGGCGACACGTCGATGTTGCGCATGTAGCTGGCGACACGCGAATTCGATTCGGCGACGCCCTCGAGCGTCAGCACCTCGCCCGCCTGCTTCATCGAGATCAGGCGCACGCCGTCCGGGATCGTCTTCACCATCTCGTCGAACAGATGCACCATCTGCGAGCGGTTCGACTGCAGTTGCTCGATGATCTCCTTGCGGGTCAGCAGCTGCGAGCGCGTCTTGTCGAGCTCCTTGATCTCCTCGATCTGCTTGTCCAGACCCTTGATCTGTTCCTGCAGATACGTGTTGCGGCTGCTCTGATCGTCGATCAGATGATTCATCCACAAGATCGCCGCGATCAGCACCACGAACGCGCCAACCGCGGTCGCAAGCAGCATCATGTAGAACTCGCGCTCGCGCAGCTTGCGCCGCTCGGCACGCCACGGCAGAAGGTTGATGTGTGCCATCAGTCGTAGCTCCTGAGCGCGAGTCCGCAGGCGATCATCAGCGCGGGCGCGTCCTGCGCGAGCGTCTGCGCCTGCACGCGACCTGACAGCGACATGTCGGCGAGCGGGTTGGCGACGATGCAGGGAACGCCGAGGTGTTCCTCGACCAGGTCGGCGATGCCGGAAATCGACGCGCAGCCGCCGGCGAGCACGACCTGGTCGACGCGGTTGTACTCGCTGCCGGCGAAGAAGAACTGCAGCAGGCGGCTGATCTGCTGGACCATCGCCTCCTTGAACGGCTCCAGCACTTCGCTTTCGTAGGATTCGGGCAAGCCGCCCTGGCGCTTGGCGAGGCCGGCCTCCTCGTAACTGAGCCCGTAGCGGCGCATCACCTCGTCGGTGAGCTGCTTGCCGCCGAAGACCTGTTCGCGCGAGTAGATCGTGCGCTGGTTCTTCAGCACGATCAGCGTGGTCATCGTGGCGCCGACGTCGACGACCGCGACGACCGCATCCTTCGGCACGGACAATTGGTCGGCGATCAGCCTGAACGCGTTCTCCATCGCGAACGCCTCGACATCCATGACCTTGGTGCCAAGGCCGCCGAGGTCGAGCGCGGCGACCCGCAGGTCGACGTTCTCGGTCCGCGACGCGGCGAGCAGGACGTTCACCATGTCCGGGTTGTCCTTGATCGGACCGAGCACTTCGAAGTCGAGACTGACTTCCTCGATCGGATAAGGGATGTACTGGTTCGCCTCGACCTCGATCTGCGCTTCCATGTCCTCCTCGGACAGGTCGCCGGGCATAGGGATCACCTTGGTGATCACCGCCGAGCCGGCGACCGCGGCGGCCGCGAACTTGGTCCTGGCACCGGAACGGTTCAACGCGCGACGGATCGCTTCGCCGACCGCCTCGACCTCGACGATGTTCTTCTCGACGACGGCATTGGGCGGCAGCGGTTCGACCGCATAGTGTTCGACGCGATAGCGACCGCCGACCTGCACCAGCTGGAGCAGTTTGACCGCGGTCGAGCTGATGTCGACGCCGATCAGCGGCGGCGCTTTAGGTGTGAACAGGCCCACACTTTTTCCCCTTCCCACGCGCTCTTACGAGCGAAAGATGCGCCGTTACATTAAATACGATGATTAACGGTTTTTCAACAGCCGTCCAGCGTTAAAATAAAATTTAGTGAACACAGTCACTTAGATCGAACTTCGCCCCTGACAGAAGACAAGGCGCCCCTTCCGGCACCTGTCCCGCGAAACCATATACGCTCTATACTCCGATACTTACCGCACGTACCTTGACTGGCATCACAAGTCCCGCCGCATGACCCTATTTCTCCGACTGCTGCGCTATGCGCTGTACCTCGCGCTGGCCGGCGTCCTCCTCGGCGGCATCGCGATCGGTACCGCCTACTGGCTCATCTCGCCCCGGCTGCCTTCCGTCGAGACGCTCAAGGACGTGCGCCTGCAGGTGCCGCTCAGGATCAAGTCCGCCGACGACAAGCTGATTGCAACCTTCGGCGAGACGAAGCGCTCACCGGTGCGCATCCGGGATGTGCCGGAACGCCTGAAGAACGCGTTCCTCGCGGCCGAGGACGCCGACTTCTACACGCACCGCGGCATCGACCTCGGCGGCATCGGGCGCGCGGTCTGGTTGACCGTCACCACTGGCAGCAAGCATGTCGCCGGCGGCAGCACGATCACCCAGCAGGTGGCGCGCATGTTCTTCCTCAGCTCGGAAGTCAGCTACACGCGCAAGCTGTCGGAGATCTTCCTCGCGTTCCGCATCGAGAACGCGCTCAGCAAGGACGAGATCCTCGAGCTCTACCTCAACAAGAGCTTCTTCGGCCATCGTTCCTACGGCATCGCCGCGGCGGCGGAGTTCTACTACGGCAAGACGCTGGACCAGCTGACCCTGCCCGAATGCGCGATGCTGGCGTCGATCCCGAAGTTCCCGTCGACCGGCAACCCGCTCAGTCGCCCGCAGCGCGCGCTCGAGCGCCGCGCCTACGTGCTCGGGCGCATGCTCGACAACCGCTTCATCGACAAGACCGACTACGACGCCGCACTCAAGGCGCCTGATCTCGCGCAGCCACACGAGGCGCCGGTCGAGGTCGACGCACCCTACTTCGCCGAACTGGTGCGCCTCGAGGCGATCGACCGTCTCGGCAACAACGCGCTGACCGACGGCTACGTGGTCAAGACGACGCTCGATTCCGTGCAGCAGGACGCGGCGAACCGCGCACTGCGTAGTGGCCTGTCGACCTACGACCAGCGCCACGGCTGGCGCGGCGCGGAAGCGCATGTCGACCTTGCCGCCGGCGCGACCGCGTCCGACTGGGACAACGCGCTCACCGACTACCGACCGCTCGCCGGGCTGATTCCGGGCCTGGTCACCGAGAGCGACAAGCAGCAGGCACGCGTCCATCTGGCGGACGGCCAGAACATTTCGTTGGATTTCGCATCGGTCGCTTGGGCGCACCCGCGCCTCGACGAAGATCGCCGCGGCGCCGCGCCCAAGAGCATCGACGCAGTGCTCAAGCGCGGCGATATCGTGCGGCTCGTGCAGGACGCCGAAGGCGCCTGGAGACTCTCGCAGATTCCCGCCGCGGAAGCCGCGCTCGTCGCGCTCGATCCCGAGGACGGAGCGGTCGAGAGCATGGTCGGCGGCTTCAGCTTCCTGCGCAGCAAGTTCAACCGCGTGACGCAAAGCGCTCGCTCGCCGGGCTCCGGCTTCAAGCCGTTCCTGTATTCGGCCGCGTTCGACCACGGCTTCACGCCCGCCTCGGTGCTCAACGACGCGCCCGTGCAATTCCCCGACCCGTCCAAGCCCGACGGCGTGTGGACGCCGAAGAACGACGACGACACGTTCCAGGGCCCGATCCGGCTGCGCGAAGCGCTGGTGAAGTCGGTGAACCTCGTGTCGGTGCGCCTGCTCGACGCGATCGGCGTGCGCTATGCCCGCGAGTACATCACGCGCTTTGGTCTGAGCCCGGGCCAGATTCCGGAAAACCTGTCGATGGCGCTGGGCACGGCCAACGTCGCGCCGCTCGCGATGGCACGGGGCTATGCCGTATTCGCCAACGGCGGCTACCTGATCGATCCGTACCTGATCCGCGAGATCGACGACCGCGAAGGCAACGTGGTATATCGCGCCGATCCAGCGATCGCATGCGCGAATTGCGCGGAACGGCAGAACGCTGATGCGTCATCCGCAGCAGCGACTACCGGAGCGGAAAGTACCGCGAGCGCGCTGAGCCCGATCGGCAGCGCGCTCGCCAGCACGGCGGCGCAGACGCCCGGCCAGCCGCATCTCGCCCCGCGCGCGATCGATCCGCGCAACGCTTACCTGGTGACTTCGTTGATGCGCGACGTGATCCGGCGCGGCACCGGCTCCGCCGCGATGGTGCTCAAGCGCAACGATCTGGCAGGCAAGACCGGCTCGACCAATGACCACCGCGACGCCTGGTTCACCGGCTTCGACGCCAAACTCGTCGCGAGCTGCTGGGTCGGCTTCGACGACTTCAGCTCGCTCGGCCGCGGCGAGTTCGGTGCCAAGGCTGCCCTGCCGATCTGGATCGACTTCATGCGCGCCGCGCTGAATGACGTGCCGGAACAGCCGTTCGACATGCCGCCCGGCATCACCAAGGTGCGCATCGATCCGGCCAGCGGCTTGCTGGCCACCGCAGGCGATGCCGGCGCGATTCTCGAGGTCATGAAGGCCGAGGATGCAACCCGGCTCGCTTCGCAGCCGCCACCGACCGACGACAAGAACGGCGAGCAGCGCGAAGCCTACGACGTGTTCTGAGCATGACCGGCCGGCATGACCGCGGCAGCCATGCGGCGACGCGCGCACCGGAGCTGCGGCGGCGCGTCGCGGTCGAGGCCGCGCGCCTGATGACCGAGGGCGGCCTGCGCGACTACCGCCAGGCGAAGCTGAAGGCGGCCGAGCGGCTCGGCATCTTCGACGAACTCAGCCTGCCGAAGAACAGCGAGATCGAGGAGGCACTGCGTGAACACCAGCGCCTGTTCCGCGGCGACGACCAGACACGCACGCTGCGCCGGCTGCGCGAGGTCGCACGCGAGGCGATGCGCTTCTTCTCGGACCACGAGCCGCGCCTCGTCGGCGCGGTGCTCGAAGGTACCGCCGACGCGCATTCGGCGGTCTGCCTGCACCTGTATTCGGACCAGCCGAACAACGTGATCGCGCATCTGCGCGAACACGGCATTCCCTACGAGGAGCAGACCCGGCGCCTGCGCGTGGACCGTGCGAGTGCGCGCGATTTTCCGGTACTGCTGTTCAGTGCCGACGACGCGGCGATCGACATCACGCTGCTGCCATACGATCTGCTGCGCCAGGCGCCGCTCGATCGCATCAGCGAGAAACCGATGCAGCGCGCGTCCTTGGGCGCGCTCGAAATACTGCTCGAAAGCCGGTAGCGGCTAGCCCTCGCGCCCGAATGCAGGCTGTTCCGGCTACCGATTACCGGCTACCGGTTTCCCGTCAGCGTCAGCGCTTAGCGAGTTCGACGTAGTCGCGCTTTACCGCGCCGGTATAGATCTGGCGTGGGCGGCCGATCTTGGTTTCCGGATCGGTGTGCTGCTCGAGCCAGTGTGCGACCCAACCCGCGGTGCGCGCGATCGCGAACATCACGGTGAACATCTCGGTCGGGATCTTCAGCGCCTTGTAGATGATGCCGGAGTAGAAATCGACGTTCGGGTACAGCTTGCGTTCGACGAAGTACGAATCCTTCAGTGCGGCCTGTTCGAGCTCCATCGCCACGTCGAGCAGCGGATCGTTGACGTGCAGGTCGTTCAGCACCTTGTGGCACATCTCGCGGATGATCGTCGCGCGCGGATCGAAGTTCTTGTAGACGCGATGGCCGAAGCCCATCAGGCGGAAGCCGGAGTTCTTGTCCTTCGCCTTCTCCACCGCCTTGCCGACGTTCTTCGCATCGCCGATCTCGCCGAGCATCTTCAGCACGGCTTCGTTGGCGCCACCGTGCGCAGGCCCCCACAACGCGGCGATGCCGGCGGCGACGCAGGCATACGGATTCGCGCCGGTCGAGCCGACCAGGCGCACGGTCGAGGTCGACGCGTTCTGCTCGTGGTCCGCGTGCAGAATGAACAGCAGGTCGAGCGCCTTCGCAGCGACCGGGCTGAGCTCCAACGGCTCGCTCGGCACCTCGAACATCATGTGCAGGAAGCGCGTCACATAGTCGAGGTTGTTGCGCGGATAACGGATCGGCCAGCCGATCGAATAGCGGTACGCGGCCGCGGCAATCGTCGGCATCTTCGCGATCAGGCGGATCGCCGCGAGGCGGCGCTGCTCCGGATCATTCAGGTCCAGCGTGTCGTGATAGAACGCCGACAGCGAGGCAATCGATGCGCACAGGATCGCCATCGGATGTGCGTCGTAGTGGAAGCCGTGCAGGAAGTTCTTCAGGGCCTCATGCATCATCGTGTGATGCGTGACCTCGTCCTCGAACGCCGAGAACTTCGCCTTGTCGGGAAGTTCGCCGTTGATCAGCAGGTAGGCCACCTCGAGGAAGCTCGACTGCTTGGCGAGCTGGTCGATCGGGTAGCCGCGATACAGCAGCACGCCGGCATCGCCATCGATGAACGTGACCGCGCTGCGCGTCGCAGCGGTCGCCATGAAGCCCGGGTCGAACGTGAAGTAGCCGGTTTCCTTGTTGAGCTTGCCGATGTCGATGGCCGGATCGCCGAGCGTACCGGTCACAACCGGAAACGTCGCGCTCTTGTTCGTAGCGGAATCGGTGAGCTGGACGGTTTTATCGGACACGACGAACTCCTGGCTGCGTAGCGCCGCATCGCGCGCAACCGGTGCGAGGCGCTGCGGGCGGATATATCTTTGGTGGACGACCGCGATACTACGATGCGGTCAACGCATGATTATTGCACGGCAACATATGCGTTTGCGGCATGCACGAATCAAGCTGCGATGAGGTCGAGGACGCTCCCGCGGAATGACAAAATGTTCATCCGCCGCGCGGAAACGCAAACGCCGGCCATCGGCCGGCGTTTGGATGACTCGATCGAACTGGACCCCGGATCAGCGTACATCCCTGTACTGTCCGGGGTGAGGTCATCCTGACCTTACTTCGCGTAGCGGCGGCGGAACTTGTCGACGCGACCGGCAGTGTCGACGATCTTCTGCTTGCCGGTGAAGAACGGGTGCGAGTGGCTGGAGATTTCCACCTTGATCAGCGGATATTCCTGGCCGTCCTCCCACTTGATCGTGTCCTTGCTGGACATCGTCGACTGCGTCAGGAACGCGAAATCGCTGGAGATGTCCTGGAACACGACCGGCTTGTAGTTAGGATGGATGTCGGTTTTCATGGGCTCGGTTCCGCTGCTGGGCGGGATAAAAGAGCGGCAGTTTAACCGGCCCTGCCCAGCCCGTGCAAGTCGCCGGACCAAAACCGCGCGAATCAGCACGAATCAGGCGGCGCCCGGCGCGCCGAGCGCCGCCCCGACCATCGCCTCGAAGTGTGTCTGGTCGACATCCAGCACGATGCGCGCATTCACGGGGTGGCCGCAGCGGTCATCCCAGTCGACCACGGTCGCGCCGCGGGTCAGCGCGCCGGCCAGCTCGATGCCGATGTGATGGCGCTCGGCGCGCCGGACGATGCCCGGCTCCAGCGCAACCGCCATGGCCAGCGCGTCGGCCACGACCATGCCGTGGCGCCCATGCGACTGGTTGAACGCGCGTGCCTTGCGCGAAATCGCCGCGTAAAACCTCGCCCGCTCGGTGTCCGCCGCGACCATGCAATCGAAGCGCTCGAACGCGATCGCATGACGGACACAGGCTTCCCAGTCGACCAGATCGAATTCCGGCCAGCCCGAAAACACGACCTGCGCGGCCTCCGGATCGAAGCCGATATTGAACTCGGCCGGCACCAGATGCGTGTTGCCGCGCCCGGTCACGGCGCCGCCCATGATGACCAGCCGCGCGATGCGCGAGGGCAGCTCCGCATCGAGACGCAACGCGAGCGCGAGATTCGTCAGCGGCGCGAGCGCGACCAGCGTGAGACGGCCCGGCCGCTCCCGGGCGAGCCGTACGATCGCGGCCGCCGCGTGCTCATCGGCCGCCCGGCGCGCGGAGCGCAGATAACCGGTATCGCCGAAGCCGTCCGCGCCATGCACGAAGCCGGCATCCGCAGCCGGCAGCACCAACGGTACGGGGCAGCCCGCGAACACCGGCGTGTCGGTCCCGATCACATCGATCAGTCTCAACGCATTGCCGACCGTGTGCGCGAGCCCGACATTGCCGGCTGCGATCGACAGGCCGGCGACCTCGGCGTGCGCGTGGGCCATCAGGATCGCCAGCGCGTCGTCCACGCCAGGGTCGGTGTCGATCAGCAGTTCATGGGCTTGCACGGGAATCCTTCATGCGGGTTTGCGCGCGACCACGACCGCGCGGGGGACGGTCCACGGAATGCGCTGTGTGGGCGTCGTCAGGTCGGCTTCGGCAAAGCCGGCATCGCGCAGGCGAGCGAGGATGTCGCGGCCGTAGTCGCGGAACGCGAGGATGCCGGCGCCATCGCGCAACGGATCGGTGTGATAGACCGGAGGATGCACGTGTTCGAGCGCGCCATCGCGCAGCCGCGCACGTTCGACCGTAAGTTCACCCTCATGCATCGGCACCGTGAATATCGTGACACCGCCTGGCCGCAGCACGCGCACGAGTTCGGCGAACGCTCGTGCGTCGTCGGGCACGTGTTCGAACACTTCGGTGTGAGTGACAAGATCGAAGCTCGCATCGGCGTAACTCAGTCGCTGGACATCCTCGCAGCGGATGCCGTCGCGCAACCCACCCGGCGCGACATCGGCAAAGTACTCCGAGGTCGCGAGGCTGCGCGCGGAGCGGCGCAGGAAGGCCACCAGCGGGCCGCGGGCCGACAGTTCGCACGCGTCGCATTCGCCGAGATGCGTGACCTGATCGCGCAGCGCCCAACCAAGCGCCAGGTGCACTGCCGAGGCCGCGCAACGCGTGCAACGCACGCCGGTTTCCTCGCGCTGCAGGCGCACGAACAGGCTCGGGCCACAATAAGGACAAGGTGCGGCGGCCAGCGCGAACTCGCGCGGCTTCAACAGGGCGATGCCAGCGCGCAGCCGGCTGACCCAGTGTGTCATGAATTCAGGCTCCCGCGTATCGGGCTGCACCGCCAACCCACCGCGCGATCAGGCGTTCGGCAAGATTGGGATGATCGCGCAGCAGGGCTTCGCCAACGCGGTGCACCGATGGTAGCAGGTGCGCATCGCGCGCAAGATCGGCGACGCGGAATTCGAGCTGGCCGGTCTGGCGCGTGCCGAGCAGCTCACCGGGACCGCGCAGTTCGAGATCCTTTTCGGCGATTCGGAAACCGTCGCTGGTTTCGCGCATGACCTCGAGCCGCGCGCGCGCCATCCGCGACAGCGGCGTCTGGTAGAGCAGCACGCAACTCGACGCGGTGCTGCCGCGACCGACTCGTCCGCGCAATTGATGCAGCTGGGCGAGGCCGAGTCGCTCGGCGTTCTCGATCACCATCAGGCTCGCGTTCGGCACGTCGACGCCGACCTCGATCACGGTGGTCGCGACCAGTACGTGGGTTTGACCGGCCTTGAACGCATCCATCGCGGCCTGCTTCTCCTTCGGCTTCAGGCGTCCATGCACGAGGCCGATGCGCAGCTCCGGAAGCGCTGCCGCAAGCTCCGCGAACGCGACCTCGGCGGCCTGTGCTTCCAACTGCTCGGACTCCTCGATCAACGTGCACACCCAGTACGCCTGGCGACCCTCGGCACAGGCTGCACGGATGCGCTCGATGACTTCGCCGCGGCGCGCGTTCGAGATCGCGACGGTCTGCACCGGTGTGCGGCCGGGCGGAAGCTCGTCGATCACGGAGACATCGAGATCGGCGTACGCGGTCATCGCCAGCGTGCGCGGGATCGGCGTCGCGGTCAGCACCAGCTGATGCGGCACGACATCGCCGCTGCGGCCCTTGTCGCGGAGGCTCAGGCGCTGGTGCACGCCGAAGCGATGCTGTTCGTCGATGATCGCGAGACCAAGGCGGCGGAACACGACGCTCTCCTGCATCAGTGCGTGCGTACCGATCACGATCGGCGCGCCCGCCGCGACCGCGGCCAGCGCGGCTTCGCGCGCACGACCGAGCATCTTGCCGGCGAGCCATACCGGCTCGATGCCGAGCGGCTGCAGCCAGGCCCTGAAATTGTTCCAGTGCTGCTCGGCGAGCAGTTCGGTCGGCGCGACCAATGCGGTCTGGGTGCCCGCCTCCGCCGCCGCCAGCGCCGCAAGCGCGGCGACCACGGTCTTGCCGGAACCGACATCGCCCTGAACGAGCCGCAGCATCGGCACCGGCTGCGCAAGATCGCTTTCGACCTCGGCGCCGACGCGCCGCTGCGCGCTGGTCAGCGCATATGGCAGACCCGCACGCAGCGCGGCACGCAGATGACCGTCACCGGCCAGCACCGGCGCGGCATGTCGGCGCATCTGCGCGCGCAGGCGCTTGAGGCTCAGGTGATGCGTCAGCAGTTCCTCGAACGCGAGGCGCTGCTGCGCCGGATGCCGGCCGGCCGCGAGTCCGGTGACATCCGCATCGGCCGGCGGCCGATGCACGGTGAGCAACGCATCACGCAACGAAGCGAACCGCAACGGTGCGCGCAGCGCGTCCGGGATCAACTCCAGCGCTGCATCGTCGGGCAGGCGATCGAGTGAGCGCGCGATCACGCCGGCGAGACGCTTCTGGCCGAGGCCTTCGGTAGTCGGATAGATCGGCGTCAGGCGATCTTCGGTGGCGACACGGGTCTCACCGAGCACGCGTCTGTATTCGGGATGCACCATCTCCGGTCCGTGCGCGCCATGCCGGACCTCTCCATAGCAGACGAAACGCGCACCCGGCACGAACTGCTCGGCCTGCGCGCGATTGAAATGGAAGAATCTCAACGTGAGCGTCGCGCGCGAGTCGTCGCCGACCGCGACGCGCAGTTGCGGCCGGTAGCGGAACCCGCGCTCGACCGCCTCGACGACGCCCTCGACCTGCGCACTCTCACCGATACGCAGCTCGCGGATCGGCGTGATCCGGGTGCGGTCCTCGTAACGCAGCGGCAGGTGGAACCACAAATCCTGCACACGCTCGAGACCGAGCCGCGCGAGCGCCTGCGCCAGCGCCGGCCCGACACCGGCGAGCGCGGTCACGGGCGTGAGGCCGGAATCGGGCGTCGGTACGGCAACACGCTGGCGGACCGCTGGTGGCATCTGCCTAGCGTATCAAGCGCGGCCGCTGTGCGAAGCCCGACCGTTGCAACCCGCATCAGGAAAGCCCGCCACCCACTGGAATCAGATGCGCGGAATTCCGGCGAAAGACCGCATGCCGCGCACGATGATCGAAGCAATCCGCGGGTAGTATTCCGCCGCCCCCTTCGGCCCGGAGCCCGACTTGAACGAATTCGAGTACATCACGGTCCTGCTGTCGATCCTGATTGGCCTGGGCGTGACCCAATTGCTCTCGGGGATCGCACGACTGGTTCGCGATGGCCGCGCGCTTGCGCAGGCGTGGTGGGTCATGGTGCTGGTGGCCACGCTGCTGCTGGCGAATCTCCAGGTCTGGTGGGTGTCGTTCGGCTGGCGACACGTTGCCGACTGGACGTTCTTCTCCTACGTCTCCTTCATGATCCTGCCGGTGCTCCTGTACCTGCTGGCGTATCTGATCCTGCCGGCCGATCTGCACCTCGACGGCGCGGGGCTGGCGCGAACATTCATCGCCAAGCGCAAGCCGTTCTACACGCTCATTGCCCTGGTACCGGTGGCGTCTTTCGTGCAGCAATGGATGCTCGCGCACGCCGCGCCGCAGGCGGATCTGGACACGGGCCTGCGCGTGCTCTGGCTGGTGCTGGCATTGCCGGGATTCCTGTCCGGCCGCGTCGCGGTGCAGGCTGCGCTCGCAGTGACGTATTTCGTCCTGCTGGTCGCCTACATCAGCCTGCTGTTTGCGCGGATGGGGTGATGTCGACCAGCCACGTCGTCATCACAGAGGCCTCAGCGGTCGAGCACCATGATCGCATCGACCTCGACCTCGGCGCCGCGCGGCAGCTCGCGCACGCCGATCGTCGAACGCGCCGGATACGGCTCGCGGAAGTATTCCTTCATCACGCCATTCACCGCAGCAAAGTTTGCGAGATCGGTGAGATAGATGCCGACGCGCGCGATCTGGTCGAACGAACCGCCGGCCGCCTCGCAGACCGCCTGCAGATTGTCGAACACGCGGCGCGCCTGGGTTGCGATGTCGCCCTGCACGAGCTCGCCGCTGACCGGATCGAGCGGCGTCTGGCCGGACAGGTAAACCGTGTTGCCGACTTTCACGGCCTGCGAATAGGGACCGATCGCCGCGGGTGCGCGGTCGCTGTGGATGATGGTGCGGGTCATTGGCTGGGAATCGGGAATGGAGAGCCGCGAATAGTACGGCGAACGGAGCCGCTTTTACGATTCCCGTCTCTCCATTCCCGATTCCCGGCGCTCACACCGGATGCCGGCGCACGGCGGTGACGACCTGCAGCCGGTGCACGCGGCGCATCACGTCGGCGAGGTGCTTGCGGTTCTTGACCTCGATCGTGAACAGCATCGTCGCAGTCATCACGTCGCGTTCCTTGTACTCGACGTTCTCGATGTTCGAGCCCGCTTCCGCGATCGCCGCCGCGACCTGGGCGAGCACGCCGGGCTTGTTCGCGACCTCAATGCGCAGCTCGACCTTGTAGTCGCCCTGCACGTCGGCGTCCCAGGCGATCTCGATGCAGCGTTCCGGCGACTTGCGAAGTTCCGGCACGTTCGGACACTCGACGCGATGCACGACGATGCCCTTGCCGGCCGAGAGATAGCCCATGATCTCGTCGCCCGGCAGCGGATGGCAGCAGTTGCCGAAGCTGAGCACGCCACGTTCAGCGCCGGTGATCAGGATCTTCTCGCTGCTGCGCAGGCGCGTGGCATGTGGATGCTCGCCATGCGCCGTGAGCAGCGCCTGCGCGACCGTATCGGCGACGCGGTTGCCGAGCGCGATATCGGCCAGCAATTCCTCGAGCCGCTTGAACTTCTGCTCGGCCAGGTAGCGGTCGAGCACTTCGTGCGGAATGCTCTCCAGCGACGATTCCACAGCATCGAGCGCACGATCGAGCATGCGGTGACCGAACTCGACCGCGTCCTCGTGCTGCAAGCGCTTCAGGTGGTGACGGATCGCGGTGCGCGCGCGACCGGAGACGACCCAGCCCAGCCACTGCGGACTCGGCGCCGCGGACGGCGCGGTGATGATCTCGACGGTCTGGCCGCTGACCAGCGGCGTGCGCAGCGGCACCAGTTTCTTGTCGGCGCGCGCGGCCACCGCGTGGCCGCCGACATCGGTGTGCACGAAGTAGGCGAAGTCGAGTGCGGTCGCATTGCGCGGCAATGCGAGGATCTGCCCTTTCGGTGTGAACAGGTAGACCTCGTCCGGGAACAGGTCGACCTTGACGTTTTCGATGAACTCCAGCGACGACGGCGTCTGCGTTTCGCGGTCGACGAGGCCCGACACCCATTCGCGCGCCCTCGACTGTGCGCTGTTCGCCGGCGTCGCGTCGGTCTTGTAGACCCAGTGCGCGGCGACGCCGCGCTCGGCGACCGCATTCATGTCCTCGGTGCGGATCTGGATCTCGATCGGTGCGCCGAACGGTCCGAACAGCACCGTGTGCAGGGACTGGTAGCCGTTCGCCTTCGGAATCGCGATGAAGTCGCGGAAGCGGCCATCGAGCGGCTTGTGCAGGCCATGCACCGCACCGAGCGCGTGGTAACAGTGCGGCACGCTGTCGACGATGACGCGGAAGCCGTAGACGTCCATCACCTGCGCGAACGACTTGTGCTCGCTGCGCATCTTCGAATAGATGCTGTACGGCGACTTGATCCGGCTGACCACGCGATGCGGGATCTGCTCGCTCTCGAGGCGTGCATTCAGCGCGACCTCGATGCGCGCCATCGCCTCGCGGCGGTTGCCGAGCACGGAGCGGATGCGCTCCGCGATCACGCGGTGGCGGTCGGGAAACAGCGCGCGGAAACCGAGATCCTGCAGCTCGGCCTTGAAGCGGTTCATGCCGAGGCGCTGCGCGATCGGCGCGTAGATATCCAGCGTCTCGCGCGCAATGCGGCGGCGCGCGTCGGGCTCCATCGCACCCAGCGTGCGCATGTTGTGCAGGCGGTCGGCGAGCTTGATCAGGATCACGCGCAGGTCGCGCGCCATCGCCAGCAGCATCTTGCGGAAGCTTTCCGCGGCCGCCTCCTGGCGGTTGCGGAATCGCACCTTGTCCAGCTTGGTGACGCCGTCGACGAGCTCGATCACGGTCAGACCGAACTCGGCAGTGATCTGCTCCGCGCTGAGCGTGGTGTCCTCGAGCGTGTCGTGCAGGATCGCCGCGATGATCGTCTCGGCATCCATGCCGAGTTCGGCGAGGATGCTGGCGACCGCGACCGGATGGGTGATGTACGGTTCGCCGCTCTTGCGCGTCTGGCCCTCGTGGGCGAGCGCGCCGGTTTCATACGCCTTGCGGACCCGCGTGACCTGTTCGGCGGGCAGGTAGGCCGCGAGTTGGTGCTCGAGCGCCCGCACGTCGGCGGGGGGCTGGCTCACCGCCGGCGCCCGAACCGGCCAGGGCACAGTCGTGGCCATGTCGCCGGCGCAGCCGCTCAGGCTGCCCCGTCAGATCGACACGATTGCCACGTTCGAGCCATCAGAGATCGTCGCCGCCCTTGCCGATATCGTCGTCGACTTCGGCGGCGGCCCATTCCAGCGCCTCGCGCTCGGCGCGCTCGCGCTCCTGCTTGTCGATCTCGTCGATCATGGTCTGGTTGACCTTGCGGTCCGCGATCTCGCGCAGCGCGAGCACGGTCGGCTTGTCATTGTGCCCTTCGATCGCCGCCGTCGCGCCCTTCGCCAGCTGGCGGGCACGCTTGGTGGCCATCAGTACCAACTCGAAGCGGTTGTCGACCACTTCGAGGCAATCTTCCACGGTGATACGTGCCATTCAGGAATCCTCGGACCAAAATTGAAGCCAATTCATGGCTTTAGCGATGCGCCATTGTAACGCCGCGGTTTTGTGCAGTGCAATCACGCGCATCGTGTCTGTACCTGCGCTGCATCGCTGCGCCCCTGCCCGGTGCATGTCGACCCCGATTTCGCGTAGCCTTGCATTGCGGAAAGGGAACACCCAGCTGTGCCGTGGACCGAAGAAGCCACGCACCATCGAGACGATACCCAATGCGATCCAACCTGACTTCCTCCCACCTTCGCGCGGGAGTTCTGACCTTGAGCGTCGCGCTGCTGGCCGGCTGCGCGGTGGCCAAACCGCGCTCCGACGATCCGCTGGAAGATTTCAACCGCAAGATGTACGCGTTCAATGACGCGGCGGACAAGGCGGTGATCCGGCCGGTCGCGGTCGGCTACCGCAAGGTCACGACGAAGAACATGCGCCGCGTGGTCGCGAATTTCTTCGCGAACATCAAGATGCCGATCACGATCATCAACGACATCCTGCAGGTCGAACCGCTTTCGGCTGCGCACAATTCCGGCCGCTTCGTGATCAACTCGACGGTCGGCTTCGTCGGTCTGTTCGATCCGGCCAGCGAGATGGGGCTTCCGCCCGACGAGACCGACTTCGGCGTGACCCTGGCCAAGTGGGGCGTCCCGGAAGGCCCGTACCTGGTGCTGCCGCTGATCGGTTCGACGACACCGCGCGATTTCTGGCGCCTGCCGGTCGACAATTATTTCGATCCGCTCGGCTGGTACGCCAGGGAGCACGACCTGCGCTTCCACGCAGAATACCTGCCTAACACGCTGTACCTGGTCACGCTGCGCTCACGCGGCATCGAGGCCGAGGGCCTGCTCGAGGGCGTCTACGACCCGTATATCTTCTTCCGCGACGCGTACCGGCAGCGTCGTTTGTACGACATCTACAACGGCCAGCCGCCCGCGGAGATCATCGAACAGATGCAGGGCACCAACGACGTGGACGTCGACAAGCTGCTCGATGAGCAGCACGCCTACGAAAAGAAAAAACCCGCCAAGGACGGCGATCACCCCTGAGCGTGGCGGCGCGAAACCGACGCGCCGCCTGCACCTGGCGGATCAGGCGATGCCTAGCAGCGGCTCGGCGTCGCACAGATGCGCCAACGCCCTGAGAGCGTCCGGGACGCCGGTGAACCGCAGCACCACTCGGCCGATGCGCGCGCGTGCCGCCCAGGCCAGCAGGATCGCCAACGTCGCGCTGTCGACGTCCTGCAATCCCGCGATATCGACCACGACCTCGCGCGCCCCGCTTCCGGCCAATTCATTGCCGCGCATCAGCGCCGTGGCCGCTTCGGCGAAGCCGAGCCGGCCGGCAACGCGGACATGACCCGCGTCGACGCGCTCGATGCGCAGCGTCGCTGTCACTGACTGCCCTTCTGGTCGTGCTCCATCGTCTCCAAAGTCTTCTCGCCCCGGGTTTCCAGGCGCGTGATCAACGCATCGAGGCTGGATTTCTGGATCTCCGCGCCGACCTGGTTGCGGTAATTCGTGATGTAGGAGATGCCCTCGATGATCACGTCGTAGGCCTTCCACTCCGCATCCTTGGTCTTGCGGAACGCGTAGTCGACCGCCAGCGTCTTGCCGTCGTCGAGCACGACCTCGGTGCGCACGATCGTGCGCTTGTCGCTCAGCTCGCCCTTGGTCGGCAGCACGCGAACGCGGCCACGCGTGTAGTTGAGCAGGCCTTCCGCATAGCGATGTGCGATCGAGTTGTAGAACGCCTTGGCGAAGCGCGTGCGCTGTTCCGGCGTGGACGTGCGTGCGTACTGGCCGAGCACGAGGATCGACGCGTAGTCGATGTCGAAGCGCGGCAGCAGGATGCCGTCGATGATCTTGATCAGCTTGTCGTGATCGCTCTTGAGTTCGGCCTGGTGACCGTCGATCGCCTTGCCGAGATCGTCGGCAATACTCTGAACGACCTGATCCGGAGTCGCCGTATCGGCGCGCGCTGGCAGGGTCGCGACGACCCCCAACAACAAAGCGAAAGCAAGACCTAGCGTGCGCAACATGAATGACTCCTCAATGCTTGTTGTCGTTGGAGGGGGGATTCGCAGCGGGCTTGGCGGCGGCGTCCTGATCCTTGGCTGGCTGGCCATCTGCAGGCTTCTGCGACGGCGAACCGCTGACCAGGAACTTGCCGATCAAGTCCTCGAGCTGCATCGACGACTGCGTCAGCACGAACTCGTCGCCGTCCTTGAACATGTCCGGCGAGCCGCCCGGCTGAATGCCAACGTACTGGTCGCCCAATAAACCACTGGTGAATATCGCCGCGGACGAATCGTCGGGCACCTCGTTGTAGCGCTTGTCGATCGAGATGTGCACCAGCGCATCGAGCTTGCCCGGATCGAGCGCGATCGACTCGACCGAGCCGATGCGCACGCCGGCCAGCTTGACCGGCGCGCGCAGCTTGAGCTGGCCGATGTTGGTGAAGCGCGCCTTGAGCGTGTAGCTCGGGCCCTGGCTGAAGTTCGCGACCGACGTCGTCTGCGTCGCGAGGTACGCGAGCGCGGCGAAGCCGAGCAGGATGAACAGGCCAGTGCCGATCTGGTAGGAACGTCGTTGGGTCATGGTGCTGTCCTGTTTCGATTTTCCGTAGGAGCGGCTTCAACCGCGATGCATCTTCCCTACGCATGCATGGCAAAGCATCGCGGCTGAAGCCGCTCCTACATCAAGAATGCGGTCATCACGAAATCGAGCGCGAGCACGACGATCGACGAGAACACCACCGTGCGCGTCGTCGCATAGGCCACGCCCTCGCTGGTCGGCGCCGTGGTGTAGCCCTGGAATACCGCGATCAGCGCGACCACCGCACCGAACGCGACGCTCTTCCAGACGCCGTTGACGACGTCCTTCCAGACATCGACGCTCGAGGTCATGTTCGACCAGAACGTGCCGTTGTCGAGGCCGAGCCAGCTGACGCCGACCAGGTGCGCACCGAAGATGCCGAGCGCGTTGAACACGCACGCAAGCAGCGGCATCGCGACGATGCAGGCAATGAAGCGCGGCGCAGCGACGTAGGCGAGCGGATCGACCGCCATCATCTCCATCGCGGAAAGCTGGTCGGTCGCGCGCATCAGGCCGATCTCGGCGGTGATCGAGGTGCCGGCACGTCCAGCGAACAGCAGCGCGGTCACCACCGGCCCGAGCTCGCGGTACAGCGACAGCGACACCACCGTGCCGAGCGCGGCGGTGCCGCCGAAGATCGACAGCACGTAGTACAGCTGCAGGCCGAGCACCATGCCGACGAACAGGCCGCAGGTCATGATGATCACGAGGCTCATCGCGCCGACGAACCAGATCTGGCGGATCGTCTCCTTGAGATGGCGCAGGCTCTTCGGGATCGCGGCCAGGATCTGCAGCAGGAACAGGCCGCAGGCGCCGACCTGGGCCAGGGCATCACCGATCATCGAGGGTTCCTTGCGCACCTGGCTCATGCCTTCGGCCCCGTATGTCGCGAAGCGACACCTTCGTCCCTCGCCCGCGACGCGGGAGAGGGGGGGGCCGTCCGCTCCGCGGACGGGGTGAGGGAGGCCGCGTCGCGGCCACCCGCCGTCTGCGTGCCTGTCGGCGGCGCACTGCTCGGGAAGCCGAGATCGGACGCGTAGTCGCGCGCCGGATACTGGAACGGCACGGGGCCGTCGGCCTCGCCGCCGAAGAACTGCTTTGTCCATGGCGAGTCGTCGCGGGTGAGCTCGGCCGGCGTACCGCGCGCAACGACCTTGCCGGCCGCGATCAGATACACCAGGTCGGCCGCACGCGCGACTGCGGCGAACTCGTGTGCGACCAGGATGCTGGTGATGCCGAGCGTGTCATTCAACATGCGGATCAGCTTGAGCACCTGGTTCAGCGCGATCGGATCGAGGCCGACGAACGGCTCGTCGTAGAGAATCAGCATCGGATCGCGAATCATTGCGCGCGCCAGCGCGACGCGGCGTGCCATGCCACCCGACAACTCGCTCGGCATCAGCTCCGCGGCGCCGCGCAGGCCGACCGCCTGCAGCTTGGTCAGCACGATGTTGCGTACCAGTTCCTCGGGCAGCTTGAGGTGCTGGCGCAGCGGGAACGCGACGTTCTCGAACACGCTGAAGTCGGTCAGCAACGCCGAGTTCTGGAACAGGAAACCGATCTTCTCGCGCAGGTCGAACAACGCATTGCGCGACAGCGTCGGCACGTTCCGGCCGTCGACGCGGATTTCGCCCGCGTCCGCCCTCAGCTGCCCGGTGATATGACGCAGCAGCGTGGTCTTGCCGGTGCCGCTCGGACCCATGATCGCGGTGACCTTGCCGCGCGGGATATCGAGGTCGATGCCGTCGAAGATCGTCTTGCCGTTCAGCACCGTGTGCAAACCACGGATCTGCACGATGGCGGCGTCGGACTGCGATGTCTTGGCGTCGGTCACTCGATGTCGTTCCGTTCTGACGCGCAAGCGGGATGCGCGGCGCGCTACCTTAGCCGATGCCGAGGCGCGGCCGCCAGCAACCGCACCTGGCGTTCAATCGCTCTTCAGCAAGTCATCGACCAACGCCGCGTGGCGCGCCAGTTGCGCGCCGCGACGCAGGCGCTGGCAGGCCACGATCGCACGCAGGTCGGCCAGCGCATCGGCGAACTGGTCATTGACCACGATGTAGTCGAAATCCTGCGCATGCGCGATCTCGTGGCGAGAATCGGCGAGCCGGCGCGCGATTGCCGCCGCGTCGTCGGACGCGCGCGTGCGCAGGCGGCGCTCGAGCTCCGCGCGCGAGGGCGGCAGGACGAACACGCTGACGCAGTCGGGCCGCGCCGCGCGCACCAGGCGCGCGCCCTGCCAGTCGATCTCGAGCAGCACGTCGCGGCCTTCGGCCAGCAGCGGCTCGACCGCGGTGCGTGCGGTGCCCTTGAGATCGCCGTGCACGTTCGCGTACTCATAGAACGCGTCCGCCGCAGCCATCCGTTCGAACACCTCGCGCGAGACGAAATGGTAGTGCCGCCCGTCGACCTCGCCGGGCCGCGGCAGCCGCGAGGTGTACGACACGGACAGGCTGATGCCCGGTTCGCGCTCGAGCAATGCGTTGACCAGGCTGGTCTTGCCCGAGCCCGAAGGCGCCGCAACGATATAAAGCGTTCCTGGAGCCGAGGTCCTGCTCATTCGAGGTTCTGCACCTGTTCGCGCATCTGCTCGATCAGCACCTTGAGTTCGACCGCCGCATTCGTCGTGCGCGGATCGGCGGCTTTCGAGCCGAGCGTGTTCGCCTCGCGGTTGAATTCCTGCATCAGGAAATCGAGGCGGCGGCCGACTGCTTCCTTCAGCCCGAACACGCGGCGTGCCTCGGCGACGTGCGCGGTCAGGCGGTCGAGCTCCTCGTCGACATCGATGCGCTGCAGCTGCAGCACGACTTCCTGCTCGACGCGACCTGGCTCGAGCGGTTGCTTGAGTTCGGCCAGGCGCGTGTCGAAGCGGGCGCGCAATGCGGCGCGGACTTCCGGCAGATGCGTGCGAACTTCGGTGACGATGCGCTCGATCGCATCCAGCCGCTCGCGCATGAATCCGCCAAGGCGCTCGCCCTCGCGCGCACGCGAAGCCACCATGTCCGCCAGCGCCGTGTCGAGCACGCCCAGCGCGGCCTGGCGCAGCGATTCCTGATCAGTGTCGCGATCGAGCAGCACGCCCGGCCAGCCGAGCAACGCGGTGAAATCGACATGCAACTGCGGGAACTTCGCCGCCAGCGCCTGCGCGGTCTCGGCCAGGCGCGTGACCAGCGCCTCGTCGACCGCGATCGCCGACGCATCGGCGACGGCCGGCTTCCAGCGCAACCCCAGATCGACCTTGCCGCGCGACAGCTTCGCTGCAACGCGCTCGCGCACGATCGGTTCCAGCGTGCGCAGTTCCTCGGGCAGGCGCAGCCCGAGTTCGAGATAGCGGTGATTGACCGAGCGCAGCTCGATCGCCAGCGTGCCGTGGCCGGTATCGGCCTCGGCGCTGGCAAAGGCGGTCATGCTACGCAGCATCGGTGTATCCCGGAGGAACGAAAGGGCCGCAATGGTAAACTCCACGGCCCGTTTGCCATAGCACCCGCGTTCATGCCGGATAACACCACGAATTCCGCGCGCCCCTCGGGCCGCGCCGCCGATCAGCTGCGGCCGGTCTCGATCCAGCGCCACTACACACGGCATGCCGAAGGTTCGGTGCTGGTCGCGTTCGGCGATACGCAGGTGCTGTGCACCGCCAGTATTGAGGAAAAGGTGCCGCCGTTCCTGCGCGGCAAGGGCGAGGGCTGGGTCACTGCGGAGTACGGCATGTTGCCCCGCGCGACCGGTACGCGCACGCAGCGCGAGGCCGCGCGCGGTGGTCAGGGCGGCCGCACGATGGAGATCCAGCGCCTGATCGGCCGCTCGCTGCGCGCCTGCATCGACCGCCAGGCGCTCGGCGAGCGCACGATCACGCTCGACTGCGACGTGCTGCAGGCCGATGGCGGCACGCGCACCGCGGCGATCACCGGCGCCTATGTCGCGCTGGTCGACGCGATCCGCTGGCTCAAGAGCCGCAACCTGATCAAGCGCGACCCGATCTTCGGCGCCGTCGCGGCGGTATCGGTCGGCATTTACCAGGGCGTTCCCGTGCTCGACCTCGACTACGCCGAGGATTCCGCCTGCGACACCGACATGAACGTGGTCATGAACGACGGCGGTGGCTTCATCGAACTGCAGGGCACCGCCGAAGGCCATGCGTTCCGGCGCGAGGAGCTGGATGCCTTGCTGGCACTCGCCGGCAAGGGCGTCGCCGAGCTTTGCAATCTACAACGTGAAGCGCTGGCGCGCGCCGCATGAGCCGACGCATCGCGCAGATCGCGTTGCTGGTGCGGGATTACGACGAAGCGATTGCGTGGTTCGCACGTGCGCTCGGCTTCGTCCTGCTTGAAGACAGCGACCACGGCGGCGGCAAGCGCTGGGTGCGCGTCGCACCGGCCGCCGACGCCGCATTCTGCCTGCTGCTGGCGAAGGCGACCACGCCGGAACAGCAGGCCTGCGTCGGCCGCCAGCATGGCGGGCGCGTCGGCTTCTTTTTGCATACGGACGACTTCGCACGCGACCACACATCGCTGGCTGGCGCCGGCGCGCGCTTCGACGGCGAACCACGCCACGAAACCTATGGTACGGTCGTCGTGTTCGAGGACATCTACGGTAACCGTTGGGATCTGATCGGGCCGGCGCAATGAAGCTCGTCCTCGCCAGCAGCAACGCCGGCAAGCTGGTCGAGATGCGCGCAATCCTCGCCGGTCTCGACATCGAGCTGGTCGCGCAACCGGAATTGGGCATCGACGATGCCGACGAGACCGGCTCGACCTTCATCGAGAACGCTCTGATCAAGGCGCGTCATGCCACGCGCGCATCCGGCCTGCCCGCACTCGGCGACGATTCAGGCCTGTGCGTCGACGCGTTGAATGGCGCACCCGGCCTGTACTCGGCGCGCTACGCCGGCGGCCACGGCGACGCCGCGGCGAACATCGCGAAGCTGCTCGATGCCTTGCACGATGTGCCCGAATCGGGGCGCACCGCACATTTCCACTGCGCGATCGTGCTGCTGCGCAACGCCGACGATCCGGCGCCGCTGATCGCGGAAGGCCACTGGCATGGCCGCATCCTCGCCGCGCCGCGCGGCAGCAACGGATTCGGCTACGACCCGGTGTTCTTCGATCCTGCACTGGGCGCCGGCGCGGCGGAATTTGATGCCGCCACCAAGAACCGCGTCAGCCATCGCGGACAGGCGCTGGCGCGGTTGCGCGAGCTGATCGCCCACGCCGCCCCCTCCTCGTAGGAGCGGCTTCAGCCGCGATGCTCTTCGTTCTGATCGAACGCACCAGAAAAGCATCGCGGCTGAAGCCGCTCCTACGGTCACGTCACGATCCTGGACGCCCCACCCGCCGCCAACGCCTACAATCACGTCATGTCACTCGTCACACCACCGCTGTCGCTGTACATCCATATTCCGTGGTGCGTGAAGAAATGCCCGTACTGCGACTTCAACTCGCATGCGCAGAACGGCGCGCTACCGGTCGATGCGTATGTCGACGCGCTGCTCGCCGATCTCGACCGCGATCTGCGCGGCTTGGGCGAAGCGATCATGGGCCGGCCGCTGCGCAGCATCTTTTTCGGGGGCGGCACGCCGAGCCTGTTCGCACCCGACGCGATCGCGCGCATTCTCGACGGCGTCGCCGCGCGCATCGATCTGCCACGCGGCATCGAGGTCACGCTGGAGACCAATCCCGGCACGGTCGAGCATGGCCGTTTCGACGGCTACCTCAAGGCCGGCGTTTCGCGACTCAGCTTCGGCGTGCAGAGCTTCGACGATGCCAAGCTGCGCCGGCTCGGTCGCATCCACTCCGCCGCCGACGCGGAACGTGCGATCAGGGAAGCGCAGGATGCGGGCTACGCGAACTTCAATCTCGACCTGATGTACGCGCTGCCGGAACAGACGCTCGACGGCGCGCTCGCCGACATCGAACGCGCGCTCGCGCTGCTTCCCGCGCATATCTCGCACTATCAACTCACGCTGGAACCGAACACGCTGTTCGCCGCGAAACCGCCGCCGCTGCCGGACGCGGACAGCGCCTGGGACATGCAGGAAGCCTGTCAGCAGCGCCTTGCCGAGGCCGGCTACGCGCAATATGAGGTCTCCGCGTATGCACGCGACGATCGGCGCTCGGCGCACAACCTCAACTACTGGACATTCGGCGACTACCTCGGCATCGGCGCCGGCGCGCACGGCAAGTTCAGCGATGCAGCGAGCGGACGCATCGCGCGCACGACGAAGGTGAAGCTGCCGCGCAGCTATCTCGAACGCGCCGAACGCGATGAAGCGTTCGGTACGAACACCGATGTGGCGCGCGCGGACCTGCCGTTCGAATTCATGATGAACGCGCTGCGCCTCAACGACGGCGTCGCGAGTCCGCTGTTTGCGGAACGCACGGGCCTCGCGATGGACGCGCTCGACGACGGCCTGCGCGTCGCGCGCGAACGCGGCTGGCTGGAACGCGATCCGGCGCGCATCATTCCCACCGAACTCGGCCGCCGCTGGCTCAACGACGTGATCGAGCTGTTCCTGCCGGAGAACGGCTGAGGGAATCGGGAGCAGAAGAAGCCCGTCGTCACCCATCGGCACTCGACCGCCATGCTCGAATCGATCACGCTGACGTGCCCCTATTGCGGCGAGAGTTTCGTCACGACCGTCGACCTCTCGGCCGGCTCGCAGCGCTACATCGAGGACTGCGCCGTGTGCTGCCGGCCGATCGAAGTAACGCTGCGGGTCGATGACGACGGCGAGCTGCTCGGCGTCGATACCGCGACTGATCGCGATTGAGCTTCGCTTGCGGCGCCCCGCCCCCGCCCCTACACTGCGCGCCGCCACAGGTGTCCCGCGCGTTGTCGCGCGGGGTGAAACGGGAAGCCGGTGCGAATGCGGGTTCGATCAACGAATCCGATTCAAGACCGGCGCTGCCCCCGCAACGGTAAGCAAGCCGAACCGGATCAGTTGCCACTGCCGCAGAAGCGGCGGGAAGGCGATTCGGCCGATGTAATGGTGGTTTTGCGCTCATCCCCGAGCGCGAAAAGAAGGTGGTCGTCCGCGACCGCACTTTTCACCAGGCGCATCGCTTGCAAGCCCGGAGACCGGCCTGAGGCTTTCACCGATCGCACTCGAGTCGGCTCCACGAGCCAGGACAGCGAATCGGCGAATCAGCTCCAGGCGTTGCGGCGGGCAACGGGCGGGCAAGGGCGCCCGCCGTCCTTTGCACGACCCTCCTCCGACGCCCTGGCCACGCGGGTGTGCGACAGGAGGGTATGAAATGTTCCGTTATTCCGTTTTGTTCATCGCGGTCTCGGCCGCGCTCGGCGGCGCCGCACACGCCGACGAGGTCGACCTGCAGCCGACCGTGCAGGTCACCGCCTCGCGCGTGGCGGAAACCGTCGACCAGACGCTCGCCGACGTCAGCGTGATCACTCGCCAGGACATCGACACTAGCGTCGCACGCGACGTGCTTGACCTGATGCGCCTCGAAGCCGGAATCGATCTGTACCGCACCGGCGGCCCGGGCCAGCAGACCTCGCTGTTCCTGCGCGGCACGAACTCGAACCAGGTGCTGGTGCTGATCGACGGCGTGCGCACCGCAGCGGCGACCACCGGCGCGTTCGCGTTCGAGCAGTTGCCGCTGGACGCGGTCGAGCGCATCGAGATCGTACGCGGCCCGCGCGCGAGCTACTGGGGTTCGGACGCGATCGGCGGCGTGATCCAGATCTTCACGCGCAAGCTCGAGGGTCCGCGCGTCGCGCTCGGCTATGGCAGCTACCGTGATGCCGAGGGCAGCGCGGGCATCGGCCACTGGGACGGCGCGAACGGCTACAGCGTGCAGGTCGGCGCGCGTCATGTCGGCGGCTTCTCCCCGACCAATCCCGGCATCTGCAACGGACCGAACGATCCGTACTGCCCGTACGACGGGGACGACGATGGCTACCGCAACACGAACCTCGCCGCGCGCGGCGCCTACACGCTCGGCAGCCAGCTGCTGTCGGCCACGCTGTACCGCAGCCAGGGCCAGGTGCAGTTCGACCAAGGTTACTCGAACGTGATCGAGCAGACCGCCGGCCTCAATCTCGAAGGTGAGCTTGGCGCGAACTGGAGCCATCGTCTCGCACTCGGCAACGCGCGCGAGGACCTCAACACGCCGGCGTTTTCGACGCTGTACCTGACCCGACGCAGCAGCCTGCTCTGGCAGAACGAGATCCGCCTAGACGAGAACCAGCGCCTGATCGCCGGCCTCGACCTCGTCCACGAAAAGGGTGAGACACGCGACACCTCCAGCAACACGCCGCGCTATCGCGACAGTCGCGACAACCGCGCGCTGTTCGGTGGCTGGCGCGCAGCGTTCGGCGCGTTCGACAGCGAGCTCTCGGCCCGCCACGACGACAACAGCCAATTCGGCGGCGCGACCACCGGCTCGCTGGCGCTGGGCTGGCGCGTCAACGAACGGCTGCGCGCGTATGCGAGCTTCGGCCAGGGCTTCCGCAGTCCGACCATGAACGAGCTGTACGATCCCGGCTATGGCGGCTATTTCGCCGGCAATCCGAACCTCGCTCCGGAGCGCTCGCACAGCGCCGAACTCGGCCTCGAGTTCTCGCCGACGGCGAATCAGCGCTTCAAGGCGAACCTCTATTCGACGCGCGTGCATGACCTGATCAGCTTCACCGGTCCTCAGAACCGCGCCGAGAACATCGCGAACGCGAAGCTCGACGGCGCCGAGCTGAGCTACCGAGTCAACGCGGGGGCGTGGTCTGCGCGCGCCGCGTACACCTGGGAGGACGCGCGCAACGCGGACACCGACACGCCATTGCTGCGCCGCGCCAAACAGAAGGTATCCGGCACCGTCGAACGCAGCTTCGGCGAGCGCTTCACAGCCGGAGCCGAACTCGTCTACGCGGGCAGGCGCCACGATATCGGCGGCGTCGAGTTGCCGGCTTATGCGATCGTGAACTTGCGCGCGCGCTACACGCTGAGCCCAGCCTGGAGCCTGAGCGCACGTCTGGAGAACCTCGCCGACCGCAACTACGAATTGGTCCACGGCTACAACACGCCGGGGCGTTCCGGCTTCCTGGACATCGTCTGGCAGCCGTAGCGCTGCGCAGCCTCTGTTCGCCCGCTGGACGACGTGCAAGAATCGTCTCCGTCGACCGCACGAGCGGCGGTCGACGGGGAAACAGGGGAGCGCGCGCAACTGATCGCGGCGCATTGGGGCAAGCGCAGCAGCGACACACCCGCAGCGTACGAGAGCACGTCCGGCCGCATGACGATACGCAGGCCAGCGCAGGACAGGCCGGGTCGCCCAAATGAGGGCGAGCCCTCCGCGTCGCTCGCGCGGCGGACGGATTTGCCACCCCGCGTGCGCGGGTTGCTGGACGGACTGCTGGAGCTCACGTTCACGCACTTCGAAAGCGCGATCCTGCGCACGCTCGACGAAACCGAACACGCGCTGTTCAAGCTGGCCGAACGCTCCAGCAGCAGTGCGCAGCAGCAGAAGCGCTTCGAGGGTCTTCGCGAGGTCCGGCACGGCCGCGCCGATGTAGCGCCGCGCTTCCTGCAGCACGTGGAATCGATATTCACGCGCATCCGCGGTGCGCCGAAGCCGCCACCTGCGCCGGATACGGCCGATCCCTCCATGCCGCTCGAACTGATCGATGCCGCGGTACTCGAGGAGGATCTTGCGCTGCAGGAGATCATCGGCAAGTCGGAAATCCGCAACAGTCAGGTGCTCTATGCGCTCGCGCATCGTCTCGGCGTGCTGGCCGGTACGCCGGCCTGGCCGCACGACACGATGCCGTTGGGTCCGGCGCAACTCGCCGCCGCATTCCGCTGCGCGATGCAGCCGCTCGATCTGGACACCGAGCATCGCGTGCTCGCCTATCGGCAATTCGACCGCCTGGCGATGCTGCCGATCGCGCCATTCTACGAGAGCGTGAACGCCTACCTCGTCGCGCAACGCGTGCTGCCCAACCTGCAGATGCCGGCCGGCTATCGGCGCGGCGACTCCGCGCGCGAGGCACTCGCCGAGCAGGCCGCGCTGGAGCCGGTGCTTCCGCGTGATCCGCCCGAAGCGGCGCCTGTGCACGACGGCGGTGACCAGGAGCTGTTCAAGACGCTGCGCAGCCTGCTTGCAGAGCAGCGGCGCCTCGACGGTGACGTCCCGGGCATCTCCGAAGGCCAGGTTTTCAGCGCCAGCCAAAGCGACGTGCAGTCCGTGCTCGGTGCGCTGCAACGCAGTCCAGGTACACGCGCGACCGCCAACGCCGCGTATGACAGCGAACATTTCAGGAACACGCTGCTGGTCAAGTTGCGGCGCGCGAGTCCGGAAGGACGTCCGCTGCGGCTGGCCGAGGAGGACTCGGACACGGTCGACCTCATCGGCATGCTGTTCGACCACATCACGCGGAGCATGCACGGCAGCGCAGGCGCGCTCGGCCTGCTGGCACGGCTGCATGTGCCGGTGCTGCGTGTCGCGCTCGACGACAAGACGTTCTTCACACGTCGCGACCACCCGGCACGGTTGCTCCTGAACACGATTGCCGAAACCGCCGTGCACTGGATCGACGATTCGGAATCGGATCCCGATCTGGTCAAGAAGATGCAGATCGTCGTCGACCATGTCAGCGCCGATTTCGACGGAGACGTCAGCGTTTTCGGCAACCTGCTCGATGACCTCGGTCGGCATATGCAGCTGCTGGCGCGCCGCGCCGAAGTCGTGGAGCGCCGCCACGTCGATGCGGCTAAGGGCCGCGACAAGCTCGATATCGCGCGCGAGACCGCTCGCAGCGCGATCGTGCACGTGCTGCAGGAAGGCACACCGACACTGATGGTGCGCTCGCTGCTCGAGCACGCCTGGACCGATGCCCTCGCGCTGAGCGCGCTGCGCAGCGGCAAGGACGGCAGCGAGTTCAAGCGACGCGTTGCGGTCGCCGAGCAGCTGGCACGTGCCGCCCCCGCGTCACCGGCGCCGGAGCCGGAGCCGGTCGATGCGGCGCTGCGCGAGGACATCGATGCGGGGCTGCGTCAGGTCGGCCTGCACGACGATGACGTGCGCGGCGTGCTCGACAACCTGTTTCCCGCACCCGGTACGGCGCCCGTCGCCGCGCCGGAACATCTGGATCGCATCAGCAGCGCGCTGAAGGACAAGACCCGGCTCGGCGGTGGCAATACGGACCGCCACGCAGCGCCGGTTCGCTCGCCGGTCACGCTGACCGACGCGGAAGCGGAGATGCTCGAACGGCTGCGCAAGATTCCGTTTGGCACCTGGTTCGAATTCGTGACCAACCAGCAGGGCCAGTCGGTGCGTCGCAAGCTCGCCTGGTTCTCGACCATGACCGGGCGTTGCCTGTTCGTGAACCAGCGCGGCGCACGCACCGAGGACACGACGCTGGAGCAGTTGGCCCGCGACATGGCGCGCGGCCAGGCGCGCGTGGCGGCCACCGAGCAACTGTCACTGATCGACCGCGCCTGGAAGGCGATCATGGCCACGCTGCGTCCGCAAGCAGCCGATCCGGCCGAGGCGCCGCGCGCATGAACGAAAAACGCCGCCTTCCGCGCAAGCGTCCGGACGTCGCCCTGCAGGTGACCGATGCAATGACCGGCGACGTCGTGGGCCGGCTCGGCAACCTCTCGCTGGAAGGCATGATGCTGATCGCCCATGCCCCGATCATCGAAGACGGGCTCTACCAGTTCGTATTCCATCTGCCCGACGCGCACGGCCGGTTGCATCCGCTCGAAGTCGGTGTCCACGAGCAATGGAGCGAGGCGTCCAACGTCCGCGGCCACCACTGGATCGGCTTCCGTTTCATCGACATCACGGCTGAGGATCAGCGCGTGCTGCGCGACTGGCTCATGCACGCCGAGGAGTTCCAGGGCTGAGCGCCGAACACGACCCCGACAGCCCTGTCGCAGAAAAGCCGCTCCGATCAGATCAGTTCAAAGCCTGACCGGCGATACGCGGCCCGGGCACGGCGCATAAGCGCGCAGAAAGAATTCGACCGTCGCCCGCACATGGCGCTCGATGTCGTGCTCGGAAATCGGCTCGGAGCATCCACACAGCAGACGCGCGTGGAATTCACCCTTGAGCAGCGCGAAGAACTGCGCTGACGCGCGCGGGATATCCGCGATTTCGAGCTGACCGGCCTCAACCTCATTGTGCAGGAATTGCTGGAAATGACCCTGCACCCGCTTCGGACCAGCGTCCCAGAACATCTGCACCAGCTTGGGCGATGTACCCGTGCCCGACGTCAGCACGCGATGCAGCGAAATCGATTCCGGCGCCATGACCAGCGAAAAGAACGCACGCGCGATCGCTTCGAGCTGATGCCTGACCGGCCCCTTGAGATCGACGTCGAACAACGTCGCCGGCATCTGTTCCTCGCAGCGCGCGCGGATCGCGGCGAAGAACAGCGTCTCCTTGTCCGTGAAATGGCTGTAGACGGTCAGCTTCGACACGCCGGCCTCGGCGGCGATCACGTCCATGCTGGTGCCTTCGAAACCCGACTGCGGGAACAGGCGCTTGGCGGCCTCGAGGATCGCTGCGCGCTTCTCGAGATCCTTCGGGCGACCGGGGCCGCATGACTTTGCAATAGCTAACGTCATTTTATGGATACTAGCTGGACTACCGGGTTCAGTTTTTATACTATACTACGGAGTACATGAACGGGGATAAATGGTTTCCCGCGATTATGCCTTCGGCGTGGCGGCATCAGGCTTGCAACATGGCTTTTAGCGTCCGCAGGCTCCTCGCGCAACACGCGGCCCAGGAAACCGGATCCTTCGCCTGTTTGAAAGCCTCTCGACCGCGTCGCCCGGGAACTCCCCCCTCCCGCACCCGGGCGGCGTTGGTCGAGAGCACTCGCGCCGGATAACAACGCGCACATGTTCGGCTTCACCGCGGCGGGAGAATCGATCTTCGCGGCTCACCGCGATGGCCCATGTCTTGCTAGGAACGACCCCATGCAACCTTCTCCGCTGATCGAGCATCCCATTGCCGCGACACACGTGTGCGCGGTGTCCGGAACCACACCATGACCGCGCACGCCGTGCCGCAAGTGGGCGAGCAAGCAGGCAACGCGGTGAGCTGGCCGCTGCGCATGGCGCAGCGGGCGTTCGCCGCGTTGATCGACAATGCCACGCGCGATCATGCCGCCGACATTGGCACGTTTCGCATGGCGCGGCGGACATTGTCCGCGCTGTCCGCGGACGACCTCGCCAGCCTGTCGCGCTGGCTGACACTGCAACTGGTGACGGGCACCGCGCGCGACGCCGCCCTCGCCGGCCAATCGATGTCACGTGTTGATGCGATGCTGGCCGCAACGATCGGCGCAGCCATCGCGCGGACGCACGAGGAACTGTTGCACGGCGCGGACGCGGGCGCGGCTGCCGCGTGACAAGCAGGGCTGGCGTCGCGATGACTTCCGGCACTTCGACCCGGGTGCACGCGCCGCCAAGGTAGATTGCCGCGGATGCAGTGAGTGCCTATGCTTTTCAACCTTTTTTTCTTGCGGAAGCCCCGACCATGCTGATGAACACCGAGCTGGCGCGACAGAACATGGTCGAGAACCAGGTGCGCACCTGGGAAGTCCTCGATGCGCGCGTGCTCGACACGCTGGGTGCCGTGCGCCGCGAGGACTTCGTGCCGGCGCGCCATCGCGCGCTCGCGTTCGCCGACCTCGCACTGCCGATCGGCCACGGGGAAGTCATGCTGAAGCCGACCATCGAGGGTCGCATCCTGCAGGCGCTCGCGCTCGCTCCCGGCGAACGAGTGCTTGAGATCGGCACCGGCAGCGGCTTCCTGACCGCCTGCCTGGCGCGGCTCGCAGGCAGCGTGGTCAGCGTGGAACAGCACGCGGACCTGGCTGAAGCCGCGCGCGCGAATCTGGCGGCAGCCCAGGTGCGCAACGCGCGCATCGAAGTCGCCGATGCGATCCGCGACTTCTCGCCCGGCGAGTCGTTCGACGCGGTAGTAGTCGGTGCCGCGGTCTACGCATTGCCCGAAAGCTTCCAGCGCTGGGTCAAGCCCGGCGGCCGCCTGTTCGCGGTGGTCGGCGAATCGCCGGCGATGCAGGCGACGTTGTACACGCACCCCGATGAAACGCACTGGCTGTCGGAAAGCCTGTTCGAGACCGACCTGCCGTATCTGCGGAATGCCGAACCCCCGCGCCGTTTCACGCTCTGAACGCGCGGGCAGGAAATCCCCACACTTTCGAAGGAAGAAACCGATGATTCGCATCCGCTCCCTGTCGCTGGCCGTCCTGCTGGCGATTGGTGCTTCCGCGGCACACGCTGACGACCTGATGCAGGTCTATCAGGAGGCGCGCGCCGCTGATCCGACGCTGGCCGGCGCCGAGGCGACCAAGCTCGCCACAGACGAGAATGTCGACCAGAGCCGCGCGCAACTGCTGCCGCTGATCGCGGCGAGCCTGGATTTCACGCGCGCGCGTGCCGGCGACAATGGTGTTTCGCTGGTCCCCGACCCGACCAAGCCTGGCAACCCCAACGCGACGATTCCGGTCGATGGCATCACCAAGACGACCTACACGCGCGCGACCACCGCAACGCTCAACCAGAGCGTCCTCGACATCAGCAAATGGACCGCGCTGAAGGCGAGCCGGTACACCGCGCAAGCCGGCGCGGCGACCTACGATGCCGCGCAGCAGGCGCTGCTGGTCCGCGTCGCGAGCGCGTACTTCAACGTGCTGAGCGCGCTCGATGCGCTGAAATTCGCGGACGCGAACGAGAAAGCGCTCGGTCGCCAGCTCGAGCAGGCGCAGCAGCGCTTCGAGGTCGGCCTTGCCGCGATCACCGACGTCAATGACGCCAAGGCGCAGCATGACCAGGCAATCGCCAGCGTGATCAGCAACCAGAACAATGTCGATCAGACACGCGAAGCGGTGCGCCAGATCACCAATCAGGAACCGGGTGAGTTCAAGAAGCTGCGTGAGAGCCTGCCACTCGACCACCCGACGCCGGACGATCCCAAGGCCTGGGTCGATGTCGCGCTGAAGCAGAACCCGGCCCTGCACTCGGCCGCACTGCAGGTCGAGGCGGCGAACGCGAACATCAACACGGCGCGCGCTGGCCACCTGCCGACGATCGGTGCGCAACTGAGCTATGGGCGCTCGCCAAGCTGGGGCGACTCCAGCCTGGGCGGTGTCGGTGAATTCCACAACTTCAGCGGCGACCCGAAATGGGGCAGCTCGATCTCGCTGGTGCTGAATGTACCGATTTTCAGCGGCGGCGCCACGCAATCGCGCGTGCGCCAGGCGATCTACAACCGCGACTTCGCGCAGGACCAGTTCGAAGTGAACCGCCGCCTCGTCGAAGCGACCACGCGCAACAACTTCCGCTCGGTGATCGCCGGCGCCAGCGAGGTCGAGGCGACGCGCGCTGCGGTCGTGTCCGCGCAGAGTTCGGTCGAGGCGACCAAGGCCGGTTACGAGGTCGGCACGCGCACGATCGTCGACGTGCTGATCAGCCAGCAGACCCTGCTGCAGGCGCAGAGCAGCTACTCGGCCGCACGCCACACGTTCGTGCTGAACGGCCTGCTGCTCAAGCAGGCGGCCGGCGTGATCGAGGTGAAGGACATCGAGGCGATCAACGCTTTGCTCGAATGAGTACCGTAGGAGCGGCTTCAGCCGCGATGCTTTTCCAGCGATGTCAGAGCAACGGCATCGCGGCTGAAGCCGCTCCTACAACACCCCCTGACTATCGCTGCTCGTGTTCGCTTCGGCCAGCACACGCTCGACGATCGCCATCGTCCGCTCGACCGCGCCGCGCTCGCTTTCCATCACTGCATGCGCCGCCTCGCCCATGCTGCGCCGCTCGACGTCGCGTGACAGCAGGCGCACCACGGTCAGGCCCAACGCGTCACCGTCGGCGATCCGGATCACCGCGCGCGCCTTGATCAGGTCCTCGGTGACCTCCTCGAAATTGAACGTCTGCGGCCCGACGATGACCGGCCGCGCCAGTGCCGCCGGCTCCAGCAGGTTGTGGCCTCCGACCGGCACCAGGCTGCCGCCGACGAACGCGACGTCGGCCGCAGCGTAGAAGTCGATCAGCTCGCCCATCGAATCGACCACGAAGCATTGGCAGCTCACGTCGGCGCCGCCCTCCTCGCTGCGCGTCGCGGTGCGGAATCCGTAGGCGCGGCAGGCCGCGGCAACCGGCTTGAATCGTTCCGGATGGCGCGGCGCGATCAGCAACAGTGCATCCGGAAAACGCCGCAGCACGGCCGCATGCGCCTTCAGCACGATCAGCTCCTCGCCCTCGTGCGTGCTCGCGGCGATCCACACCGGCCGAGCGCCGCCGGCCGCCGCGCGGAACGCAACGCCACGATCGCGCGCACTATCCGGCACGGCCATGTCGAACTTCAGATTGCCCACCACCGCCAGACGCGGTTCGGCGGCGCCCAGCGCGCGCAGGCGCTCGTTGTCGGACGCCGATTGCGCGGCGACGAAACTCACGCAACGGATCGCACGGCGCACCAGCGGCTGGATCGGCCAGTAGCCGCGCAACGATTTTTCCGACAGCCGCGCATTGGCGACGACGATCGAGATGCCGCGCTCGGCGCACGTCATGAACAGGTTCGGCCAGATTTCGGTTTCCATGATCACGGCCAGGCGCGGCCGCACGCGATCGAGGAAACGCTTCACTGCCGTGGTCAGGTCGTACGGCAGGTAGACGTGAAACACGCGATCGCCGAACAGCTGCAGCACGCGGTCGGACCCGGTCGGCGTGACCGTGGTGATCACGAACCGGGAATCGCGGTAGCGGCGCATCAGCGCCTCGATCAGCGGCACCGCGGCGTTGACCTCGCCGAGCGAGACCGCGTGGATCCAGATGCTGTCGCGGATGCCGGGGTCGGGGAAGAAACCGAAGCGCTCGCGCCAGCGCGCGAAGTAGCCGTGGTACTTGATGCCGCGCGCGGCCAGCCGATACACGACGAATGGCGTCAGCAGATACAGCGTGAGGGTGTAGACGAAGCGCTGGAACACGGGAGCGACGGACGCGGAGGGTGCGAAAGTATAGCTTCGGGGGCCGTGGGCCAAAGGATGGAAGCCGGACCGCGCCCTCGGCCTGCCGCCCGGCTTCCTCCATAATCCGCGCGATGCGCCAGACCGCACCGCCGTTCCGCTACGCACTGCTCGCCCCACGCCACTGGCCCGCCTGGATCGGGCTCGGTTTCATCGCGCTTGCCGCGAAAGTGCCGCGCCGGCTGCTGTTCGGGGTCGGACGCGGGCTCGGCTGGCTTGCCGCACGCATCATGCGCGAGCGCCGACATGTCGCCGCGTGCAATCTCGCACTGTGTTTTCCGGAGCTCGAAGACCGGAAACGAGCGGCGCTGCTCGAGGAGAACCTGCGCGACAGCGGCACGATGCTGGCCGAGTTCGCGCTGGCCTGGATGGGCTCGGTGCGCGCGATCGAACGTATTCCGGTCACGTTCGAGGGCCTGCATCATCTCGAGGCCGCCCGCGCAGCCGGGCACGGCGTACTGCTCGTGGGTGCGCACTTTTCCCATCTGGAACTTTGCTCGCGCCTCGTCTCGCAGCGGATCGCGATCGCCGGCATGTACCGCGAACACGCCGACGCCGCGTTCGAGTGGGCGATCAAGCGTGCACGGCTGCGCTATGCGGACGCGATGTTCGCCAAGGACGAACTGCGCCAGACCGTGCGCTACCTGAAGTCCGGCGGCACGGTCTGGTACGCGCCGGACCAGGATATGCGCGGCAAGGACGTCGTGTTCGCGCCGTTCTTCGGCGTGCCCGCGGCGACGATCACCGCGACGCATCACCTCGCGCGCCTGTCCGGCGCGAAGGTGATTCCGTTCTTCCATCGCCGCGATGACGGCGGTTATGCGATCCGCCTCGAAGCACCGCTCGGCGATTTCCCGAGCGCCAATGCGGTGGCGGACACGGCGCGCGTCAATGCCAGCATCGAACGCATGGTGCGCGAGGCGCCAACCCAGTACCTTTGGATGCACAAGCGCTTCAAGACGCGACCGCGCGGAGCGGCGGACGTCTACTGACCGGCACATCCTGAGGGGGAGAGTCGCATGGCGTTCCTGATCGTTATCGCGAGTTGCATCGTCGGCCTCGTCGTCGGCAGCGTGGTCGGCAACGACGCAACCGCAGCCTTGGGTTTTCTGGGCGGCTTCGCGATCGGGCTCGTGCTGGTGCGCCAGCGCAGCCTGTCCGCACGTATCGACGTGCTGCGCAATGAACTCGATGCGTTCAAGCGCGCACCGCGCGTGCCTGCACCGGCCGCGACGCTCGCACGCGCCACGGACGCGCATCCGGAGCATGCCGAAGCGCCCGCTCCGGACGTTGCAGCGGCGCCGGCAATCGCACCGCGCGCGGTCATCGACCAGCCCGTGATCGACGCCACGGCGCACGCGGCGACGCCGCCCCCTGTGCCGCCGCAAGGCACGTCACCGTCCGCGACCGTCGGCGGAACACGAGAACCCCTCGAACCCGGTCCCGTCGAAAAAGTCGCCGCCTGGCTGAAACGCTGGTTCACCGAGGGCAACGTGCCGGTCAAGGTCGGCATGCTGGTGCTGTTCGCCGGCATCGCTGCCTTGCTCAAGTACGCGAGCGACGAGGGCTGGCTGCGCCTGCCCGTCGAGTTCCGTCTCGCCGGCATCGGGCTCGCCGCGATCGGCTCACTCGCGTTCGGCTGGCGCGAGCGCGCCCGCCGGCGCAGCTTCGGACTCGCGTTGCAGGGCGGCGCAATCGGCGTGCTGGTACTGACCGTGTTCGCTGCATTCCGGCTCTATCAGCTGCTGCCGGCCGGCGCAGCGTTTGCGTTGCTGCTGGTCCTGGTCGCCGGTGCCGGCGTGCTCGCGGTGCTGCAGGACGCGCTCGCGCTGGCCGTGCTCGGCATCCTTGCCGGCTTCGCCGCGCCGATCCTGATCTCGACCGGCAGCGGCAACCACGTCGTGCTGTTTTCGTACTACGCGCTGCTCAATCTCGCGATCTTCGCGATCGCCTGGCGCAAGCCGTGGCGCGCACTGAACCTGCTCGGCTTCTTCTCCACCTATGCGATCGGCACGGCCTGGGGCGTGCTGCGCTACGAGAACGCGCTGTTCGCGAGTACCGAACCGTTCCTGCTGATCTGGTTCGCGATCTATCTCGCGATCCCGATCCTGTACGCGCGCCGGCAGGCGCCGCAAACGCGCGACCTCGTCGACGGCACGCTGGTGTTCGGCAATCCGCTGGTTGCGTTCGCGCTGCAGGCCGCGCTGCTCAGTGGCGAGCGCATGCCGCTCGCGTATTCGGCGCTGGCGCTCGCCGCAGTCTACGCAGCGCTCGCGGGGTGGCTGATGCCGCGTCTGCGCACGCTCGGCGAATCCTTCGCGGTGCTGGCGGTCGGCTTCGCGACGCTCGCGGTGCCGCTGGCGCTGAGCGCACGTGTCACCGCCAGCACGTTCGCGCTCGAGGGTGCGGCGCTGGTCTGGCTCGGCCTGCGCCAGCAGCGTCGGCTGCCACGGATCAGCGGCCTCGTGCTGCAGGCGCTCGCGGCGGGCGCATTCGCTTTCGCGCTCGCGTTCGGCAGCGCCGGCGGCGGCATGACGCCGATCGCGAACAGCCTCTGCATCAGTGCATTGCTGATCGCGGCGGCGGCGTTCGTCTGCGCCTGGCTGTACTGGCGCGACGGCGCACGGCCGCAACTCGCATTGCTGTTGTACCTGTGGGGACTCGCCTGGTGGCTCGGCGCCGGCCTGCGCGAGATCGACCATTTCGTGCCGACGAGCCTGCAGACACAGGCATTGCTCGCGTTCGCGGCATTGACGGCTGCATTGGCGGGATTCGCGTTCCTGCGCGTGCGTGCAGGCGCGCCCGCGTGGACGGCAGCGATCGCGCTCGCGTTCGGCATCGTAGTGAGTCTGATGTTTGCCAATGCCGGCGCCCGTCCGTTCGCCGGCTGGGGCCTGGCCGCGTTCGCCGCGTATGCGGCCGCGGGATTTTTCGCGTTGCGCGCGCTGCGCGATGAACCGGGCAACACGCCCGTCGTTGCGCAGATCGGCTGGCTGTGGACCTGGACACTCGCGCTTGCGGTCGCGATGCGCCAGTTCGCCGGCGACGCGCAGCTCGCGATCGGCTGGCACGACGCGGCGACCCTGCTGCCGCTGCTCGCCGCATGGACGATCACGCTGCTCCGACCGGCGTGGATCGCGCCTCCGCTCGAGATGCGCTTCGCCGGACACCGCGGTCTGCTGCTCGCGTCGCAGGCGCTGGTCGCGATCATCGCGTTCGCCAGTTTGCTGCTGCACGACGGTGCCAGCGCACCGCTGCCGTTCGTCCCCGTGCTCAATCCGGTCGACCTTGCGCAGATCGGCGTGCTCGCGCTGGCCGCGCGCTGGCTGGCCGATCGCGATACCGCCACCGACCTCGCGGCGCGGCGCGCGACGCTGCTCGCCGTGGCCGGTTTCGCATTCGTGACCGCGGCGACGCTGCGCACCACGCACCAGCTCGGTCACGTGCCGTGGGACGCGAGCCTGTGGTCGTCGAACCTCGCGCAGACCGCGCTGACCGTGGTCTGGAGCGTGCTCGGCGTGCTCGGCTGGGTGCAAGGCTCGCGGCGCGGCAACCGCATGCTGTGGCTGGCCGGCGCTGTGCTGATGGGCGTCGTGCTGGCCAAGCTGCTGCTGGTCGACCGCACCCATCTCGGCAACCTGTTCGGTATCGCCTCGTTCATCGCGTACGGTCTGCTGTGCACGGTGATCGGCTATTTCGCACCGGCGCCGCCGCGTGCGCCGGTCAATGGAGCTGTCCCATGAACGTGCGCGCCCTGCTCGCTTCCACGCTGCTCGCCGCCTCCGCCGCGAACGCGAACACGCCGGCGGACTATGCCTATACGTTCCCGATCGAGACGGCGGCGAGTCCTCAAGATGGAAACAGCGCGTGGCGCATCGAACTGACGCCCGAAGTCTATGCCTGGGTCCAGGATGCAGCGCTGCGCGATGTCGAGGTCTTCAATGCCGCGCGGCTGCCCGTACCGTTCGCGCGTATTGCGACCGAGCCGGCGGCGACCTCGCGCGAACAGAATGTGCCGCTGCCGGTGCTTGCGCTGCCTGCTGCCGCGTCCGGCGCCGCCGCGAGCGATCTGCGCCTGGTCATCGACCGCGATGCCGACGGACGCTTGCGTCGCATCGATGCAGGCGAGCAGACACCCGCGACCACGAAATCGACGGTACGCGACTGGCTGCTCGATGCGAGCGCTGTCGATCGTGCGATCGACAGCGTCGTGCTCGCATGGACCGCGCCCACGTCCGGCGTCGTCGCCCGCTTCAGCATCGAGGCCGGCGACGATCTGCAGACTTGGCGAAATGCCGGCAGCGGAACCGTGCTGGCGCTCGAACAGGCGGGCGCCCGCCTCGAACGCCACGACATCGTGCTCGGTGGCGTTCGCGCGAAGTACCTGCGCCTGCATCGGCTCGACGACGGTGCGGATCTCTCCGGCCTCGGCGCACAGGCGCATTCGGTCGAGCGCGGCCACGCGGCGCCGGCTCGAGGATGGCTGGACGCGGCCCTGGTTGCCACGCCGGCGGACGTCGAATTGCCCGCCGGCGTGGCGCGTTTCGACTATGCCCTGGCGTCCGCGCTGCCGATCCATGCCGCGCGCATTGAGCTCGCGAACGACAACGCGCTCGCGCCGCTGACGCTGTCGGCACGCATGCCGGGGAGTCCGGGCCGCGAGTGGAGCGATCTCGCTCGCGTCACTGCATTCCGTCTGCGCTCGGGCGACGAGACGATCCGCAACAGCGACATCGACCTGACCAGCACACCGCGCCTGCGCGAGTTCCGTATCGAATCGCGCGTGCCGTTGGCCGCGGCGCCCCGGCTGGCCCTCGGCTACCGACCCGACAGCTTCGTGTTCCTCGCCGAGGGCGATGGCCCCTGGACGCTCGCGGTCGGCAGCGCACGGGTGCGGCGCGCCGACTACCCGGTCGACGCCGCGCTCGCGGGCCTGCGCGCGAAGTCCGGCAAGGACTGGCAACCGCCGCTGGCCAAGCTCGGCGCCGCGCGGGAAAGCGCGGGGGCGATCGCGTTGAAACCGCCGCCGGCACCGACCCCCTGGCGGCGCTGGCTGCTCTGGAGCGTGCTGGTCGCCGGTGCGGCCGTGGTCGGCGGTTTCGCGATCAGTCTGCTGCGCGGTACGCGAGACAACAAGCCTTGAAGCCCTCCCTTTCAAGGGAAGGAGGGATGGGTTTATTCCTGCGGTCGCGCCATAGCAACACCATCCCCACCCAACCCTCCCCTTGAAGGGGAGGGCTTCAAACGCAGATCGGAACTATGTCGGATGGGGCGCTTCAGATGTCTCCCCACGCGCAGCCAGCGCCGCGCAATACAGTGCGAGCAGCCACCAGAACAGCAGGCCCCACCACGCTGAATAGAACGCGAGGTGCGTGTTGAGCGGAAAGCACATCGCAACCAGCGCAAGTCCGGGCGCGAACGCGCGCGCGCGCGCGGCGGCGTCCGCGCGCCACCACGCGCGCAACGCGAGCCACGCGCCCGCTATCCAGAACGCAAGACCGAGGACGCCGGTCTCGCTCAGCACCTCGAGCACGATCTGGTGTGCATGCGAAGCACCGATATCACTCGCGGTGTCGACGAAGCGGTCGTTCGGCGCCGCATAGTGCGGATAGGCGTAGCGGAAGCCGCGCACGCCGACGCCGGTCAGCGGATGCGCGGCGCTCATCGCGAGCGCGGTGTGCCAGATGCTGAGGCGTCCGGCCGAGGCCTCGTCGATCGCGCGTTCGGTGCCGCGCAGCGCGAGCAGGCTGCGCTCGATGCGCGCGCCGAAGCGCGTCGAGTCGTGCCAAGCGAGCGCGCCGAGCGTGCCGATGCCGATCGCGAGCGCGGCGAGCACGCCGAGGAAGCGGCGCGGGTCGCGCGTCTCGTGCCAGGCGAGCAGCACGCCGACCAATGCGTAGGAAAGCCACGCTGCGCGTGAGCCGGCAAGCAGGATCGGGGCGACGAGCAGCACGAACGCGAGCGCGAGTCCGCGTCGGCCGAAGCGCGCGCGTGCCGCGAGCAGCACGAACGGCGACAGCACCGCGAGCACCGGACCGAGCTTGAGGTTGCCCGCTCCGAAGATGCCGGAGACGCGCTCCATTTCGGCTGCGCCGCCGAGGCTGTAGCCGGTCGCCATCTGCACGTAGGCATCGATCGCCCACAACGCCACGATCATGCCGATCGCTGCGGTCAGCGCGGACCAACGCGCCGCATCGCGCAGCGCCCAGACGGTGAACAGCGCGAACGGCAGGAAGCGCAGCGTGACCGCGACGGTCGACCAGGTCTTGCCGTGCTCGACCGCGGCGAACCCCGACAGCAGTGCCGGCAGCCAGTAGCACGCAAACAAGGCGAATACGAGGCGCGAGGTGTGATCGCGCCAATCAACGCGCCATCGCGCCAGCAGCACCAGTGCGGCGATCCCTCCGCACGCGAGCGGCAGCTCGGAACTGCGTCCGAGCGGCAGCAGCACGAGCACGGCGAGAACGAACAGCGCGGGCCAGAGCGTCGTGCGGGAAACAGAAGGCGGGATCACGCGGCATCCTGCGAGGGAAGTCCGCCCATTCTATCTGTGCGCGCCACATGGCCCGGCATCCGCGAGAGCGGATGCGCGGCGAGCGGTCTCAGCGCTGCACGATGCCGCGGTACAGCGCGAGTGTCGCGTCCTGCATGTCGACCAGGCGATAGCGCGTGAGCGGCGCGATTGCCGGTGCCAGACGCAGCAGCTCTGCCGCGCGCTCGGCGAGGCGCTCGCGATCACCGGGCGGCACGCGGCCGGCCGGATACAGGTCCGCGAGCAGTTCGCCGACGCCGCCATGGTCGTAACCGAGCACCGGACGGCACAGCGAAAGCGCCTCGACGACCGTGCGGCCGAACGCCTCCGGCTTGTTCGACAACTGCAGCACCAGCGCGGAAATCGCATAGATATCGCGCGCGTCGTCACGTTGCGCGCTGATCACGATGCGGTCGGCGACGCCGCGCGATGACGCGACCTGTTCAAGCTCGGCCACGTAGGCTTCGCGTCCGGCCTGGCGCGCACCGAGCAGCAGCAGGCGTGTGTCGATGCCGCGCGCCTTGAGGTCGGCGACCAGCTCGATCGCGTCAGCATGGCCCTTCAGGCGCGTGCCGCGCCCCGGCAGGGTCAGCAGCGGCGCGCCGGCGAGCTGCGCGAACTCGGCGAAGAACCATTCGCGCCAGGAGCCGTCCGGTTGGTAGCCGTATGGGAAGTCCTCCGGATCGACGCCTCGCGGGATCACTACGAGCTTGCCCGGGTCGGTGCGCGGATAGTTGCGCAGCAAGTAGTCGCGCACCGTGTTCGACACGCAGATCACGCGGTCGCCACGGGTCATGATCGCGCTGTAGCGGCCGGGACTGTTCAGGCCGTGTGCGGTTGTGACAAACCGCGCCCGCGCCGACAGGCCGCGCAGCGCGAACCAGCCCAGCCAGGCCGGCATGCGCGAACGCGCATGCACGATGTCGGGACGCTCGCTGCGGAACAGGGCACGCAGCTTCGGCACCTGCGCCAGACTGGCCAGCGACTTGCGCCCGATCGGCAGCGTGACATGCTCGCTGCCTTCGGCGACCAGCCGGTCGACGAAACGGCCGCCGCCCGAAACCACGATCGAGCGATGGCCTTCCGCGACCAGCGCGCGCGCGATCTCCAGTGCGGAACGCTCCGCACCGCCGGCTTCCAGCGCCGGCAGCAGCTGCATGATGGTCAGGGCGCGCGACTGCACGATCGGCGTGTGTCAGGCGATCAGGTCGTATTCGGCGCCGCAATAGGGGCATTTCACGTGACCGCCCTGCTCGGCGATCGGCAGATACACCTTCGGATGCGAATTCCACAGCGACATGCTCGGCATCGGGCAGGACAACGGCAGGTCCGCGCGGGTGACCTGATAACGGTTCTCGGCATTGGCGGGAATGGTCTTTTCCGCCGCGGGATTGGGGCGCGACATGGCTGGCTCCATCGACAAGTCGTCCAGTTTACCAGCAGGACGCGTGCCAACCCGTTCACATTTTGCCCGTGACCCCGATCGCGCTGCCGGCGCGAATTCCAGCGCGGCGCGCCCCCCGGCCTTCTGGCCTAGAATGCCGGCAGCTGCATTCCATCGACTCAACCGGGAGGAGCACGTGGATACAACCAAGCTGGTAGCGCGGGTCAAGGCGATTCTGATGACACCGAAGACCGAATGGCCGGTCATCGCGGCGGAACCGGCGACGGTGCCCGACCTTTACAAGAACTACATCGCGATCCTGGCCGCGATTCCGGCCATCGCCGGTTTCATCAAGGGCAGCCTGATCGGCTACGGCATGTTCGGCATCCACTATCGCACACCGATCATGGCCGGCATCACGGGCATGATCGTGACGTATGCGCTGGGCCTCGCGCTGGTCTACGTGATGGCGCTGATCATCGATGCGCTGGCGCCGAGTTTCAGTGGCCAGAAAAACCAGGTGCAGGCGCTGAAGGCGGTCGGCTATGCATACACCGCGAGCTGGATCGCGGGCATCGGCGTGATCATCCCCGGCCTCGGCTGGCTGATCGCGATCGCTGGTGGCATCTACAGCATCTACCTGCTCTATCTCGGCCTGTCGCCGACGATGAAGTGCCCGCCGGAGAAAGCCGGTGGCTATACCGCGGTGAGCATCATCATCGCGATCGTGCTGAGCTGGATCATCATGCTGATCGTCGGCGGCATCATCGGCACCAGCGCGATGATGGGCGGCGCGTTGAGCGGCGCGCATGTCAGCAGTGACGGCGGCGAGGTCACGATCGACAAGGACAGCACGCTCGGCAAGCTCGACGCCTGGAGCAAGAAGATGGACGCGGCCGGCAAGCAGATGGAGGCCGCGCAGAAATCCGGCGACGCCGACGCGCAGGCCAAGGCGCTGGGCGCGGTCATGGGCGCCGCGACCGGCAGTGGCCAAGTGGAGGCACTGGCGCCCGACGTGCTGAAGCCGTTCGTGCCGGACACACTGGCCGGCCTCAAGCGCACCGAGTTCTCGGCCGAGCGCAACGGTGCGATGGGCATGCAGATCTCCGAGGCGCATGCGACCTATTCCGACGGCGCGGGTCGCTCACTGCGTCTGGAAGTGACCGACATGGGCACCGCCAAAGGCCTGATGGCGCTGGCCGGCTGGGCCGCGGTCGAGAACGACAAGGAAACCGACCACGGCTATGACAAGACCTACAAGCAGGACGGCCGCCTGATCCACGAGCAATGGGACAGCCAGAGCAAGAGCGGCGAATACGGCATCGTGCTCGGCGACCGCTTCTCGGTGAAGGTCTCCGGCAACGCGGACAGCATCAACGATCTGAAGGCCGCGGTCGCAGGCCTCAATCTCGCCGGGCTCGAGGCGCTGAAGGAACAGGGTGTCAAGAAGGGTTGACGCGGCGAGCAGTCCGCTGACCCGCGGCAACTGTCCACATTACTTTGGCCGGCGATCCGAAACCTTCGGACCGGCGGCAAGAAAACGCTTTCGTAGGAGCGGCTTCAGCCGCGATGCTCTTTCAGCATTCAGAGCGAGAGCATCGCGGCTGAAGTCGCTCCTACGGAGGTTGTTGCAAGGAACCTTGAGATCGCGAAGTGCGTCAGTTCTTCGCCGCCGGCTTCAGGCTCTCGGCATAGGCCTTGGCGTCGATCGTCTCGCTGGTGATGTGCACCTTGACGTCGTCGCTGACCATCGGCACGTACTTGGTGAGTCCGAATTCGGAGCGCTTGATCGTCGTGGTCGCATCGAAGCCTGCCGCCTGCGCCTTGCGCATCGGATGCTCGCCGACCTTGTTGATGGTCACGTCGAGCACGACCGGCTTGGTCACACCGTGCACGGTCAGGTCACCGGTGACCTTGAGCTTGTCCTTGCCCGCGCCCTTCTCGACCTTGGTGCTCTTGAAGGTCGCATCCGGGTACTTCGCCGCGTCGAAGAATTCATTCGACTGCAGGTGCTCGTCGAGCTTGGCCACGTGGCTGTCGATGCTCGAAAGCGGGATCGTGACACTGACGGACGACTTGGTCGGGTTTGCCTGGTCGAATTCGAGCGTGCCTTCGACCTTGCCGAATTGGGCGGACGGATTCGAGTAGCCGAAATGGTTCCAGCTGAAGATAACCTGGGTATGTGCCGGATCGAGCGTGTAGGTGCCCGCGAATACCGGCGCGGTGGCCAGCGCGAGCGCTGCGGCAAGGGCAATGCGGCGAATCATGAGAACACTCCTGTTGGACGGAAGCATTGGGAACGGGGTGGCGCGGCATCGACGGTGAATGCGCCGATGAAACGATTCGACGTCGCCACACGATGGCGGCGGCGCGATACTCATCAAGCATGCAACCGTGCGATAGCGACGGCAAGACGCGCCGGCCGGAAACAGTGTTTCCGCCACGCGCACAATGGCGCGCCGCTGCCGCTCACCCGGGCGCCTGCCTGCATTACCCTGCGCGGATGACCCCGCATCCTTCAGCCGTGCCATCCTGCTGGGCGATCAGCGACGGCGCCGCCGGCAACGAGCGCCAGGCGCTCGCGCTGGCGCGCGCGCTCGGCCTCGCGCCGCGCGAGCTGCGCGTCCATGTGCGCCAGCCATGGGCTGCGTTCGCCCCGCGCCTGACCGCCGGAGCACACGCGGCGATCCGCGACGAGGCCGGCGCACCGCTGCTGCCGCCATGGCCGGACATCGCGATCGGCTGCGGACGCCGCGCTGCGCTGGTCACCCGGCTGCTGCGCGGCTGGAGCGACGCGCGAACCTTCTGCGTGCAGATCCTCGATCCACGTATCGACAGCGCCGCGTTCGATCTGGTCATCGCGCCGCAGCACGATCGCGTCGAGGGCACGAACGTGATCCACAGCATCGGCGCGCTGAATCCGGTCGACCACGAGTGGCTCGGCGCCGCACGCGCGCGCTTCGCGGCCTTCGGCGCGCTGCCGACACCGCGCACGACCGTGCTGGTCGGCGGATCGAACCGCGCGCAGCGACTCGACGGCGCATATTTCGATGCGCTGCTCGAACGCCTCGCGACGCGCCACTCGGTTGACGGCGGCAGCTTCCTGACCAGCGTTTCGCGGCGCACACCGCCGCCGGTCACGGCACGGCTTCGCAAAGCCTTCGCAGCATTTCCCGGCGTGCTCTGGAGCGGGCCGGACGACGGCGAGAATCCGTACGCCGGTTTTCTCGCCTGGGCCGATCGCATCGTCGTCACCCCGGATTCGGTCAACATGCTGTCCGAGGCCTGCGCAACCGGCAAGCCGGTCTACACGTTCGCGCCACGTGCAGTCACCGGCAAGCTCGCCGCGTTCCACGCCGAGCTCCTCGCCAGCGGACACCTGCGTCGGCTCGATGACAACGCCTCGCTCGCGCAACCCGCTCCGCTTGCGGAAACCGCGGCCATCGCCGAGCTCGTGCGCGAACGCTGGCAGGCGTTCACCGCGAGCGCGCCGCACTAAGTCCCCACCGCGACAATCCGACCTGATCCCGCCGGAACTTTCGGCCCGGTTGCCGACAGCGGCTTTGCCCTAGCATGACCTGGCTCACTGTTCCGGGGATCGCCCATGCCATTGCTACGCCCGGCCGCGCTCGCGGCCTGCCTCACCTTTGTGCTCGCACCGGCGTTCGCCGCCGACAAGGGCGATGACAAGCCGAAATGGGACGTCAACGCCGCGCACGGCGCGACGAAAACCGTCAAGTTCACGACCGACGAAGGCACCTGGATCGACCTCGACGTCAGTCCGGACGGCAAGACCATCGTGTTCGACCTGCTCGGCGACCTGTACCTGCTGCCGATCGAGGGCGGCACGGCGAAGCGGCTGACCTCGGGCCCGGCCTGGGACGTGCAGCCGCGCTTCTCGCCGGACGGCAAGGAGATCGCGTTCACCTCCGACCGCGGCGGCGGCAACAACCTGTGGCGCATGCCGGTCGGCGGTGGCGCCGCGACGCAGGTCACGAAGGAAGACTTCCGCCTGCTCAACAACCCGGCCTGGACGCCGGATGGCCAATACATCATCGGCCGCAAGCATTTCACCGGCGAGCGCTCGCTCGGCGCCGGCGAGCTGTGGATATACCACCGCGCCGGCGGCGCCGGCCTGCAGCTGACCAAGCAGAAGAACGACCAGCAAGACCTCGGCGAGCCGGCGGTCAGCCCGGACGGCCGCTACGTCTACTACTCCGAGGACGTCAGCGCCGGTCCGTCCTTCCAGTACAACAAGAACCCGCATGCGGTGATCTACGCGATCAAGCGCCTCGACCGCCAGACCGGCGAGACACAGACGATCGTCGCCACGCCGGGCGGCGCGGTGCGTCCGCAGCCCTCGCCGGACGGCAAGACGCTCGCGTTCGTCAAGCGCGTGCGCGAGAAGAGCGTGCTGCACCTGGTCGACCTCGATTCGGGCGACGTGCGCCCACTCTGGGACGGCCTCTCCCACGACATGCAGGAAGCGTGGGCGATCTTCGGCCCGTACGCGAACTTCGCCTGGACGCCGGATTCGAAGCAGCTCGTGATCTGGGCGCAGGGCAAGCTCTGGCGCGTCGATGCGGAGGGCGGCAAGGCGGTGCAGATTCCGTTCAGCGCCGCGGTCGAGCAGACCGTCGCGCAGCCGCTGCGCTTCGAGCAGAAGCTCGACCAGGGCACGTTCGCGCCGAAGATGATCCGCGACGCCGCCACCAGCCCGGACGGCAAGACCCTGGTGTTCCACGCAGTCGGCCACTTGTGGACGAAGGCGCTGCCAAACGGCACGCCGCAGCGTTTGACCGGCGACGCGGCGCAGTTCGAATACCAACCGGCGTTCAGCCCGGACGGCGGGAAGCTGCTCTACACGACCTGGTCCGACGCCGCGCAGGGCGCGATCGTCGAGCGTGACCTCGCCAGCGGCCAGGTGCACACGCTGACCAGCAAACCCGGCTTTTATTACGGACCGATTTACTCGCGCGACGGCGCGCGCATCGTCTACGCGAAGACCGCCGGCGGCTCGATCACGGGCAATCTCAATTCCGGCGAAACCGGCATCTACCTGATGGCAGCGAACGGCGGCGCGGCCAAGCGCATCGCCAAGTCCGGCACGAATCCGCAGTTCGCCGCCGACGGCCAGCGCGTGTACTTCCTGACCGGCGACGGCCTGAAGAAGAAGCTGCAAAGCGTCGGTGTGAGCGGCGAGGAGCCGCGCGACGTGTTCGACCTCAAGTACACCGACTTCGTCGCCTTGAGCCCCGATGGCAAGTGGGTCGCGTTCACGGAACTCTTCAACGCCTACGTCGCGCCGCTGCCGCAGACCGGCGCCGCGATCGAGCTGTCCAAGGACACCAAGGCGATCCCGGTCACGCCGGTGAGCAAGGACGTCGGATCGTACCTGCACTGGTCGGCCGATTCCCGCGCGCTGCACTGGATGGTCGGCCGCGACTACCACACGCGTGACCTCAAGGATGCGTTCGCATTCGTGCCCGGCGCGCCGAAGGAGCTGCCCAAGCCCGGCAGCGACTTGGGTCTAGACGTCGGCCTCAGCGTGCCGATGGACCGCCCGGCCGACACGTTCGCGTTCACCCACGCGCGCATCATCACGATGAAGAACGCGCAGTCCGGCGAGCAGGAGGTGATCGAGAACGGCACGTTGATCGTCGAAGGCGACACGATCAAGGCCGTTGGCGCGAACCTCGCGATCCCGGCCAACGCGAAGGTCATCAATGCGAGCGGCAAGACCATCGCGCCAGGCTACGTCGATGTGCACGCGCACGCGAACCACTTCTTCACCGGCGTGGTGCCGCAGGCGAACTGGGCCTACTACGCGAACCTGTCCTTCGGCATCACCACGATGCACGACCCGTCGGCGACCACCGAGACGGTGTTCTCGCAGGCCGAACTGGTCAAGGCCGGCGACCTGGTCGGCCCGCGCGTGTTCTCGACCGGCACGATCCTGTACGGCGCCGACGGCGACTTCAAGGCGGTGGTCAACTCGCTCGACGACGCGCGCGCGCACCTGCGCCGCATGCAGGCGAACGGCGCGTTCAGCGTAAAGAGCTACAACCAGCCGCGCCGCGAACAGCACCAGCAGATCAACCAGGCTGCGCGCGAGCTCGGCATGCTGGTCGTCGAGGAAGGCGGTTCCACGCTCAACCACAACCTGCCGATGATCCTCGACGGCGTCACGAACATCGAGCACAACCTGCCGGTCGCGCCGCTGTACGCCGACATCGTGAACCTGTGGAAGCAGACCGACGTGCGCAACACGCCGACCCTGGTCGTCAACTACGGCGGCCTTTCCGGCGAGTACTACTGGTACGCGCGCGACAACGTGTGGGAGGACAAGAAGCTCAACCGCTTCTTTCCGCGCGAAACGCTCGATGCGCGCTCGATCCGCCGCGAGACCGCTCCGGAATGGGACTACTACTACAAGGAGGTCGGCGCGGCCGCGAAGAAACTGCGCGACGCCGGCGTGAAGATCCAGACCGGCGGCCACGGCCAGTTGCAGGGTCTGTCCGAGAACTGGGAGATCTGGATGCTGGCGCAGAGCGGCTTCAGCAACTGGGAAGCGCTGCGCGCGGCCACCTACGACGGCGCCGACCTGCTCGGTCTGTCGAAGCAGCTCGGGTCGCTCGAAGCCGGCAAGCGCGCCGACTTCGTCGTGCTGAACTCGAACCCGCTCGACAACATCCGCGCGACGATCGACACGCGCTACGTCGCGGTCAACGGCCGCGTGTTCGACGTCGACGCCGACATGGCCGAAGTCGCCGGCAAGGGCCGCAAGGCACCGGAGTTCTACTGGCAACGCCACCGCGACGGCCGCAGCTTCGGCATCGAGTTCGGCCCGACTGCGATGTGCCATTGCCCGAAGTCGGGAACGTTCCACGTGCATTGAGCCCGAGCCTCCCGCGTATTGTGCGCGGGGGAGACCGCTGCAGGAGCGGGCGCAAGCCGTGGCACGTCCACGGTTTGTACTCGCGCGACGACGTCGGCAGACCAGTGCTTCGCCTACCGCGACAGGGTGTTCCGGGAGCGAGTTTCAACAAGCGCGAGATCGACATCTTGCGGCTGCTGGCCGGCGGCTATACCAATCGGTGAGATCGGCCAGGCGATCCACGTCACCGAAGGAACGGTCAAGAACTACCTCATGCACATCTTCGACAAGCTGGGCACCCGCGATCGCACGCGCGCCGTATTGAAGGCGATCACCCTGAAAGTCATCTAGGGCGCCGCGCCGGCAATCCGTTGCCTCTACCCGAACCCATAACGCTGTGCCACGCCACGCACGACCTCCGCCTCGCGCTCGATCGTATCGCTGCGCAGGATCACGCGCGGACGCCCATCGAGCGTGCAGCGGATCGCGCAGGCAAGCAGCGCGGCGTGTGCCGCGGCGAGCGCGGTCGCGTCCTCCGCCGACAGCGCGCCGACGGCGACCAGCGCGGCGATCAGATCAGCGCTGTTGCCGCTGGCGAGCAGTGGCGGATGCTGCGATGCGTGCAGCAACACCAGGCCTTGCAACAGGAACTCGAGATCGACGAGGCCGCCGGGGCCCTGCTTGAGGTCGAATTGCTGTGCGTCGGAGCGGTCGCGTTCGGCGCGCCAGCGTGTACGCATCGCGACGACGTCGGTGCGGATCGTGGCGGCGTCGCGCGGCGTGGCGAGCAGGTCGCGGCGCTGTTCGCTAAAGCGGCGTGCGAGCACGACATCGCCGGCGACCGCGCTGGCGCGCACCAGCGCCTGCAGCTCCCAGGTCCAGGCACGTTCGCGCTGGTAGCTCTCCCAGGCAGCCAGGCTGAGCACGAGCATGCCCTTGCTGCCGTCCGGGCGCAGGCGCACGTCGACCTCGTAGAGTCGGCCGGCGCGGGTCAGCATGCCGAGCAGGTGCACGATGCGCTGCGCGAGCCGCGCATAGTAACGTGATCCGTCGAGCGGCTTGGCGCCGCCGGATTCGCCGCGCGCGCGCTCGTCGTCGTACAGGAAGACCAGATCCAGGTCGGAGCCGAAACCGAGCTCGGCGCCGCCGAAGCTGCCGTAGGCGACGATCGCCAGCCCCGTTCCTTCGCTCGCGGATTGGCCGTCCAGACGTCCATGCGCGGCGACGATGTCGCGCTCGGCGATGCGCAGAACGGCGCCGAGCACGACCTCGGCGACTTCGGCAAGCGCACGTGCGGTGGCGACGGCATCCAACCTGCCGGCGATGAACGCGAGCCCGATGCGGAAGAGCGCGGACTGGCGTTGCTCCTGGATCAGCTCGATTTCCGCCTCGGGATCGGACTCGCCGAGCACGGCAAGCCGGCGCGCCAGTTCCGCCTCGATCGCGTCGCGCCGCAGCGGCGCACTGTCGACGCGATCGTCGAACAGGTCGTCGAGCAGCAGCGGATGTGCGCTCACACGCTCGGCGAGGAATGCGCTCGCGGCAAACACCGTGCTGAGCCGCCTCAATGCGGCCGGCTGCTCGTCGAGCAGGGCCAGATACACGGAACGCCGTGCGATCGCATGCACGAGACGCAGCAGGCGCACCAGCACGCGGGCCGGGTCCATCTGCGCCGCGGCGGCGGCGAACAGCGCCGGCATCACGCGGTCGAGCCGTTCGCGCGCGCGCGCCGACATGTTGCGCAGCGCGGCGCTGCCGAGCAGACCTTCGAGTTCGGCCACGACCTCCTGTGGCGGATCGAAACCGGCCGCCGCGAGCGTGCCGGGATCCACGCCGCCACCCGCGGCGAGCGCACGCCAGAACTCCGGCCACTGCGCTTGCGTGTGCCGCGCAGCGTTGCGCGCATCGACCGCCATCAGCGCCGCAAATTCTTCGGCGACCGCGGCGCGATGCACCTGCAGCTCCGCGGCGAGCGACGCCCAGTCCGCGCGACCGAGCGCGAGCGCAAAGCGCTGGCGAACGACCTCCTCGGCCGGAATCTCGTGCGCCTGCTGGTCGGCGAACATCTGCACGCGGTTCTCGAGCCGACGCAGGAAACGGTATGCGTCGCGCAGGCGCTTCGCACGCTCGGCCGGCATGAAGCCGAGCTGCTCGCAGGCGGCCAATGCCGGCAGCAGGCCGCGCACGCGCAGGGTCGGCTCGCGGCCGCCGCGAATCAGTTGCACAAGCTGCACGATGAACTCGATCTCGCGGATGCCCCCGGGGCCGAGCTTGAGATGATCGGCGAGATCCTTGCGCGCGACCTCGGCGTCGATCAATGCCTTCATCTCGCGCAGGCCGGCAAACGCGGTGTAGTCGAGATAGCGGCGGAACACGAACGGCCGCAGCGTGTCGAGCAGGCGCGCGCCGGCATTGCGGTCGCCGGCGACCGGGCGCGCCTTGATCCAGGCGTAGCGTTCCCAGTCGCGGCCCTCACGCTGGAAGTACTGTTCCATCGCGGCGAACGACAGCGCGAGCCGGCCCGCATTGCCGAACGGTCGCAGGCGCAAGTCGACGCGATAGACGTAGCCGTCCGCATTGCGGTCGGCGAGCAACGACACCAGCGCCTGGCCCACGCGTGCGAAATAGGTGCCGGCATCGAGCGGCCGCGCGCCATCGCTGTCGCCATGCTCGGCGAATGCGAACACGAGATCGATGTCCGACGAGAAATTGAGTTCGCCGCCGCCGAGCTTGCCGAGCGCGAGCACGACCAGCCGCTGCGGTCGGCCATTGGCATCGCGCACGACGCCGTGGCGAGCGGCAACCTGGTGCTCGGCACCGCGCAAGGCCGCCTCGAGGCAGGTTTCGGCCAGCACTGACGCACCGGCCAGCGTAGTCTCGATCGCGTCCGCACCATTCACGTCGCGCCAGATCAGGCGCAGCGCCTCGCGCAGCCGGAACTCGCGCAACGCGCTGCGCAATGCGGCATCGTCGTGCCCATCCACGAGCGCGCCGGCGCGCGCATCCGCGTGGCGCGGGTCGCTCATCAATTGCAGGAAGTCCGGACCGAGCAGGCGCGGATCGCGCAGGAAGCTCGTATACGCGAAGTCGCTCGCAAGCAACACGCGCTCGAGGTGGTCGTCGACGCCGGCGTCGTCGTAGAACGGCACGGCGGCCTCGCGGCAGGCGGCTTCGAGCCGGGACAGGCGCTCATTGAGGAACGCAGCGGTCGCACGAGGCCAGGGAATGGGCTGGAACATCGCCGGATTGTCGCAGCAGGGGCGCCGGCACGGCCAGCCATCGCCAAGGCACATCCGAACAAACCGTCATCCCGGCTTTCACCGGAATGACGAGCTTCGCCCTGTGCCGAGCTTCCCTGACCCAGCGTTAATGCAAGGCTTGTCGCGTCATGGCATTGTCACGGGTTCGTCATGACCACCCTGGCTCTCGAATCCTCCACGCCTGACCGTCGGCGCGCGCTGATGCTGCGCGAAAGCGCGGCCGCGGTCGGCTGTGCGCTGCTCGTCGCGCTGCTGGTCGCACAACTGGACCCGGGCATCGATCTTGCGGTGCCGGCACACGGGGAGGTATTGCAGAGGGTGCTGCTCAATGCGCTGCCGGCGTTGACCGCGTTCGTGCTGCTGCTCGCATTGACACGTCGCCTGCTGCTGTCGAGCTGGGTCGTGCTGCTCGCGCTGGCCGGCCTGTACGCTGCGAACAGCGCCAAGCTCGGCACGCTGGAGACACCGCTGCTGCCGGCCGACCTGCGCTTTCTGGCAACACCGGGCCCGGCGCTGCGGCTGTTCTCGCAATACCTGCAGGTCGACGCGACGCGCTGGGGGCTGATCGCGCTCGCGCTCGGCATCACCGCGCTGCTCTGCCGCGAGCGTCGCTTGAACACGCTGGCCGGCTGGCGCGCGCCGGCGCTCGCCGCGCTGGCCCTGCTCGCCGGCTGCAGCCTGATGGTCGGCGCCACACCGTGGCGGCGCGTGTACCAGTCGGTCGAGCTGGGCTTCCAGCCGTGGTCGCTGGCCGACAGCGTGGCGCGTACCGGCCTGATCGGCAGCCTGCTGCTGTACCACTGGGAAATCGGCGATGGCCAGGTGCCGGCGGCCGATCGCGACGCCGCGGTCGCGTTGCTGCAGGCGCATGCGCCGAAGCTGCGCGCCGCGCTGGCCGCAACGACGCCGGCGGCGGAGCTGCCCGACATCGTCGTCGTGCAGAGCGAGTCGCTGTTCGACCCGGCGCGCCTGCGCGAAGTGCTGAGCGGGCGCTGGTTGCGCGACTACCATCGCCTCGCGGGTGGCGCGACATCGGGTGACCTGCGCGTGCCGACCTTCGCTGGCGGCACGATCCGTACCGAGTTCGAAGTGCTGACCGGGGCGCCGCTGGCGAGCCTCGGCGGCGTGCAGTATCCATGGCTGGAACTCGACCGCGACGAATACCCGGGCCTCGCCCGCGTGCTCGACGCGCACGGCTACCGCAGCGTCGCGATCCATCCGAACGCGGGCGCGTTCTGGAATCGCGCGCGCGCCTATCCGGCGCTCGGCTTCGACCGCTTCATCGATGGCGCCTCGTTTTCACCCGACCGTATCGTCGGTTTGTTCACCGCTGACGCCGCGCTCACCGAGCGCGTGCTCGACGAACTCGCCGACGACGGCCCGCCGCAGTTCCTGTTCGCGATCAGCATGGAGAACCATGGCCCGTTCGACTGGCGGCCGGGGCTCGATGCGCAACGTCTCGCCGCAATCGAGATGCCGGAACGGCTCGACGCCGGCGGTCGTCTCTGGTTCGGCAATTACCTGTACCTGCTCGACGACGCCGACCACGAACTCGGCCGCCTCGCGAAAGCGCTCGTGCAGCGCAAGCGGCGCACGCTGCTGCTGTTCTACGGTGACCACTTGCCCGGTCTCGCGCCGGTCTACACGCAGCTCGGTTTCGACGACGGACGCGATGCGAAAGAGCAGCCTGTTCCGTGGCTGCTGCTCGACAGCGCCGATCCGCGCCCGCACCGGCTCGACACGCACAGCTGGATGCTGCCCGCGCTGCTGCTGCAGGCTGCCAACATCCATGACGGCGCCTGGTTCAGCCTGCTCGCTGCGCTCACGCGCGACCACGATTTCGATCCGGACGAGCCAACGAGCGCGGCGGGATTGAACGCACTGGCTCGCCTGCAATTGCGCGGCGAGCTGGCACCGGTCATGCACGAGGCGCTCGGCCTCGCCGACAGCACCGACGCGGGTTGATCCGTCCGCACCACCCAGTCGCGTGGGCGCTTCGGCGCGACTACACTGGCGTCGCTTCCGCGAGGTCGCCATGCCCGCGCTCGACCCGTCCGTCATCGGCAGTCGCGCCGCTCCGCCGCTCGGAGCGCTGTTCGACGCGGTGTACGACCGCCTGAAGGCGCTCGCCAGCCGCCAGCTCGCACTCGGCCCGCGCGGCACGCTCGACACCACCGCGCTGGTCCACGAGCTGTATCTGCGTCTCTACAGCAGCCACGAACTCGCGTTCGAACACCCGGCCCAGTTCTTCGCCTACGCCGCGCGCGCGATGCGCCACGTGCTCGCCGACCGCGCGCGCAAGCACCTGCGCCGGAAGGCCGGCGGCGAATGGATCAGGACCGCGCTGACCGCGACCGCCGAAGACCAACTTGCCGTTGCCAGTGCCGAACAGGCCCTCGCGCTCGACGAGGCGCTGACGCAACTCGAGCAAACCGACGCGCGCGCCGCGCACGTGGTCGAACTGCGCTACTTCGCCGGGCTCTCGCCCGAGCAGATCGCCGAGCTGCTCGGCATCACCCGCCGCACCGTCGACCGCGACTGGCGTTACGCACGTGCGTTCCTGCACGCGGCACTGGAATGAAGATGTCCTGATCGCGCTTTTTTCGGCGTTATTGCCATGAAACCCGAGGATCCGACGCAATCCGCGATGACCGAACCCACGCCAACCGCGCGCGAATTGTTCGAGGAAGCACTGGCGCTGCCGGCCGCGCGCCGCGCGGCTTACGTGACCGCGCACTGCGCCGATCCGGTGCAACGGGCGACCGTGGAACGGCTGCTGGCCGCCGACGCGGCGGAGCTGGGGCACCAGCTCGATCGCTCCTTCGACGACCTGCTCGCGTGCGTGAGCGAGCTCGAACCGGAGCCGCCGATACCACTCGGCGAGCGCATCGGGCCGTTCACGCTAATCGAGAAGCTGGGCGAAGGCGGCTCATCGGTCGTGTTCCGCGCGGAGCGCGAACAGGCCGGCGTGCGCCAGACCGTCGCGCTCAAGCTGTTGCGCCATGGCCTGTATTCGGAGGACGAGCGACGGCGGTTCCGCGATGAGCGCCGCGCGCTCGCGCAACTGCGCCACCCCGGCATCGCACGCCTGATCGAAGGCGGCCTCACCGACGCGGGCACGCCGTACATCGCACTCGAACTGATCGACGGCGTACCGATCACGGAGCATGTCCGCGCCCTGCATCTGGATCTGCGCAATCGCCTGATGTTGTTCGTCGATGTCTGCCGTGCGGTCGAGGCGGCGCATCGCGCGCTGATCGTGCATCGCGATCTGAAACCCTCGAACGTGCTGGTCACGCGCGAGGGCGAGGCCAAACTGCTCGACTTCGGCATCGCCAAGCTGCTGGACACCGGGCTCGACCACGACGCAACGCGGACACAGCATCAGGCGCTGACGCCTGCATATGCCGCACCCGAGCAGTTCCAGCAGGGCCAGATCACGACCGCTACCGACGTCTACGCGCTCGGCATGCTGCTCGGCGAGCTGATCACAGGCCAGCGGCGCGAACACGGCGACCCGCGCACGCCATCGTCGCGGATCAGCGGCACCGACCCCGATGCACTGCCGGCGCCGCCGAAGACCGTGCGGCGCCAGCTGTACGGCGATCTCGACAACATCGTGCTGAAGGCGACTGCGGACGAACCCGAGCGCCGCTATGCGTCCGCCGGCGCACTCGCGGACGATATCGAGCGCCATCTGGCCGATCAGCCGGTGCTCGCGCATCCGCCATCGCGCTGGTACCGCGCGCGCAAGTTCGTCGCGCGCCATCGTGGCGGCGTCGCCGCCGCGATGGCGTTCCTGCTCGCGATTCTCGCCGGGCTGGGCATCGCCTTGTGGCAGGCTCGCCGGGCGGAGATTCAGGCGCGGAGAGCCGAAGCGGTGCAGGCATTCCTGAGCGACGTGTTCCGCGCCAACAGCAGCAGCCAGCCCGACCCGGTCAAGGCGCGCCAGACCACGGCGCGCGCATTGCTCGACCTCGGCGCCGGCAAGATCGACGGCGCGATGGCCGACGCCCCGGAGGTCAAGCTCAGCCTGCTGCGCCTGTTCGGCGGGCTCTACGACGACTTGTCGCTCTACGACGAATCCGTGAGGCTGCGCAGGCAGGCGGTGGAGATCACCCGCGAGCTGCATGGCACGAATGCACCGGAAGTCGCCGCTGCCCTCGTCGAACTGGCCGGATCGATGGCCGGTTCGAAATCGGCGAACGAGCGCGAACCTGTACTCAAGGAAGCGGTGAGCATCCTCGACCGGAATGGCGATTTCACCTCCGCGACGCGCGGCTCGCTGCTACGAAAACTGTCGATCTACTACCAGGACACGGATGTGCCGCGGGCGCTCGACTACGACCTCCAGTCGGTGCGCGTTTTCGAGGCCTTGCCGCCCTCGGCGGATCTCGCCGAATCGCTGGGCGATCTGGGCTGGGTGCAGCATCACCTCGGCAAGCCGCGCGAGGCGATCGCTTCCCTGCAGCGCGCAGTGGAGGTATCGAAGGCGCAACAGGGAGCGAAGAATCCGGAATTGCCGCGCTATTACGCCTATCTCAGCGATGCCCAGTACGATGCCCTCGACATTGCGGGCGCGGAACGGAATGCACGCGCTGCGCTGGAGGGCATCGAGGCGATCAACGGCGACGAACCTGCCGACACCGCATACTTCATGATGCGCCTCGGCAAGCTGCTGGCCAGCACCGCCCGCACCCGGGACGGGCTTGCCCTGCTCAAGCAGGCAAGGGATCGGTCGCTGGCCTCCAAGGGTGCGGACGATCCCGGCCAGACGCTGTGGGCGCAGTTCCTGTACGGCGAGGCGCGAGCCCGTTCCGGTCAACTACGCGAGGGCCTGACCGATATGGGAACGGCGATCGCGAACTGCCGTCGCGAACAGCCCGACGTGGTCTTCCTGGCAACGTTTCTCGAGAGCGAAGCGGACGCGCAGATGGACAGCGGCCGCTACCAGCAGGCCACCGACACGCTGGACGAGGCTGCGCAAGTTCGCACCCGGCACAAGCAGGCGCACGGGACATCCGCATTCAATGCGAATACCGCGACGCGCGCACGGCTCGAGCTGGCGCGTGGACACGTAGACACCGCCCGCGCGCTGCTCGATGAACTACGCATCGAGGGCGACGACGCTGTGTCATGGATGCGGTTTGAGCAGGAACTGTTGTCGGCGGAAATCGCGTTGGCCGATGGCCACTCCGAGTCAGTGGCGAAGCTGGCCGCCGAAGTGCGACAGCAGATCGCGGGAAACGGACTCGCCGCGTACCTGAAGGCCTGTGCGGCGCGCGCCGACCTGGTCGAAGGCATGACCCTGCTGCGTGCGCGGCAAGCGGGAGCGGCCCTGCCGCTGCTGCAGCGCGCGGTATCCCTGCGCCAGGCGACCTTCGATCCTTCCAGCCCGAAAATCGCCGAGGCGCAGGTCGCACTGGCCAATGCCTTTTTGGATCTGGGCGATACCGGCAAGGCACGCGCACTGGCCGCCGCCGCGAGCACGATCGACGCTGCACAAGAGGAACTCGGCGAGCACTATCGCCGACCGCTGCGCGAGCTGCTGGCCCGACTGCGCGAATGAAGGCGAGCGCAGGACGAGCGCGCCTGCAACGAGGTGTCCGGCAACGTTGTCGAAGATGCCAACAACCAGCCGACCGACGGTGCCGTGATCCTGGTCGGTTCGCGCTCGCATTTCGTGGCCAATAGGCTGATCCTGCGCGGCAATGCGGCGGCCTATGCCATCAACGTTTTGGGTGACGACGACGTCAGTAACGATACCGAGCTTGCGAACTGTCTGATCGTCGACAACCATACCCGGCACGAACTCGTCGGCGTGCGTCGTTCTGGGCCAACGATTCTCTCCATGGACGGTTGTACGCTGGCGCACAACACGATCGACAACGGCTATGTGTTGTATAGAAACGGCATCTCCGGGCTCTTCCTGACCGACAGCATCATCGACATGCCCGGCGTGCAGACGGTCGACGGCGGCGCGTCCGCCCACTACGTACTGTCCAATGACACCAGCACGCTGCGAGCGACAGCCAACTTGGTGGTGCAGGGCGAGCCGAGCTTCGTGAATGTCGCCGTCGGCGACTACCACCTGCTGCCATCCTCGCTGGGCGTCGACTTTGCGCCGGCCGCCGGCGGCACCGATCTAGATCGCCTGCCGCGAGATGTCGACCTGCCGCAGGTGCCGAATTTCTACGGCCCACGCGATATCGGCGCCTACGAGCGCCAGTCCGCATTTCTGTGCGACAACAATCGCGACGCGATCTTCTGCGACGGCTTCGAGGCGATGTAGCACGAACCCGTACCGCAGGCTGGTGGACGATATGGCAATTTCCGCTCACGCAAATCCTGCGCAAGATCACCGTTGAAGTTCCTGCTGCTCTCCTGGACAAGGCACAGGCAGCAAGCGGGGATGGCGTCAGCGAAACCGTGCGCAGCGGCCTCAAGCTGGTCGCGACCGCGCGCGCGTACGCCAAGCTGCGCGATTTGCGCGGCAAGGTCCGGCTTTCGGCTGGGGGCTCGAAGACCCCACACGGCGTGTCTGAGTTTGCTGCCAAACGGCGTTACTCGAACATGCCCGCACCCGGGTTCTGATTCGAGGAGCGTGTCGTGTCCGCCTCGTTCCGTTTCGCATTCGTTGCGTGTGCGCCGCTCATCGCAGCGTTGACGTTTGGCAGTCGTGACGCCGACGCGTTCCTCTGCCAGCCAATACCCTACTACCGTTTCGTCGGCGACACCGCCAGCGACGCGATGTGCACCGACAACGACATCCAGTCCGCGATCAACAACGCGAGCTGTCCAGGCACCACCATCGTCATCACCCGCGAGCGGGTCTACACCGCGCAGCATCTCACGATCAGCAACAAGTCACTGACCCTGTATGCGGTCGGCGACGGGGTGCCGTGCGGCCCGCCGCCCCCGTTCTGCGATCCGAACATCGGCGGGTGCAACAATCCCCCGCCTACCCAACCGCAGGTCACGCTCGACGGCATCGGGCAGACTGGCAACAGCACGCTGCACATCGACGGCACCAGCTACGTGACGCTGCGGTTCCTGCACGTGACCGGCGGCAACGTAAGCGATCGCGGCGGCGGCATCTACTTCTCCGGCGCCGGCTCGCTGATGCTGGACACCACCACCGTCGACCACAACAGCGCCGGCAATGGCGGTGGCATCAGCTTCAGCGGCTCCGGCGGCAATGCCACGCTGACGCTGCTCGGCAATACCCTGGTCCTGGAAAACGCCATTGGTGCGGGTGGCAGCGGCGGCGGCATCCTCGTCGAGGGCAGCGCGCGGCTGTTCGCACTCAAGGACAGAACCCTGATCGGCTACAACCACGCGCCCGGTGGTTTTGGCGGGGGCATCGCGGTGATCGGCCCGGCTCGCGCGGATATCGGCTCGCCCGGCTACAACGGCGGCGCGGCGATCCAGTTCAACGACGCCGCCTACGGCGGCGGCATCGCGGCCAGCGCGGTGCACGATCGGCAGTCCGTGAACGTCCGGCTGTTCACGGTCGATCCCGCCAACCCGGTACACATCCAGAACAATACGGCGTCCCGAACCGGCGGCGGCATTTATCTCAAGCCACTCAACAATTCCAGCGGCGATTTCGGCGAGGCGACCCTGTGCGCGTTCGATTTCCGGATCGACGACAACAAAGCCCAGGAGGGCGCGGCGATCTACGCCGACACGGACATAGACACCTCAGTCGGGATCGATTTCGGTGGCGAGGTGTACATGAATATCGACTCCCATCCCGGCTGCAACATGCCCGAATCGCCGCCATCGCTCGGCGCGGTCGCGTGCGCCCACGGCGTGCCGTGCAATACCGTATCCGGCAACATCGCCGAAGACAGCAACAACACGCCGACGCCGGGTTCTGCGATCCTGGTCCAGGACGACGGCAGTTTTAAGGTGAACCGCCTGCTGATGCGCGGCAACCAGGGCGCGCATGCAATCCGCACCTTCGGGCTGGATTCCAGCTTTGGCACGGCCTACGTGTACAACTGCCTCGTCGCCGACAACCAGGTGACCGGCGAACTGGTGCGCATCGACAATGACGGCTCCTACGTGGGCCCGACCGCATTCGCCAACTGCACGTTCGCGAACAACACGATCGGCGGCAGCACGGTGATCTACTCAGGCCACGATCTCAGCCTGACCGACATGATCTTCGACCAGCCCGGCGTGCCGACGCTCGCATATGCCGGCAATCCGGCGAACCTCGCGGTCCACTACGTGCTGACGAACAGCAACGGCACACTGCCTTCGCAACCGGACATCGTGGTCGGTCGGCCCTCGTTCCTCAGCGCGGCCACCGGCGACTACCATCTGCTGCCCACTTCGCTCGGCGTCGACTTCGCCCCGGCCGCCGGCGGGACCGACCTCGACCGCCGCCCGCGCGACGTTGATCTGCCGACCATCCGAAACGTCTACGGCCCGCGCGACCTCGGCGCCTACGAGCGCCAGTCCGCGTTTGCCTGCGACGACAATGCCAACGCGCTGTTCTGCGATGGCTTCGATATGTAGCACGGAAACGAAAAGCCCCGCGTCGCTGCGGGGCTTTTCGAGTTGCTTCGCAAGCAGGAACACCATCCCCACCCAACCCTCCCCTTGAAGGGGAGGGCTTCAAGAGCAGTAGCGCGGGCCCTGGCCCACCACGGCAATCGGCGGGCTAAGTCCACCCTACGTGAAAACCCGCCAAGGCCGCGGGCGCCGCCGCTCATGGTTCGATACCTCACCACGAACGGCTCTCCATTCAAGCCGAGGCGTTGCCCGCCTTTTCGATATTTTGCAACTGCCTTGCGAGTTGCAAACCTTCGGCGTGGTTTCCTAAGGCCATATCGCCTCAGGGAATTTCACGTTGATCGAAGCGGCGTGGATCGGAAGGACCAAAGTCCTCGCATGGAATGCATCCGGTGCCGTTGCCGCGGGCACTGCGTTGGTTGCGCTCGTGTACGCGCTGGATCCGGCGTTTCGGCCCGCGCACGGCGCCGCAGGCGATGTCGGCCTCGCCGCCCTGAATGCGCTGCCGGTCGCGCTGTTCGCGCTGTTCATGCTGGCACTTACACGGCGTCCGTTCCTCGCGTGCTGGTGCGCGATGCTGCTGACCGCGCTGCTCTACGCCGTCAACAACGTCAAGCTGCAATCACTCGAAACGCCACTGCTGCCGAGCGATTTCGCACTCATCGGCCAGCTCGTCGCAGGCCACGGTCTGCTCCGACGCTACGTGCCGACGAACCCGATCGATCTCTGGCTCTATGCGCTGGCGGCGGTCGTGACCATCGTGCTGATCGCGATGCAGTTGCGCGTCGAGATGCGCGCGCGACCGCGTGCGCTGCTTGCCTGCGGCGTGCTCACGGTCGGCGCAAGCCTGATCGCGGGAAGCATGCCCTGGCAAGCCCTGTACTCGGACGAACGCCTCGATTTCCAGTCGTGGGCGCCGGTCGAGACGACCGACCATGCCGGCCTGCTCGCTTCGCTGCTGCGCTATCACTGGGAGTTCTCAGGCCCGTTGTCCGAACCCAACCGCGCGGCTGCGGCCATTCTCCTGGAACGGCATCCGCAACCCCTGAACGACACGGCTCCAGCCAGGAACGGGGCCGGCGATCTGCCCGACATCATCGTGGTGCAGAGCGAATCCTTCTTCGATCCGGCACGCCTCGAGGGACTGAACCCGGCACAGGTCGCACCGATGCTGCGTGAGCTCGGCGCGCGAGCCACACATGGCGATCTGTGGGTGCCGACCTACGGCGGCGGCACGATACGCACCGAGTTCGAAGTGCTGACCGGGATTGGCTTGCGCTATTTCCCGCACAACCAGTATCCGTACTACGACCTCACCTCCGGCGGGCCACCGAGCCTGGCAAGCGCGCTGGCATCGCATGGCTATCGCACGCTTGGCGTGCATCCGAACGATGCGACGTTCTGGAACCGCGCCAGCGCGTTCAAGTCCCTGGGGTTCGCCGGCTTCGATGACGACGAAGCATTTGGCAACGCTCCTCACGAGGGCCGCTACATCAGCGACGAGGCACTGGTCGATCACATCCTGCGGCGCCTCGACGAGGGCGGATCGCCCACGTTTATCTTCGCGATCAGCATGGAAAACCATGGCCCTTATGACGACAGCCCGGGCATCGACGCGCACCGCCGCGATGCTCAGCCGATACCGCCGGGTCTGCCCGCCGATGCGGTGAGGCCTCTGCGCAACTACCTGTATCACCTCGGCAACGCGGATCGTTCGCTCGGCCGCCTCGCTGAAGCGCTCGGCCAGCGCAAGCGGCGCAGCCTGCTGCTGTTCTACGGCGATCATCTGCCCGCCCTGCCCGAGGTCTACCGCCGCCTGGGCTTCCGCGACGGCGCCGGTGAAACCCTGCAACCGGTCCCCTACCTGCTGTTCGACACCGCGGCGCATGACGAACACGTCGAAACCACCGCGTCGTTCTTCCTGCCTTCACGGCTGCTCGCTGCGGCAGGCATCCGCGATCGCTATTTCGAAGTGCTCGATGCGGTCCGCGATGAGACGACATTCGGTCCGGAATACACGCCTGCGGAAGACGCCTACCTCGGCGCGCTGATGCAGATGCGCCAGCGCGACGAATGGCCATCGGCGCAGGTCGCGTTACCGGTCGCGGCCACTCACTCCGGAGGAGTCGCCGTGCGCGAGAATTCACCGTGACGTCGGCTGCTCGTATCCGGTGCCTGACATGGCATTCCCGCCAGCGATCCGGCTCAGGATTTTTGCGCGGGAGCGGCGACCGTCGCTTGCGCAGCATCCTCGACGCTCCAGTAGTTCAGCTCCTCCGGCGACAGCTGCGGCAGCGCGGCACGCAGCAGCAGGTCGCGCGCGGCATCCTTCAAACGGGTCACGCGCAATGCCTGGCCACGCGCTGACAACCATCGTGAAAAATCACCCAGCGCCTCCAACGCGGTGCTGTCCAGATCGGGAGATTCCTCGAGGCTGAGGATCACGACGGCCGCGTCGGCATGGCGCGCGACCTTGGCGCGCGCCTGCGCCAGCATCGGTTCGGCGTTCGCGAAAAACAGCGGCTCTTCCGGCCGCAGGATCAGACAACCGGCTAGTTGCTCCGCTTCGGGATGACGCGCGACATCGACGAAATCATGGCCACCATGCAACCGCCCCAGCACGCACAATCGTGGCGTGGCCAACGTGCGCAGCAACATCAACAGGCTGAATGCGATTGCGATGAGCAGTCCGTTCAACACGCCGAACGCGATCACCGCGAGCACCGCCGCGAGCGCGACGAGGCGGTCGCGGCGCCATTGCAGATATGGCCGGAACACCGCCGGTCGCAATGACTTGCTCACTGCATGGATCACGATCGCCGCCAGCACCGGGCGCGGGATGCGTTCGATCCACGGCAGGAACAGCAGCACGAGCGCGAGCACCACGGCCAGCGCACACAATCCGGCGAGGCGCGAACCGGCACCGGCCGCTTCGTTCGCCGAGGTGGCGGAATAGCCGGCACCGACCGGCATGCCGTGGAACAGGCCGGAAACGAGATTGGCGATGCCGAGCGCGGCGAGATCACGGTTCACCGCCACCTCGTCGCCGTGCTTGAGAGCGTAGGTGCGGATCGAGCCATACGACTCCGCGTAGAGGATCAGCATCAGTGCCGCGGAAAGTCCGGCGAGCGGCATCCATTGCGCAGCGGCCGGCAGTTGCAGCGAAGGCATCTGCAAGGCCAGCGCGATCGGTCCGGTCAACGCCACGCCGCGGGCGCCCAGCCATGTGGACAACGCGATGCCCGCAACGATCACCAGCAGCGGACCGGGCAGCGCGCGGATGCGTTCCAGCACGAACAGTCCGATCAACGCGGCAACTCCGGTGAAGAGACTGGCGCTCTGCCAGTCGCCGACGCGCCGGCCGAGTTCCAGCAGCAGCGACGCGAATTGCCCATGCTGCGCACTGATGCCGAGCAACCCCGGCAACTGGCCGACCGCGATGACCAGCGCGAGTCCGAACGCATAGCCGCGCAGCACCGGCTTCGCGATCACGTTCGAGAACGCGCCGAGCCGGGCCAGCGCCGCGACCAGGAAGCACAATCCCGTGAGCGACACCAAGACCGTTGCCAGCAGCAAGCGCTGGGCAACGTCACCATTCGACAATGCGAGCGTCGCCGCTGCCAGCACCGCCGCGGACGACGACGTCGCCGAGACGATCGCGAAGCGGCTGCGCCCGATCGCTCCGTAGCAGGCCAGCCCCGCGAAGAGCGCGATCACGCCCGCCTGCGGCGGCAGCTTGGCGATGCCCGAATACGCGACTGCCTCGGGCAGCAACAAGCCGGCGATGGACAGGCCGGCGAGTGCATCGGCCCACGGCATGACCTTGGCTGCTGGTGTCACGGCTGCGCTGTTCATGCCATCGCATCCACCACGCCGGCATCTGCCAGCGCGAGCAGCCTTGTCACGAACGCGGCGAAGGACACCCGAGGCGATCCGGACATCGACATGCTCCAGCACGGCGATACGAGTTGCCGAGCGTACCCCGAAAGCGCCTGGACCCGTGCCAGCTGGCACCTGGACGCCGTGATCGCTGCCGACCACGGCGTCACGTGTTCAAAGACCGCTGGAGCGACAGATTCTTCCGCTTGCCCGGTCATACCACTCGTGGGACATGCCCAAGTCCGGCTTCCAGATCGGCGCCTGCAGGTCCGCACAGGTGGAGCGGGGCGCCTGCCGTTCCGTGTTCGCAGCTGCGAGTAGCGCGGGATCGAAACCGTTCTTGAATATCTCGTCGGTGATCATGTTCGGATCGTAGATCTCCGCGCTGGCGAGCGGGTTATTGGCAGCATCGAGACCGCCGGTAACAAGTACGCGACCATCCGCGAGTTTGGTCAGAGTGTGTGAAGCGCGCGCCACGGTCATCGGCGCATTGGTCGGGACGAATGCATGCAGGCCCGGCACATACAAGTCCGCGCTGGCTACATTCGGGGTACCCGTTGCGTTGGTTTGGACGCCGCCTGCCATCAGCACGCTTCCGTTGTTGAGCAGCACGCTCTGGTTGAACAGCGTACGGTCAATCGCGGGCGGTGACGTGGCCGACGCGAACAAACCCGTGATCGCGTCGAAATCCTCCACATTGGTCGGCAACGTCGTCAAATAGTAATTCGATGGGTCATATGCCGCATACGCGACCAGCACGCTGTCGTCCTGCAGGCGAACCGCCACATGCCCTGTGCGCGCACCCCCCATCGGACCGTTGGTCAGATGAAACCCTCCTGATGGATACAGGTAGGTCTCGGCACTGTCGTTGACGTGAGTATCGAGTATCAACGTACTGCCGATTTGGCTGATGTAGTTCCACGAGCCGCCTGTCACCAGCACCGTGCCATCGGCCAAGGGCGCGATCGCGGGATGTTCGCGCGGCGCGGCCAGATGGCCACCAGGGCTGAACACGCCAGTGGTCGGATCATAGATCTCGGTGCTGCCGAGTCCGTTGGGCATCACGAAGATTTCCGAGTAGAGACAGCAGCCGCTGCCGCCGACAAACAACACCGTTCCATCCGGGAGCAGGGTCGCGCCCGGCGCACGGCGCTCTTCCAACATCGATCCCGTCGCCGTGAACTGATCAGTGGCAGGATCGTAGATCTCGGCTTTGGTCGGTGGAATGCCGATCGCGGCTGCGAATATATTGCCGTCGCCTGCAATCAGTACCTTGCCGTTCTGGAGCAGCACGGCCACATGGTCGGCGCGCGGTGTGAGCATGTGGCTTTGGCTCGGTGTAAACACGCCGGTCGCCGGGTCGTACAGGGCAGCGCTATCGAGCGGGGCACCGTTGATGTCCGCACCGCCGGCAATCAGGACCTTTCCACTCGGCAGCAAAGTCGCCGTGCCCCTGGATCGCGCAAATGGCATGTTGCCAGTCGCCACGAAGCCGTCCGCCATGGCGACCTGGGCACCTATCAAGACGCCACTGACGAGAACCAGCCCGAATCCCCAAAATCTGTTCATGGATCAACCTCTGCGATGGTATGGGTTGCGTTGTGGCGACGGGTGATGGCCATCCGCGGCCGCGGCGCCTGACAATGAAGCGATCGCGCCGATTCACGCCGATCCTCGACGCGCCCGGGCAACAGCGGTTTTGTACGTGGAGCGAACGCCTTGCGCATTCGCATCGGGCGACAAGCGGATGTGATCTGCGTGTAAATCAATGAAAGACACGCGAAAGACAGTGGCGACGACCGATCGTGCGAAGCGATAACGTCGTCCTTCAGGCGGATGGATTTCGGACCACCCTGGCGGATCCCCCGCGGATCACCGCAGGCATTCGTTTCGCGGGGTGTAATCCAGGCTGCTACGGTGGGGTGAGAAGGTCTGCAGAGATGACACGTTCGCCGGCCAGACGGCGGGCGTTGTCCAGAGCAGACTTCCACGCGGCCTGTTGTTTCAGCGCATGGTAGAAACGCACCTGAAGGAGGGCCGCTTCGTAGTCGTCGTCGGCCCAGCCGGCGACGCGGCCCACGATCCTGCCGGCGCGATCGAGATCGCCTTCGCCCATCAGCCAGCTCGCGTAGCTCGATGCGACCGCCAGCGTATCCGCAGGCACTTCGCGTTCGCCAGCCAGCTGCGTCGCCTGTTCGTACGCGGATTCGGCCGCAGCGTGATCACCCACGGCCACCGCACGCTCGGCGACCGCCAGGGCTGCGTAAGCCCGAGCCACCGGGGTATCGTCCTTGGCGGCCCAAACCTCCATCGCCGCCACGATCGGATCGAGTGCGGCGATTTGTTCGTCGGCGATGCGCGCACGCAGCCGTATCAGCCACATGCGCGCCGGGTCGCGGGCACCGGCATCGTCCATTCGACTGGCGAGCGCGGCTCCGGCCTCCTGTTCCGCCATCGCGCGGTTCCCGGTGTTCAGCGCGTATAACGCAGCCACATAGTGCATCCCGAACAGATACGCCTCGTCCCCGGCTTTCAGTGTTTCCGCGTAGGCCGGCTGCAGCAGTAACCCGGCAGCACCCAGCTGGCCATTGGCGATCAGGATCTCGGCGCGCGTCAGATCGAGAGAATTCCGCTGGCCGGGCGACGCTGTCTGCGCGGCGAGCTCATGCAAGCGCGTTTCAATACGCAGTGCCGCCTTCGGATTGGCCAACGCCAGCCAGATGGCCACCTGATCTGCGCGCAAGATGGCTTCGACACCCACCGAGTGAAATGCGGCCATTTGCGCGGCGGCGGTTTCCAGCATCGGCAACGCGACGGAGAAACGGTCGCGAAGGCTCTGAGTGATCGCGATGCCCGCGTCGATGCGCGCCGCACCGAGTCGATCGCCGGCAATCTCGAACGCGATCCGCGCCTGTGCGAAGTCCGCCAACGCCGCATCCCAATCTCGCTTCAAACCCGCCACCGTCGCGCGCCCCTCCAGTGCGCGACCGAGTTCCTCGGGTGCATTGCGGTTGCTGGTCAGGGCAATAGCCGCGTTCGATACGCGAATCAGACCCGCTTTATCCCCTTGTGTGTAGAACACGCTGCCGAGGGCATTCAAGGCGCGGGCGCGCATAACCGGACTGCCTTCAGGCGACAGATCCTGAACCAGCGATTCGAGAGCGGTCTGTGCCTGGTCGAAATGATCAGTGCTGAATTCAAGCACGGCCGCCTGATAGCGGAACTCCGGCGACTTTCGTTGCTCAGCCGTGGCACCTTGCAGCACAACGCGCGCTGCCGCGGACCGTCCGGAAAGCGTGAGCGCTTCTGCTTGTTTGAGAAGCACCGCCAACTCACGTTCACTGGCGCTTCGCCCTGTTTGCGCTGCCGGCGAAAAACCGAGCAGCACGGCCATCCGGTCGCCTGCGATTCGCGCGGCCGTCAGGGCATCGTCGGCGCTGCCATCCACCGACAATCCCGGTTCGCGTCCACGGATCGTGCGCAGCGAAACGGCCCAATGGCCGCCGGCCTGATTCGCTCGGGCTTGCAGGATCACTGCCGCGCCGGTGGTTCGCGCGAGCTCATCGAGTTCGGATGCCGCAGGTGCCGCGGCCAGATCGCGACTCGCCGCGACGACATTGTCGACGGGGACGACCGCCTGCCCTGCGTCGTGCAGACGTTCGCCGATCACGGACATCAGGCCGAGACGCATCCAGCTGTCGTCCGGGCCCGCATCAAGCGCGACTGGCAGGACCATGGCGGCTGTCGTCGGGACAGCGTTCGGCGCGGCCGTCTTCGAGGACGACACGCCAAAGCGCTCGCCCAACACGACCCAGGCCGCCACAATGCACACCAGCATCCCGACCGTAGCCCGCATCGTCCAGCGGCGCGACGATGCGTGCGCTCGCCGCGCGACCTCGACCGTCGATGCGGGCTGCGCCGGCGCCGCACTCGGCACGGACAATTCGACCTGCGGCACCGCAAATATCGCCGCGGCGGACTCCCTCGCCACGCCCGATGATTCGTCCGCCCGCATTGTGTCTTGGTCGACCGGCGCCGCCTCGGCGCCGACGGATTCATGGGCGCCGGTCGCGACCAACTCGATCGCGCCGACCCAGCGATAACCGAATCCGGCCACCGTGCGGATCATGCGCTGCTGATCGCCGGTATCGCTGATCACGCGTCGCACACGCACGACTAGCTGTGCGAGCAGGTTGTCGGCGACATCCGCCTTGCCCCAGATGGCGCCGATCAACTCATCGCGACCGACCGCGCGGTCGCGATGCTCGATCAGCCAGAGCAGGCAATCGAAGACCCGGGACGACACCACCACGCGCTCGCCCTCGCGCCACAACTCACGTGTTTCACGGCTCAGCCGGAATCGCTCAAACTGATACACGCAGGAATCCATCGCGCCAAGGTATGCAGTCAGCCTCACACCTTGTCAAGAAAAACAAGATGGCGTTTCCCAACAAAAAACCCCGCCGAAGCGGGGTTCTTTGTAACGCGTTGCGGTTGAGGCTGGATCAGAAATCCATGCCGCCCATGCCGCCCATGCCACCACCGCCGCCACCGTGGTTGTGCGACTCTTCCTTCTTCGGCGCCTCGGCGACCATCGCTTCGGTCGTGATCATCAGGCCGGCGATCGACGCGGCGTTCTGCAGTGCGGTGCGCGTGACCTTGGTCGGGTCCAGGATGCCCAGTTCGACCATGTCGCCGTACTCGCCGGTCGCGGCGTTGTAGCCGAAGTTGCCCTTGCCGTCGGCGACCTTGTTGAGGATCACGCTCGGCTCTTCGCCGGCGTTCGCGACGATCTCGCGCAGCGGTGCTTCCATCGCGCGACGTGCGATCGCGATGCCGTGGTTCTGGTCTTCGTTGTCGCCCTTGAGCTTGGCGAGGCCAGCCAGCGAACGGATCAGCGCGACGCCGCCGCCCGGGACCACGCCTTCCTCGACCGCCGCACGCGTCGCGTGCAGGGCGTCTTCGACGCGCGCCTTCTTTTCCTTCATCTCGACTTCGGTCGCAGCGCCGACCTTGATCACCGCAACGCCGCCGGCGAGCTTGGCCACGCGTTCCTGCAGCTTCTCGCGGTCGTAGTCGGAGGAGGTTTCCTCGATCTGCGCCTTGATCTGCTTGATGCGCGACTGGATGTTCGCCGCTTCGCCGGCGCCATCGATCAGCGTGGTGTTTTCCTTGGTGATCACGACCTTCTTCGCGCGGCCGAGATCCTTCAGCGTCGCCTTCTCGAGCTGCAGGCCGACTTCCTCGGAGATGACCTGGCCACCGGTCAGGATCGCCATGTCTTCCAGCATCGCCTTGCGACGATCGCCGAAGCCCGGCGCCTTCACGGCCGCAACCTTGACGATGCCGCGGATCGTGTTGACGACCAGGGTCGCCAGCGCTTCGCCTTCGACTTCCTCGGCGACGATCAGCAGCGGCTTGCCGGCCTTGGCCACGCCTTCGAGCACGGGCAACAGCTCGCGCACGTTCGAGATCTTCTTGTCGTACAGCAGGATGTACGGGTCTTCCAGCTCGACCTGCTGGCTCTGCTGGTTGTTGATGAAGTACGGCGACAGGTAGCCGCGGTCGAACTGCATGCCCTCGACCGTGTCGAGCTGGTTGTCCAGACCCGAACCTTCCTCGACCGTGATCACGCCTTCCTTGCCGACCTTGTCCATCGCCTCGGCGATCAGCTTGCCGATCGCGTCGTCACCGTTCGCGGAGATCGCGCCGACCTGCGCGATCGACTTGGAATCCGCCGACGGCTTGCTGAGCTTCTTCAGCTCCGCGACCGCGGCGATCACGGCCTTGTCGATGCCGCGCTTGAGGTCCATCGGGTTCATGCCGGCCGCAACGGCCTTGAGGCCTTCGCGGATCAGCGCCTGCGCGAGCACGGTCGCGGTGGTGGTGCCGTCACCGGCGACGTCGGAGGTCTTGGAAGCGACTTCCTTGACCATCTGCGCGCCCATGTTCTCGAACTTGTCGGCCAGCTCGATCTCCTTGGCGACGGACACGCCGTCCTTGGTGATCGTCGGCGCGCCGAAGCTCTTCTCGAGCACGACGTTGCGGCCCTTCGGGCCGAGGGTGGCCTTGACCGCATTGGCCAGGGTGTTCACGCCGCGCAGGATGCGTGCGCGCGCGTCTTCGGAAAAGCGGATCTCTTTGGCTGCCATGGAACTGTGTCCTCAGGAAATTCGTGGGATTGAACGGGTCGATCGAAGCGGCGCTGCACGCCTGCTTACTTCTCGATGACCGCGACGAGGTCTTCTTCGCGCATGACGAGCAGTTCCTCGCCATCGACCTTGACCTCGGTGCCGCTGTACTTGCCGAACAGCACGGTGTCACCGGCCTTGACCGCCATCGGGCGGACCTTGCCGTCGTCGAGGATCTTGCCGGTGCCGACGGCGATGACTTCGCCCTTGATCGGCTTTTCGGCAGCGGCGTCGGGGATCACGATGCCGCCAGCCGACTTGGTCTCGGCCTCCAGACGCTTGATGATGACGCGGTCGTGCAACGGGCGAAGCTTCATTGGGGAGTCTCCATCAACGGGTTGATGCAAAAGGGGTTTTCAGAAACTGTTAGCACTTGATACTGCTGAGTGCCAAGTTTAGCGGCGAAGCAAAACCGAGGGAAGAGTCCGCCGGCGTGGTCGGACAGATGCTGCCGGCGGGAATCGTTTCAAGGGGCATCGCTCGTCCCGAGGCATCGAAGGATGGGATGCACACCCGCACGCGACGATCGCCATCGCCCTGTCACCAGCCCGACGCTAGACTCCGCGACACGGCGCCCCCTCCGGCGACCTGCGTGCTAAATACTGGCAACGACGTGATCTTCAAGAACGGCTTCGAAGCGCAGACGCCGTAAGCGATGATCCGGCGGGAGCGGCGCAACGGCGCCGCTTCCGCGTTTTCACCACCCGCCCGCTCCGTGCCAGACTTGCGCGATGAGCGTCGTCATCGCCCACTGCACCTGCCCCGACGAGGAAAGCGCCGCGCGGATCGCGCGCGCGCTCGTCGACGAGCGGCTCGCCGCCTGCGTGCAGGCGATTCCGAGCGTGACCTCGACCTATCGCTGGAACGATGCGGTGCATGCCGAGCGCGAGGTCCTGCTGCTGATCAAGACCACGCGCGCGCGGTTCGCCGCGCTGAAATCGCGCCTGCCGGCCTTGCATCCGTACGAATCGCCCGAATTGATCGCGGTCGACGCAGTCGACGGCCTCGATCGCTATCTGGGTTGGGTCGAGACGGAAACCGAGTCACAATGAACATCATGCAAGACGCGCGGTCCAAACGCGGTCTTCTTCGCAACCCCGCAAGAATCCCGGAGCTTTTCCCGATGCGCAAGCTGCTCGCCGGCCTCGCCGCGCTGTTCGTTTCCATCGCTGCCGCGCAGGCGCAGTCGAGCGACGACCTTCTCCCGGTCGAGCAGGCGTTCAAGCTGACCGCGAAGGTCGCCGCGCCCGGCACGATCGCGCTGCACTGGGAGATCGCGCCGGACTACTACCTGTACCGCACGCGCATCAAGGCGAAGACGTCGCAGGCCGGACTCACGCTCGCTGCGCTCGACCTGCCGGCCGGCGAGAAGAAACACGACGAATTCCTCGGCGACGTCGAGGTCTACCATCACGCGATCGATGCGACCCTCCCGTACACGCTCGCCGACGCGACCGCGAAGACGCTGGCGGTCACGATCACCGTGCAGGGCTGCCACCAGACCGATCCGAAGATCTGCTATCCACCGAACCCGACTACGCTGACGCTGGACGTGCCGCCTGCTGTTGTAGGAGCGGCTTCAGCCGCGATGCCTTTGACCAACGTACAGAAGAGCATCGCGGCTGAAGCCGCTCCTACGGAACGCTCTCCCGCTTCGCCGCTCGGCCTCAAGCTCGGCGGGGCGCAACCGCTCGCGGGCGCGACCGAGAACATGCCGCTGCCGCCGGAGCAGGCGTTCGTGTTCGAAGCCATTGCGCAGAGCCCGACCGCGATCCTCGCACGCTGGACGATGCCGAAGGGCTACTACCTGTATCGCGACAAGAGTTCGGTCGCGCTTGCCGACGGCACCGGCGTGAAACTCGGTGCGCCGCAATGGCCGAACGGCGTTGACCACACCGACGAACATTTCGGCACGGTCAAGGTGTATTTCAATCAGGTCGAGTTGCCGATCCCGCTCGCACGCGAGCACGGCGAGGCGCAGACGATCAAGGTCCATGCCGAATACCAGGGCTGCCAGGAAAACGGCATCTGCTATCCGGTGATGCCGCGTGACGTCAGCATCGACTTGCCGGCGGCAAGTGCGTCGGAACTCGCGGCGGCGAAATCCGCTTTTGTAGGAGCGGCTTCAGCCGCGATGCCGTCGAGCGCACCACAGAAGAGCATCGCGGCTGAAGCCGCTCCTACGAAAGCAGCTGCAGGCGCGGGCGGTCAATCGGAGGAACAGGCGCTCGCCGCAAATCTGTCCAGCAACCGCCTGCTCGCGCTGCTCTCGTTCTTCGGCTTCGGCCTGCTGCTTGCGTTCACGCCCTGCGTGTTCCCGATGATCCCCATCCTGTCCGGCATCATCGCCGGTTCCGGCGAGAACGTGACGACGCGGCGCGCGTTCGTGCTGTCGGTCGTCTACGTGCTCGCGACCTGCGTCGTGTTCACGATCGCCGGCGTCGTCGCCGGGCTTGCCGGCGCGAACCTGCAGGCGGCATTCCAGAAACCGTGGATCCTGTGGAGCTTCGCGATCCTGTTCGTGCTGCTCTCGCTCAGCATGTTCGGCTTCTACGAATTGCAGCTGCCGAGTTCGTGGCAATCGAAGATCGCGAATATCAGCAACCAACAGAAGAGCGGCTCGCTGATCGGCGTCGCGATCATGGGCCTGCTCTCGGCGCTGATCGTCGGACCGTGTGTCGCCCCGCCGCTGGCCGCCGCGGTGCTCTACATCAGCCAGACCCGTGATCCGGTGTTCGGTGGCCTCGCGCTGTTCGTGCTCAGCCTCGGCATGGGCGCGCCGCTGGTCGTATTCGGTACCGCGGCCGGCAAGCTGCTGCCGCGCGCCGGCGCCTGGATGGATGCGGTCAAGGCGGTGTTCGGCGTGGTGTTCCTCGGCCTCGCGATCTGGATGCTCGCGCGCATCCTAGACGGCGTCTGGATCATGCTGATGGTCGGTGCACTGCTGGTCGCCTCGGCCGTCTATCTGGGCGCGTTGGAACGTCTGGCCGATGGCGCGTCCGGATGGCGCAAGCTGTGGAAGGCGCTCGGCGTGATCCTACTGGTCGCCGGCGCAGCCGAGCTCATCGGCGCTGCCGCCGGTGGCCGCGACGTGACCCAGCCGCTGGCCGGCATCGTCGCCAACGGCGGCAAGGACGCCGGCGCCGGCGAACTCGCGTTCCGCACCATCAAGTCGAGTGCGGATCTCGATCGCGAACTCGCCGCCGCGTCGGCAGCCGGCAAACCGGCCATGCTGGATTTCTACGCGGACTGGTGTGTCAGCTGCAAGGAGATGGAGAAATTCACGTTCACCCGACCCGAGGTGCGGCAGGCGCTCGCCGGTTTCGTGCTGCTCAAGGCCGACGTGACCGCGAACGACGATGCCGACCAGGCGCTGTTGAAGCGCTTCAGCCTGTTCGGGCCGCCGGCGACGATTTTCTTCAACAAGGGGGATGAGCGGCGCGCACTGCGGCTGATCGGGTTCGAGAAGGCCGAAGATTTCATCACCCGGATCGGCAAGGCGGGCACCTAAGCTCGTCGTCCCGGCGTACGCCGGGACCCAGCGTCTGTGCTGTTGCGAAGAGGCACTGGGTTCCGGCGTACGCCGGAACGACGAAGACAAGATGTTCCGGAACGCCACGTGCCTGCATGTTCAACCGCACCAACCTCCTGATCCTCCTGATCGCCCTCGCCGGCGCGCTCGGCGGCTTTCTCGCCGGCGGCTGGCTGCACGCGCCGTCCGCATCACGCGCGGATCTGACGGCTAAAGTCGGTGCGCTCGCGACGCCGTTCGACCTGCCCGACCTCGCCGGACAAACACATTCGCTGGCCGAATGGCGCGGCAAGCTGGTCCTGGTGAATTTCTGGGCGAGCTGGTGCGCGCCCTGCGTCGAGGAAATGCCGATGCTCGACCGTGCCCAACAACAGTTGACCGCACGTGGCGTGCAGGTGATCGGCATCGCCTCCGACAACCACGACGCGACCCGCGCGTTCCTCGACCGTCATCCGGTGCGCTACCCGATCCTGATTAACGATCCCGACCACGGGCCGGACGTTTCTATGGCCTACGGCAATACCCGCAGCGTGCTGCCGTATTCGGTCCTGATCGGCCGCGACGGTCATATCCTCGCGCAACGTTTCGGCAACTTCAGCGAAAACGGGCTGGAGAAGTGGCTGGCGCCCTTCTTCTGACCATTCAGCCGCAACAGCAGCCGACCCGTCGGATTTCCACGAATCTCGTCAATTTCCACGCAAACGTCGCCGAACTGGACAGAACAGGCGAGCTCGGCCAGACTAGCGGCCTTTTTCGGCGAGTCCGCCCGTGGCGAACATTCTGGTCCTGCACGGCCCCAACCTGAACCTGCTCGGCACCCGCGAGCCGGCGCTGTATGGGCACGCGACCCTGGCCGCAATCGACGCCGACCTCGCGCACACCGCGCAGGCGGCCGGCCACGCACTGACCAGCCTGCAGTCGAACGCCGAGCATGTGCTGGTCGAGCGCGTGCAGGCGGCTGCGCAGGATGGCACCGATTTCATCCTGATCAACCCGGCCGCGTTCACGCACACCAGCATCGCGCTGCGCGACGCGCTGGCCGCGGTGGCGATCCCGTTCATCGAGGTGCACCTCAGCAATGTGCACGCGCGTGAACCGTTCCGCCGCCATTCGTATTTTTCCGACTTCGCGGTCGGCGTGATCGCCGGCTTCGGCGCGGACAGCTACCGCTTCGCGCTCGATGCGGCGCTGCGCCGGCTCGCCGGCTGACCCTTTCCCAGACTTTCAACCAGGAGTCCCGATGGACCTCCGCAAGATCAAGAAACTCATCGACCTGCTCGAGGAATCCAACCTCGCGGAACTCGAGATCAAGGAGGGCGAGGAAATCGTCCGCCTGTCGCGCATCCCGAAGGGCATGGTCAGCGCATTGCCGGCCGCCGCGCCGGTGCAGCAGGTGCGCGTCGACACGCCCGCTCCCGCAGCCGTGCCCCCGCCCGCCGCGACGGAATCCGCCGCCGGGGCAGGCGGCAAGGCGACGCCGGAAGGCCATATCGTCAAGGCACCGATGGTCGGCACGTTCTACGCGTCGGCCAATCCGGAATCGCCGCCGTTCGTGAAAATCGGCCAGGCGGTCAAGGCCGGCGACACGCTCGGCATCATCGAGGCGATGAAGATGTTCAACCAGATCGAGGCCGACGTCAGCGGCACCGTGCTGGCCATCCTGGTCGGCAACGGCCAGCCGGTCGAATTCGACGAACCGATGTTCGTGATCGGCTGAAAGGCCGGGAATCGGGAATGGAGAATGGAGAATCGTCCAAGCGGCCGCACGAGCGACTTGACGTTTGGCGAGACTCCATGGCGCTAGTGGAAACCGTATACCGGCTCTCGCGATCCTTTCCCGACTCGGAGCACTTCGGGCTGACCTCGCAAGTGAGGCGATGTGCGGTAAGCGTTCCCTCCAATATCGCTGAGGGCGCGGCGCGACGTTCCACTGCCGAATATCTGCGCTTTCTGTCCATGGCACGCGGTTCCCTGTCGGAGTTGGATACCCAGATCCAGATCGCAACGCGCCTCGGCTATATCGAAGCGTCGCCAGATTTCGAGCAACGCGTCGATACGACATTCGCCCGAATCACCGCACTAATGAACGCGCTGGAAAAAGTTGGAGCCGCACGATGACCGCTTTTACCCATTCTCCATTCCCGACTCCCCATTCCCATGTTAGATAAAGTCGTCATCGCCAACCGCGGCGAGATCGCGTTGCGCGTGCTGCGCGCCTGCCATGCGCTCGGCATCAAGACCGTGGCCGTGCACTCCACGGTCGACCGCAATCTCAAGCACGTCGGCATGGCCGACGAGTCGATCTGCATCGGCCCGCCGCCGGCGGCGGAGAGCTACCTCAACGTGCCGGCGATCATCGCCGCGGCCGAGGTCACCGACGCGCAGGCGATCCATCCCGGTTATGGATTCCTGTCCGAGAACGCGGACTTTGCCGAACGCGTCGAGAAGTCGGGCTTCATCTTCATCGGACCGACCGCCGACGTGATTCGCCTGATGGGCGACAAGGTCGAGGCGATCCGCGCGATGAAGGCGGCCGGCGTGCCCTGCGTGCCCGGCTCCGGTGGACCGCTCGGCGAGGACATGGTCAGCAACACCAAGATCGCGCGCGAGATCGGCTATCCGGTCATCATCAAGGCGGCCGGCGGCGGCGGCGGTCGCGGTATGCGCGTCGTGCATACCGAGGCGCACCTCGCCAACGCGATCACGATGACCAAGACCGAAGCCAAGGCCGCGTTCGGCAACGGCGAGGTCTACATGGAGAAGTTCCTGGAGAACCCGCGCCATATCGAGATCCAGGTGCTCGCCGACGGCCAGGGCAACGCGATCCATCTCGGCGAGCGCGACTGTTCGATGCAGCGCCGCCACCAGAAGGTGGTCGAGGAAGCGCCCGCTCCGGGCATCACGCCCGAGCAGCGCGCCGAGATCGGCAAGGTCTGCGTCGACGCGTGCCTGCGCATCGGCTACCGCGGCGCCGGCACGTTCGAATTCCTGTACGAGAACGGCCGCTTCTATTTCATCGAGATGAACACGCGCATCCAGGTCGAGCATCCGGTGACCGAACTCATCACCGGCACCGATCTGGTGCGCGAGCAGCTGCTGATCGCCGCCGGCGAAAAGCTGAGCTTGCGCCAGGAAGACATCGTGCTGACCGGCCACGCGATCGAATGCCGCATCAATGCCGAGGATCCGGACACGTTCATGCCGAGCCCTGGCACCGTGAAGCGTTTCGAGTCGCCCGGCGGCCCCGGCGTGAGAGTTGATACGCATGTCTACGATGGCTACAAGATTCCACCGAACTACGACTCGATGATCGGGAAACTCATCGTGCACGGCCGCGACCGCGCCACCGCGATCGCGCGCATGCGCATCGCGCTGTCGGAGATGGTCGTCGAAGGCATCAAGACCAACGTGCCGCTGCAGCAGCGCATCCTCGCCGACGGCGGGTTCCAAGCCGGCGGACAGAACATCCATTACCTCGAGCGGCGGATTGCCGAGGCGAAGGAAAAGTCCATCGGGTTGGGATGAATGCAAGCGATCGTGTTCGTCATTCCGGCGAAGGCCGGAATCCAGTGTCTTCGCCCTGCCAAAAAAGACACCAAGCCCCGGTTTTCGCCGGGACCACGATAGACTTTCGCCGGCCCTCCTGACAGCGCTCAAATGCCCTGGCTCGAACTCTCCCTAACCATTCGCGAATCCGACCAGGAGCGCGTCGAACTCGCGCTCGAGGAAATCGGCGCGCTCGCCGTGACGTTGCTCGACGCCGAAGTCGATACGCCGAACGAGCGCGCGATCCTCGAGCCCGGCGTCGGCGAGATGCCGCTGTGGGGCGAGATCGCGCTGTCGGCGCTGTTCGACGTGGAGGCCGATCGCGCCGGCCTCGTGCACGTGCTGACCGAACTCGTTCCCGAGATCACGCCCGAGCAGATCCGCTTCCGCGAGGTCGCCGACCAGGACTGGACGCGCGTCTGGATGGACCAGTTCCAGCCGATGCGCTTCGGCCGGCGGCTGTGGATCTATCCATCGAACATCGAGCCGCCAACCGGTGACTCGGAAACGGTCATCGTGCGCCTCGACCCCGGCCTCGCGTTCGGCACCGGCACGCATCCGACCACCGCGCTGTGCCTGGAATGGCTGGACGCAGCCGACCTCGCCGGCAAGACCGTGATCGACTATGGCTGCGGTTCCGGCGTGCTCGCAATCGCGGCGCTGAAGCTCGGCGCAGCGCGAGTGATCGGCGTCGACAACGACGCGCAGGCGCTCGCGGCGAGCCGCGACAATGCCGAACGCAACCACGTCGCCGATCGCCTGGACCTGTTCATGCCCGAGGACCATATCGACGCGCCGGCCGACGTGCTGGTCGCGAACATCCTCGCCGGCCCGCTCGCCGAGCTCGCGCCACGCTTCGCGGCGAACGTGAAACCCGGCGGCGGCCTCGCGCTGTCCGGTATCCTCTCCGGCCAGGACGACGAGCTGTGCCGGCGCTACGCGGAATGGTTCGAGGACATCCGCGTCGACGTGCGCGAGGATTGGGTGCGGATCGGCGCGCGGCGCCGGACCTGAGTCATCGCCGCATTGCGCCGGCGGCGGATGCGCGAAATCACGATGATCTGAACGGAGGTCCCCTTGCGTCCGCTGCACTGGATCGGCCGCAAACTGGCGCATTACCTGTCCGCCCCGCGCGAGCTCGTGCATGTGTCGACGAGCCGCCCTGGCCTGCTCGCGGCAACCCTGTGCAAGGGCGATGTGCTTCTGGTCGAAGGCACCAGCCGCTTCGCCTCGGCGATCCGCACGATCACGCAGTCGAACTGGTCGCATGCGGCACTGTTCATCGGTGACGCGCTGACCGCATCGACCGGCGATCCGGCCCCGCTGTTCGTCGAGGCGGACATCAATGCCGGCGTGCGCGCGGTGCCGCTCGACCACTATGCGCATCTGCATACGCGGATCTGCCGCCCGGTCGGTCTCGACGACACCGAGATCGATGCGCTGATCGCGTACGCCGTCGCGCGTATCGGCAATCAGTACGACTTGCGCAATGTGATCGACCTTGCACGCTATCTGGTCCGGCCACCCCCGGTACCGGACCGCTATCGCCGGCGCCTGCTTGCATTCGGCGGTGGTGATCCGACGCGTGCGATCTGCTCCTCGCTGATTGCCGCCGCGTTCGCCTCGATCCGCTATCCGGTGCTGCCCGACATCGAACTCGTGCGCGGCAAAGGCGTCGGCGGCGAGGAGCAGGCGCGCGAGATCCTGCACATCCGCGACTCGAGCCTCTACGCACCGCGCGACTTCGACATGTCGCCGTACTTCCGCATCGTCAAGCCGACGCTGCAGCATGGCTTCGATCCGCATGCGCTGACTTGGGCGCCGGCCGCCGATCAGGACTGACAGCTCGTTCCGCTTCCCCGTCGCGGGCGCAGGCTAGAATCGGCAGCAGGGTCCGTCACCACGCCGCTTTCACAATGTACGCCCAGTGTCCCGAATGCCTGACGATCTTCAAGCTGGCCGGCGCCGACCTCGCGGCCGCGCATGGCAGCGTGCGCTGCGGACATTGCGCCTCAGTGTTCGATGCCTTGTGGACGCTGACCGCGCAACTGCCGCCGGAACCGATCGAATACCTGGAAGTGCACGCGAGCCAGGCCGCGCCACCGCAACTCGTGGCGCCGGTGTTCCGGCCCAATCCCGCGCAGGCGACGCTGTTCACCGAGGCCATCGACCGCTCGCGTGCGGCCGAGCGCTCATCGTTGCCGGCGTTCGCGGCCGCACGTCGGCGCGCGCGCGCGCCACGTGCCTGGCCCTGGCTGCTCGGCAGCGCGCTGCTCCTGTTCAGCCTCGCCGGCGAAGTTGCCTGGGCCGACCGCGCTCACTGGATGAATAGCGCGAACGTGCGCACCGCGCTCGACCCGGTCTGCGCGCGCCTCGGTTGCCGTCTGCCGCTGCGCCGCGACGCGGCGACGCTGGAACTCCTGTCACGCGATATCCGACCGCACCCGTCGGTTCCCGGCGCGCTGATCATCTCGGCGACGCTGCGCAACGACGCGCCGTTCGCGCAGGCGTTCCCGGTCGTCGAAATCACGCTGTCCGATCTCGACGAGAAGCGCATCGCGATGCGGCGCTTCCACGCACGGGAATATCTGAGCGATGCGCGCGCGATCGATGGCGGCCTCGCCGCGGGCGCGAGCACCGCGTTGGTGTTCGAGGTCGCCGATCCCGGCAAGGATGCAGTCGCGTTCGAGTTCAAGTTCGAGTGAGTCAAGGAAGGCCGATGAGAACAGCAGGTCGCAACGCGCTTGTTCGACCTATTCATGCTCGACTTCGCGCGCGCGATGCCGCGCCGCGCCAACGCTTTCAGCGAGCGCATGAGGATGCGCACGCAAGTGCCGACACCGGAAGGCATCGCGCCCGCAAGCACGCCAGACGCGCGCAAATTTCACGTCGAGGCACTTATCAAGCCGCGCGCGCGGCGCTACTATCCCCGCCCGACGTGCGCTCCGTGGTGCATGCCGGCCCGCTCAAGGAAGCACGTTCGTAAAAAGGGGCCTGACTGTAGTGAACGCCGCCATCTCGCTGCGCGCCGATGCCGCACACGAACCCGCGTTGCAACCCGCGCTGCGCGAATGCGTCACGCGCGCGGTGCGTCGCTATCTCGCGGACGTCGAGTCGGAGCCCGGGGAAGGCCTGCATGCGCTGGTGATGGGCGAAGTCGAATCGCCGCTGCTGCGCGAAGTCATGGCCTGGTACGGCGGCAACCAGAGCAAGGCCGCGGCCGCGCTCGGTATCAATCGCGCGACCCTGCGCAAGAAGCTGCAGCAGTACGGCCTCGCCGACTGACGCGCCGGCGCAGGGCTGGCAGGGCACGCTGGCCGGCGGGCCGCTATAATCCGGCGTTTTCCGCAGCACGTACACGCTCATGTTCGACGCCACTCTCGCTCCGGTCCGGCGCGCCCTGCTCAGCGTTTCCGACAAGACCGGCCTGATCGACCTCGCCCGAGGCCTCGACGCCCTCGGCGTCGCGCTGATCTCGACCGGCGGCACCGCCAAGGCGCTGCGCGAGGCCGGCCTGCCGGTGACCGACGTGGCCACGCTGACCGGCTTTCCGGAAATCATGGACGGCCGCGTCAAGACACTGCATCCGATCGTCCATGGCGGCCTGCTCGGCCGGCGTGGCACCGACGATGCGGTGATGGCGAGCCATGGCATCGCGCCGATCGATCTGCTCGTCGTCAACCTGTATCCGTTCGAACAGGTGACGGCGGCCCCGGACTGCACGCTGGCCGACGCGATCGAGAACATCGATATCGGCGGCCCCGCGATGCTGCGCGCAGCCGCCAAGAATCACGAACATGTCGCGGTCGCGGTCGATCCGACCGACTACGCGGAAGTGCTCGAGGCGCTCGCGCATGGCGGCACGTCGATCGGGTTGCGACGCCGGCTCGCGGCGAAAACCTATGCGCACACCTCGCGCTATGACGGCCTCGTCGCGACCTGGCTCGGCACCCACGGCGACGTGGAAAAACCCGAGGCATTCGCGCCGAGCCTGCGCCTCGCGTTCGAGTGCAAGCAGTCCTTGCGCTACGGCGAGAACCCGCATCAGGGCGCCGCGCTATACGTCGAGCAGAACCTGCCGCGCGGCACCGTCGCCGGTGCCCGCGTGCTCGCCGGCAAGGAACTCTCCTACAACAACATCGCCGATGCCGATGCCGCGCTCGAGTGCGTCAAGGCATTCCGCAAGACGCCGGCCTGCGTGATCGTCAAGCACGCGAACCCGTGTGGCGTCGCGCTCGGCACGGACCTCGCACAAGCCTATGAACGCGCCTATGCCTGCGACCCGGTATCGGCGTTCGGCGGCATCATCGCGTTCAACCACACGCTCGACGCGGCGACCGCGAAAAGTATTCTCGCGCGCCAATTCGTCGAGGTGATCGTCGCGCCAGAATTCGACAAGGACGCGATCGCCGCGATTGCCGCGAAGCCCAACGTGCGCGTGCTGGCCACCGGCGAGTGGGACGAGCTGCCGCCGCCGGCGTTCGACTACAAGCGCATCGCCGGCGGCCTGCTCGTGCAGGATGCCGACCGCGACACGCTGCTGCTGTCCGACCTCAAGGTGGTGTCCAAGCGCGCGCCCGACGCCGCCGAACTGCATGACCTGCTGTTCGCCTGGCACGTCGCGATGTTCGTGAAGTCGAACGCGATCGTGTACGCGCGCGGAGGCCGCACCATCGGCATCGGCGCCGGCCAGATGAGCCGCGTGATCAGCGCGAAGATCGCCGCGATCAAGGCCGCCGAGGCGAAGCTCGAGGTGCCCGGCAGCGTGATGGCCTCGGACGCATTCTTCCCGTTCCGCGACGGCATCGACGCGGCGGCGCAGGCCGGCATCCGCGCAGTGATCCAACCCGGCGGCTCGATGCGCGACGCCGAGGTGATCGCCGCGGCGGACGAGCACGGCATGGCGATGGTGTTCACGGGCGTGCGGCATTTCCGTCACTGAAGCGCAGCTTCGCTGGAAACGCTGTTTTCGCCCTTCCTGGCAGCAGGACCCCAGCCATTCCTGCCCAAGATGATGATGAACGTGCATTTCTCTTCGTAGGAGCGGCTTCAGCCGCGATGCTTTTCGTCGAGCGCCACAGAATGAAGCGAGAGCATCGCGGCTGAAGCCGCTCCTACAGAAGAAGGCACCCTTGAACTCGACGAGGTGAGGATGAAGGTTCTGGTCATCGGTTCCGGTGGTCGCGAGCATGCGCTCGCGTGGAAACTCAAACAGTCGCCACGGGTGAGCGAAGTCATCGTCGCGCCCGGCAACGCCGGCACCGCGCGCGAGACCGGCGTGCGCAACGCGGATGTCGCGGTCACCGACATCGACGGCCTGCTGACGCTCGCGGTCGACGAGGACATCGCGTTGACCGTGGTCGGCCCCGAAGCCGCACTGGTCATCGGCGTGGTCGACCGCTTCCGCGCAGCCGGATTGCGCTGCTTCGGTCCGGGCCGGATCGCTGCACAGCTTGAGGGCTCGAAGGCGTTCGCCAAGAACTTCCTCGCCCGCCACAACATCCCGACCGCACGCTATGCGGTGTTCACCGAACTCGCGCCCGCGCTGGCATACGTGCGCAAGCACGGCGCACCGATCGTGATCAAGGCCGACGGCCTCGCCGCCGGCAAGGGCGTGGTCGTCGCACTGACGCTCGCCGACGCCGAGCAGACGCTGCACGACATGCTCGGCGCGCATTCACTCGGCGAGGCCTCGGCGCGTGTCGTGATCGAGGAATTCCTCGACGGCGAGGAGGCCAGCTACATCGTGATGAGCGACGGCCGTCACGTGTTGCCGCTCGCGACCAGCCAGGACCACAAACGCCGCGACGAAGGCGACCTCGGCCCCAACACCGGTGGCATGGGCGCGTATTCGCCGGCGCCGGTGGTCACGCCGGCGGTCGAACAGCGCATCCTCGACGAGGTGATCCGTCCGACCATCGCCGGCATGGCCGCGGAAGGTGCGCCGTTCACCGGTTTCCTCTACGCGGGGCTGATGATCGACAAGAGCGGTGCGCCGAAGGTCATCGAGTTCAACGCGCGCCTCGGCGATCCGGAGACGCAACCGATCATGCTGCGCCTCAAGTCCGATCTCATCGATCTGATCGAAACCGCGCTGGATGGCCGTCTCGATGGAGAGACGGCCGAATGGGATCCGCGCCCCGCGCTTGGCGTCGTGGTGGCTGCGGCCGGTTATCCCGGCAAGGTACGCAGTGGCGACGTGATCGACGGACTGGATGCGGACACCGGCACGGACGCAAAGGTATTCCATGCCGGCACGCGCCTGGACGCCGAGGAGCGCGTCGTCACCGCCGGCGGTCGCGTGCTCGCGGTCTGTGCGCTGGGCGACGACATCGGTGCGGCACGTGAACGCGCCTACGCGGTCGCACGCGGCATCCGTTTCGACGGCGCGTTCTTCCGCCGTGACATCGGCCACCGCGCCTTGCGCGCGCGCTGAGCGCCGCCGCCGGAATCGCGGCGGCGCCCGTCACTGCGTTACTTCTTCGGCGCCGCCGCGGCGGGCGCCGGTTTCAGATCGGGCGCGAGCCGGCTCGGATGGAACACCGCCGCGCTCGCCGGCCACGGCAGGTCCGGCAGCTTGTGCGCCTGGAACTGCTGCAGGAACTCGCGATAGCCCGGCAGGGCCTCCTTCATGCCGTTGCGCACGAGGATGAACATCGCCGCCTGCTGGATCTTGACCGCCTCGTCCCACTTTCCGGCGGCGGCCAGCGCCAGCGCATAGGCCTCCGAGACCGGCGCGGCCGGGTTGTCGCGATAGAGCTTGCCGCCGACCTCGAGCGCGCCGCGCTTCTGGTCCGCGCTCGCCGCAGGGCACGTGCTGGCGAGTCGCACGAACAGTTGCAGCAGGAAATTGTTGTTCGCATCCTTGGCGAGCACGTCGCTCACGTCCCTGATCGCGGCGACGCACTTGCCGGCGATGACATCGGCCGCAGCGAGCAGGGTCCAGGCTTCCGCATTGCCGATATCGAACTGCACGAGCGCGCGATATTGCGCGATCGCCTCATCCTTGTGTCCGGTACGCATCAGCAGCGATCCGAGGAACACGCGTGGCTCGGCGAGCTTCGGATCCGCGCGGATCGCCTCTTCGTACGCGCGCTGCGCACCGCTGTCGTCGGCGCTCATTTCGAGCGCGACACCCTCGCTGAGGCGTGCCAGCGCATTGCCCGAATCGGCGGCGACGGCTGCCGTCGCGCGCGATTTCGCCGCGCCGAGGTTGCCTGACGCCGCCTCGACGCGAGCATAGAACGCGAGCAGCGTCGAGTCGTTCGGATGCAACTTGAGCGCGCTGTCGAGTTCGCGCCGCGCGGCATCGTACTGGCGCAGCGCGAGCAGGGATGCCGCGTCGCGCACGTGGTTCGTCAGCGGATCCTCGGCCGCCGCCGCAGGCGCCTCCGCTCCGGACTGCGCGAGCATGCCCTGACCGAGCGGATCGCTCAGCGAGACGGCCACGTCGGCGGCCTTCGCGCGCGCCTCCGCGGACGCCTTCGCGTTGCCGGCGCCGGCCTGCGCATCGGCGAGCGTCGCGTACAGGCGGGTCGCGTTCGGGTCGAGCGCGAGCGCGCGCTGGGTCTGGTCGACCGCCTCGGCATAGCGCTTCTGTTTCAATGCGATCTCACCAAGCAGGGCATAGGCGGCCGGCTGGTCGGTGTGCTGCGCTGCATACTCCGCGAGCAGCGAGCGCGCGCCCTCCAGGTCGCCGTTGTCGAACTTGGACCGTGCAACCGCGATACGGATCGGCAGGTAGTCCTTGTCGAGCTGGAACGCGATGTCGAAATAGTTCTGGGCGACTGCGTTCTGCTTCTGCATGCGTGCCAGGATCCCCTGCGCATAGACCCAGCGCCCGTCCTTCGGCGAGAGCTGCGCCGCATCCTCGAGCGCAACCGAGGCCGCATCGTAGAAACCCATGCGCGCGTAGGCTGCGCCCATCAGCGCGTAGGCCTCGGCCAGGGGATCGCCGACCAGCTTCTGCTTGACGCGCTCGAATTCATTGCGCGTCTTGTTCAGCTCCTCGGCGCGCGCAGGTGCCAGCTTCGAGGTATCCGGAGTCGGAACCGGCCTGATCAGCGCCTCGGCATGCAGGTGCGGCGCGGCGAGGGCCAGGGCGGCCGTGAAAACGAGCGGGGAAAAGGAGCGGATGGGCATTCGGGCGACAATCGATGGAGTGCGGACAAGGCGCGCAGTGTAACCGCTCGCCCCGGACGCCGGCTGCGACCCGTCCGCGAGCCGGAAGTTCGGCCGCCGGATCCACAGGGGCGGCCTGTCCTGCTAGATTCCAGCCATCCCCGCAAAGGCGTCTTATGAGCGGCTCCAGCCAGTTCGACCTGCTGCGCACACGGCGTTTCGCGCCCTTCTTCGCGACCCAGGCGCTGGGCGCGTTCAACGACAATGCATTCCGCCAGGCGATGGTCGTGCTGGTCGCATTCCACCTCGGCCTCAGCGACGCCGCCGTCGGCTTCTATTCGAACCTTGCACCGGCATTGTTCATCCTGCCGTTCTTCCTGTTCTCGGCCAGCGCAGGCCAGCTCGCTGAGAAGTTCGAGAAGACGCGCCTGATCCGCTACGTGAAGCTGTTCGAGATCGCCGCGATGGCGCTCGCCGCGTACGCGTTCCACGCGCACAACGTGCCGCTGCTGTTGACCGTGCTGGTCATGATGGGCCTGCATTCGACCCTGTTCGGACCGATCAAGTATTCGATCCTGCCGCAGGCCCTGAAACCCGAGGAGCTCGTCGGCGGCAACGGCCTGGTCGAGATGGGCACCTCGCTGGCGATCCTGTTCGGCATGATCGCCGGCGGTTCGCTGATGGCGCTGGCCGCTGTCGGGCCGACTGCGGCCTCGTGTCTGGTGATCGGCATCGCGATCATCGGCTACCTGGTCAGCCGCGCGATTCCACCGGCTCCGGCGACCGCGCCGGGCCTCGTCTTCAACTGGAACCCGTTCACCGAAACCGTGCGCGTGCTCGGTTTCGTCACCAAGAACCGTACCGTGTTCAACTCGGTGCTCGGCATCTCCTGGTTCTGGTTCTTCGGCGGCGTGTTCACCGCGCAGCTGCCGAACTACACGAAGCTGTTCCTCGGCGGCAACGAGTCGGTCGCGATCCTCGTGCTCGCGCTGTTCTCGATCGGCGTCGGTGTCGGTTCGCTGCTGTGCGAGCGCCTGTCCGGGCACAAGGTCGAGATCGGCCTGGTCCCGTTCGGCTCGATCGGGCTCAGCCTGTTCGGCATCGATCTGTATTTCGCACGCCCGGAGCTGGCGACCGCACACGGGTTGAGCGCGTTCGCGTTCCTCGTCGCGCCGGGCAGCTGGCGCATCGCGCTCGACATGACCCTGCTCGGCGTGTTCGCCGGCTTCTACATCGTGCCGCTGTTCGCACTGGTGCAGAGCCGCGCCGAGCGCAGCGAGCTGTCGCGCGTGATCGCCGGCAACAACATCCTCAACGCGCTGTTCATGGTCGCCGCGGCCGCACTCGGTATCGGCCTGACGGCGCTCGGATGGTCGATTCCGCAGATCTTCCTGACCGTCGCCGTGCTGAACGCATTGGTCGCGATCTACATCTACACGCTGGTGCCGGAATTCCTGATGCGTTTCCTCAGCTGGATCCTGGTCAGCACGCTGTATCGGATCAAGGTCGAGGGGCTCGAACGGATTCCCGATGAGGGGCCGGCCCTGCTCGTCTGCAACCACGTCAGCTACATGGACGCGCTGATCGTCGGCGGCGTGGTGCGCCGGCCGGTGCGCTTCGTGATGTACTACAAGATCTTCAACATCCCGGTGCTGCGCTTCATCTTCCGCACCGCGAAGGCGATCCCGATCGCCGGCCATAAGGAGGATCCGGCGCTGCTCGATCGTGCATTCGATGAAGTCGATCGTGCACTCGCCGATGGCGAACTGGTCTGCCTCTTTCCCGAGGGGGGCCTGAGCCGCGACGGCGAGATCGCACCGTTCCGTTCGGGCGTCGAGCAGATCCTCGCGCGACGGCGGGTTCCTGTCGTTCCGCTCGCGCTGCGCGGGCTCTGGGGCTCGGTATTCAGCCGTCGCGATTCCGCGCTCGGCCGCTCGCGCCTGCCGCGCCGCTTCTGGTCGCATATCGCACTCGCGGTCGGCGCACCGGTGCCGGCTGCGCAGGCCGACGCGACGACACTCGAACAGCGGGTCCGCGAATTGCGCGGAAGCTGGGCCTGAGCAGTTTCCCTCCCCGGATCCACTTCCCGGCCATTCGCTGGCCGGGATGACGATGGAGCTCACGATGACCCAACCGTTCCGCCTCCTGGTGCTCAGCGTCTCCGCCGGGGCCGGCCACGTGCGTGCGGCCGAGGCGCTGCGCGTCGGCGCCGAAACCGGATTCGACGCCGAAGCATTGCACCTCGACGTGATGGACCATGTCGCACCGGCCTTCCGCGCGCTCTACACCGACGCCTACCTGAAGTTGGTCGAGCACTCGCCGGCGGCATGGGCCATGTTGTACCGGATCATGGATCGCACCCCGCCGAGCGCACCACTGGCACGCCTGCGCCGCGCGATCGAGCGGCTCAATACGCTGGCTCTGCGCAAGGCGATCGCCGCGTTCGCGCCGGACGCGGTGATCTGCACGCACTTCCTGCCGGCCGAACTGCTGATGCGCGAGCGCAGCCGCCGGCGGCTCGCGTGTCCTGTGTACGTGGTCGTCACCGATTTCGACCTGCACGGCATGTGGGTCGTACCGGACATGGCCGGCTATTTCGCGGCCAGCGACGAGGTCGCGTTCCGCATGCAGGCGCGCGGCATCGAGGCGGCGCAGATCCACACGACCGGCATTCCGATCATGCCGGCGTTCGCGATCGCGCACGATCGCGCAGCATGCGCCACCGAATTCGGGATCGACGCGCAACGCCGCACGATCCTGCTGATGGGCGGCGGCGCCGGCTTGGGCGGGCTCGACGAGGTCGCGGAGCGACTGCTCGCACAGGAGGCGGATTTCCAGCTGATCGCACTGGCCGGGCGCAACGCGAAGATGCTCGAGAAGCTGCGCGGACTCGCGGCGCGGCATCCGCAGCGCCTGATCGCGCAGGGCTTCACCGACCGCGTCGAACGCCTGATGACCGCCAGCGATCTGGTCGTCACCAAGCCGGGCGGTCTGACCACGTCGGAATGTCTCGCGCTCGGCCGGCCGATGATCGTGCACGCGCCGATCCCGGGCCAGGAGGAACGCAACTGCGACTACCTGCTCGAACAAGGCGCCGCGCTGAAAGCAGTCGATGCGACCGCGCTCGACTATCGCGTGCGCGAACTCATGGCGCAGCCGCAGCGCATGGCCACGCTGGCACAACGCGCGCACGCGCTCGGGCGGCCGCATGCGGCGCGCGATGTGCTGCGCATCGTGACCGGCGAGACCGGGAGGCGGTGACGAGCCCTCATCCGTTCGTGCTGAGGTATCGACTACGTGCGCAGGAGCGCACGAAACGGCGACAAAACGGCAGGGCTGCCGTTTTGCGCAGCGGAGCTGCCCGCAGGGCGAAGCGCACGGTGCGCCGAGTGAACCCGGCCCAAAGGGCGAGCGCCGGGACGACGCGAGCAACCTCGAACGGCGCCGACGCCCGTTCACCCTTCGATACCTCAGGGCGAACGGAGTGCAGGGTTGACCAAGGCGTCGGCTAGTGCGTCAAGCCGGCCAGCGCGAGCAGCGCGATCACCGCGAGCCAGGCGACGAGAATGCGGCGCAGCACCTTGCGCGCGTCGGCGAGTTCGACCAGCGGATCGCTGACGTCGGTCGCGTAACCGTCGCCGGCCATGACGTCCGCTTCCACGCCGGCGCGCGCGAGCGCGCCGAGGAAACCGAGATCGAGCGTGAAATAACCGCGGCCATGCGCGGCGTGATAGTCGCGCCAGGTCTGGATCACCGCATCGAATTCGGAGACCAGCGCGAGTGTCATCGCGACCAGGTGCGTCGGCGCCCAGTCGAGGATCAGTGCAGTGCGTTCGAGCACGCTGCGCTGGCTCGCCTCGATCTCCGCGGTGAAGGCCGGATGCCGCGCGAGCAACTGCACGATGCGATAACCCAGTGCGCCGGCCGGCCCGAGGATCACGAACCAGAACAGTACGCCGAACCAGCGCGACAGCGCGGATGCGAACGTGGCCTCGACCAGCGGCGCAGCCTCCAGCGGCAGCGTCGCCGTCGCCGGATCGGCACGCAGCGCCTGCGCTGCCGAGTTGCGCCGATCGCTGTCCGGCGCCTTCAGCACCGCTTCGACGTCGGCATCGAGATCGCGCGGACCCCAGGCGTAGAACAGCACGATCACGCCGAACGCGAATGCCGGCAATCCGAACAGCACGCGGGCCAGCGCAGCCTGGATCAGCAGGCACGCCACCACGAGCAGCAGCGGCAACAGCACGAGCGGAACGCGCGAGGTGGACGCATCGTCACCCACCCGGGTCCAGCGCGACAGCCAGACCTTCAGCCATGAGAAATCACGCAGTCGGCTGAGATCAGGCAACGTGTACCCGCTTGCGAGGACCAGCAGGACGGCGAGCAGGGTCTGTGCCATGGGCGTGTTCGCGAAGGGACGCATCGTTGCGATACGCGTCATTCTAGCTGACGCGCTCACGGCAGTGGGCTTCGCCAGATGCGAGGCTGCGCTCAGGCGCGCGGTTTCTGCCAGGGTTCGTCGGAGAGCAGTTCCGCGAGTTCGAGTCCGGCGCGTTCGCGCAACCAGTGCGCGATCAGCTCGTGTGAAACCGACAGGCGCGGCGGCAACACGAGCCGGTGTTCGGCAAGGCCGTCGACGATCTCATCGACGCTGAACCAGCGCGCATCGCTGAGCTCGCGGCCGAGCCGGATCGCCGGATCCTCCGCTTCGGCGGTGAAGCCGAGCATCAGCGAGGATGGGAACGGCCACGGCTGTGAGGAATGGTAGGCGCAGGCACCGACCTTCACGCCGGCTTCCTCGAAGACCTCGCGGCGCACCGCATCCTCGAGCGATTCGCCGGGTTCGATGAACCCGGCCAGCGTCGACCAGCGGTTTTCCGACCAGGTCGACTGGCTGCCGAGCAGACACTGGTCTCGCCAGCTCACGATCACGATCATCGCCGGATCGACGCGCGGGAAATGCTCGAGTGCGCAGGACGGATTCGTGCATTTGCCGCGGTGGCCGAGCGCAACGAGCTGGAGCGTCGCGCCGCAGGCCCCGCACCAGCGCGTGCGCGCCTGCCAATGTGCGATCGCGCGCGCGTACGCGAACAGGCCGGCCTGGAACGGGTGCAGGCGCATGCCGGCGCTGCGCAGGTCGATGAACACGCCTCCGAGTTCGGCGCGGACGCGGTCGGCGAGCGAGGCCTCCGCACACAGCGAGAACAGCGGACCGATGCCGTCGCTGCCGAGATAGGTGGGCGCGAGATCCGGCGCAAACCGCCGCCGCTCGTCCTGGTCGAGCCAGCGCAGTGCCTCGGACGCGGCCTGCAGCAGCGCCTGGCGGCCGCCCGCTGCCTCCGCGCCGAGCAACAGGAAACGCGCGGTCGGATCGGCCAGCTGCGCGGCGGCCCACTCCGCGTCATCGCGCAGCTCGGCGTTGCGATCGAGCGCGATGCCGGCAAAGATGTTCGTGCGGTCACTCACGAACACACGGCTGCGCTCATACGGTGAATGAAGAACCGCAGCCGCACGTCGTCTTCGCGTTCGGATTGCGGATCACGAACTGCGCGCCGGTCAGCGACTCGGAATAGTCGATCTCGGCACCGGCGAGGTATTGCAGGCTGAGCGGATCGACGAGCAGGGTCACGCCGTCCTTGTCGACCGCGAAGTCGTCGTCCGCGCGCGCCTCGTCGAACGTGAAACCGTACTGGAAGCCCGAGCAGCCGCCACCGCTGATGTAGACGCGCAGCTTGAGCTCCGGATTGCCTTCCTCGGCGATCAGCTCGCGCACCTTGCCGGCGGCTGCGTCCGTGAACAGCAGCGGCGCGTTGTCGGCGTCGAGATAGGTCGGCGTGGTCGTGTCGTTCATGAGCGTGGGCGTCGGCGTCATGCTGGAGGTCGGGCCGGCGCGGCGTGTTTTCAAGCTTCGGCGGCGATCACCGGACCGATGATCTCCGGCGCCGGTGCCGGCAGGCGCCGCGGCGGCTCGGTCTGATAGAGCATCCGGCCGTTGACCTGCGCGCCCGCCGCCATTTCCAGCACCTTGTAATGCACGTTGCCCTCGACGCGCGCATTGCCTGCGAGTTCGAGGCGCTCGCCGACGAAAATGTCGCCATTGACCGTGCCGTTGACGACCGCGTTCGACACGCGCACCTCGCCGTTGACGCGGCCCTTCTCGCTCAGAGTCAGCACCGCGTCGGTACCCTCGGCGGAAATCGAACCGTCGATCACGCCCTCCAGGTGCAGGCCGCCGCTGAATTCGATGTCGCCCCGGATCGTGGTGCCTTCCGCAATCAACGTGCTGATTGCCGCAACGGACTTGCCGTTGCGCTTGTCATTGCCGAACATCATCGCTCTCCTCGCCCTTGACTGCGTCCTTCCAGGAAAACTCCTGCTCGACCCGACCGGCATCGCCGTCGGCCCGAACGATCACACGATTCGCCGCGAAATCCGCGGGGAGCATGATGGTACCGCTCACCTGCTGGAAATACTTGAAGCTGTACTCGATTCCGGAGGCGTCCTGCCCCTGGGTCAGCGCGCTCCAGTCGAGCGTCTTGAGCTTGCCGCCGGCGACGCCCTCGACGCTCAGCATCACGCGGCCGCGGATGTCCTGGCCGCGCTTGAAGTTCTGGGTCAGCGTGGCGGTGAAATTCCACGCCTTCGAATCCTTGACCGGCTTGACCCGCAGCGCGTGCACGGCCAGCCCCTCGCGCTTGCCGCCGCCGACCAGGCGGCCATAGAACGCGAGATCCACGCGCAGCCCGTCGATTTCCTCCTCACGTTCGCGCAGGGTCTGCTGCACATCGGCGAGCGCGGCCTTGGCGACCTGCTCGGAGCGCTCGAGCACCGCGATGCGCGCCTTCAGCGCCTCGCTCTCCCGATCGGCTTCGGCGAGCCGCGTAATCGTTTCGCTGCGCGGCCCGCGCGATGCGACGGTCGCGACGATCGCCGCGACGATCAGCAGCGAGCCCAGCCACGCCAGCGCGAGCAACAGCCAAGCGCGACGCCGTTGCGCCGGATCGTGCGGGCGGATCACCAGGGACGGAATCGGGCTGGGCATGACAAACGGCGAATGCGCGCGCGAGCGGACGCTTATAGTCGTGTGGCGGGACACGGGTCAAGCGCGAATGGGCGCGCTACGGCGCCGACTATACTCGGCACATCGTCTCCGGGAGCTGCGGCATGCTTTGGCTGAAAGCGTTCCATGTGATCTTCGTCGTGACCTGGTTCGCCGGCCTGTTCTACCTGCCGCGCCTGTTCATCTACCACGCCGAGGCGAGCGAAGCGGTCGTGCGCGAGCGCCTGAAGATCATGGAGCGACGCCTGCTGATGATCACGCACATCGGCGGCGGCCTGGCGGTCCTGTTCGGTGCGCTCACCCTGTTTGCGTTCGCGCACGCCAGCATCGACTACCTGCAGCAGGGCTGGTTGCACGCGAAGCTCGCACTGGTCGTGTTGCTGGTCGCGTACCACGTGATGCTGGCCCGCATGACCCGCGAGTTCGCACGCGATGCGAACCGCCGCTCCAGCCGCTGGCTGCGGATCTTCAACGAAGTGCCCGCGTTGCTGCTGGTCGCGATCGTGCTGCTCGTGATCATCAAGCCCTGATGGGGTGAGTGCGGCGGAGCGCGCTGGTATGATTCCCGCAGGGTCGGGGGATGGCGATGCACGTGCCTGATTTCCGCTTGCTCAGTCCCGAACGGCAGCGCCTGTTCCAGGTGCAGCTGCCGCAGCGGCTGGCGCGGCTGCGCCAGCGCGGCGAGCGGCTTGGCCCGGAAAACTGGGATATCAACGCTCTGGTCGTGTTCGCCGAGGATGCCGCGTTCATGGCCGGCGCCTGCCGCGCGGTCGATGCCGGTGAACTCGCCGATTGCCTGGACGCCCTGCACGGCAGCCTTGCCGCGCTGCTCGATCCGCCACGTCTTCCCGGTCGATCGAGCGCCGCGCGCGTCGCCGAGCTGGTCGCGGAACTGTCGCGCCAGCGCCTGCCCGAAGCGCTCGATGCCGGTCGGGGCCAATCCGGTGCCGTCGCCATCGCGGGACCGACGCACGAACTCGGGTTCCCGCTGCTGGTCGTTCCGCCTAGGGATCACTGGGCGCGATTCGGTGCGACCGTGCCGCTACCCGTCGACGACAACCCGGACGAGCCGCCGATCGAAGGGGTCGATTCGGACCTCGCAGCGACTGCGGATGCGTACCGCATCCTGATCGTCGAGGACGACCGCTCGCAGCTGCTGTTCGCCGAATCGATCCTGCGCAACGCCGGCATGGTGACGCTCGCGGTCGCGGAGGCGCTCGATGCACTCGATGCGCTGGAGCGCTTCCGGCCGGACCTGGTCCTGATGGATCTGCACATGCCCGAGTGCGATGGCATCGACCTGACTGCGCTGATCCGCCAGCGTGGCCAATTCGCGGCCACGCCCATCGTATTCCTGTCCGCAGACCACGCTGCGGACAAGTGCGCCGACGCGCTGCGCGCGGGTGGCGATGCATTCCTGACCAAGCCGGTTCGCCCCCGGCAGCTGATCGATGCGCTGCGCGGGCATGTGAGCCGCGCGCGCGAGCAACGCGGCCGCGTGGATGAGAGCGCGACCGCTTCCCACGAGACAACGACGCGCGAGCGCCTGCTGCGGCGACTTTCGCAATGCCTGGCCATGGACGATGCCGGCACGCGCAGCGGCGGTCTGCTGGTGTTCGCGATGGAAGGCGCGGCCGCGCGCCAGGCCGGGCTTGGGGCGGCTCGTTTCGCCGCCCTGCTCGCGGAGATCGGCGCGTTCCTGATCACCCACGCCGCCCCACGTGACCTCGTTGCGATCGACGCCGTCGGCAGTTTCCTGCTGCTCAATCCGGACCGCGACGCGAACCAGCTCGAGGCGCACGCGCTGAACCTGCGCGATCGCATCGCGCGCGAGCCATTCAGCGCACTCGAGCCGGGTGATCGCGCCCTCTTCGATGTTGGCGTCTGCGCGTTCGCCGCCTCTGCGCGCGATGCCGAGGCGATGCGCGGCGCGGCGCTGAACGCGATCGACGGCGCGCGTGCGGACGGCCGCAGTGGCGTGTTCGTCGTGCGCGGCATCGACGCCGCGATCGACAGCGAGCTCGTCGAGCGCATCCGCTTCGCACTCGACGGCACTGGCTTCGAGCTGCTGTTCCAACCGATCGTCTCATTGCTCGGTGAGGAGCAGGAGCAGTTCCAGGTCCTGCTGCGGCTCCGTGGCGACGATCATCGCCTGCACACCGCCGCCGAGGTGATTCCGGTCGCCACGGAGGCCGGCCTCGTCGGTGCGCTCGACCGCTGGGTCCTGGAGCAGTGCGCCGCGTTGGTCGCAGAGCGGGCGCGCCACGGCCCGCCGCCGCGTCTGTTCGTGAGCCAGTCCATCGAGAGCGCGCGCGACGGCCGGGGCATTGCCAGGCTGGGCGATCTGCTGCGGACGACCGGAATCGATGGCAGTTCGCTCGTGCTGGAGCTGCGCGTCCGCGACGTGACCGAGGCGCCGGCCGAAATCGCTCGGTACGCGAAGTCGCTGCAGGCGCTTGGCGTCGGCCTGGCGTTATCCGGTTGCGACATCGACACGATGGACGATCGCCTGCTGCGCGCGCTGCCGGCCGGGTTCGTCAAGATCGCTCCGCGCTATCTGCATGCCGACGACGAGGTGACCCGCGATGAGCTTCACGCGCTCGTCAAGCTCGCTCACGAGAATGGCCAGCGCGTGATTGCGCCGCGCGTCGAGGACGCGCGCGGCGCGGCGGCGCTGTGGGCCGCCGGCGTCGATTTCGTCCAGGGTAATTTCGTGCAACCGGCCGACCGCGACCTGGCGTTCGATTTCCACGCCTCCGCCATCTAGAGCATCCGCGTGAATATGACCACGCCCGATCGCACGGTATCCGCCCTGCTCGGCGTGGCCCTGGTCGTGGCCGCCGGCGTGATCGCACCGTGGTGGGCGCGGCCGGGCTACCGGATCGCGTCGATCGTGCTGCTGCTGGTGGCCGCAGGTGCGATCCTGCACGCACTGCGCACGCGCGCGCCAAAGGCAGCCGGAAGCCGTGCCGATGCAACACCGATTGCTGCGCCGACTGCGCCCGAGGACGACCTGCTCGATCAACTGGAGACACTGCGCACGGCGCAGGGCGAACTGTTGCGGGCCAAGCAGGCGACCGAGGCGGCGATGCTCGCGAAGGATGAATTCCTCGCCACGGTCAGCCACGAGATCCGTACGCCGCTGAATGGCGTGCTGCCGCTGCTCGAACTCGTGCTGTCGACGCCGCTGGAAGCGGAGCAGCGCGACCATCTCGATACCGCCTACCGTTCGGCGCAGGAAATGCTGCGCATCGTCGATGACATCCTCGACTACTCCAAGCTCGATGTCGGCAAGCTCGAACTGGAGAGCATCAGCCTCAATCTGCGCGAGGTCGTCGACGCGGTCGCCCAGCTGATGCGGCGCAATGCCGAGGCCAAGGGGTTGCGGCTCGACGTCGTCATCGAACCGAACGTGCGACTCGCCGTGCGCGGCGATCCGGTGCGCCTGCGCCAGGTGCTGACGAACCTGGTCAGCAACGCGATCAAATTCACCGAGCGCGGCAGCGTCGGCATCCGGGTGAGCCGGCATGGGGAAACACCGAGCCATCACGAGATCCTGTTCGCGGTGCGCGACACCGGCATCGGCGTCGCGCCCGACGCCGCGGCGAAACTGTTCCAGCCGTTTTCGCAGGGCGACGCCTCGATCACGCGCGCTTTCGGCGGCACCGGGCTCGGCCTGGTCATCTGCAAGCGCCTGGTCGACCTGATGGGTGGCAGCATCGGCGTGCGCTCCGAGGCGGACGGAGGTTCGCTGTTCTGGTTCTGCGTGCCGCTCGCGAAGGTCGTAGGCGATCTGCCCGCGCAGGCGGACCTGCACGGTGCGCGCGCGTTGCTGGTCGGCAGTGAGGATCGCTTCGGGCACCGCCTGCGCGAGGTGTTGTCGACTTTCGGCCTGCGCACGACAGCGGCGATGAACATGGCCGATGCCTTGACCAAGCTGCGTTCGAGCAGCAGCGGGACGTTCATGCGATCCCATTTCACGCTGCTCGCGCTGGACATGGCGAGCCTGCCGGCAAATGCGGGCGCGTTCGTGCGCAACCTGCTCAAGGACACCGCACTGGCGCAGATGCGCGTGGTCCTGTTCGGTGACGCTGCTGACAAACCCGGCGAGTTCGCCGGCGTGCCGCGTATCCGCATGTTGCCGCGCGCGTTCGGCGAACCGCAGCTACGCGCCGCGCTCGATCACCTGTTTGCCGACGATGCCACGGAGGTGCCGGCGCCGAACGACGCCGCCGTCACGCAACCGGAGTCGCCGCCGCGGCTGCTCGGCCGTGTGCTGCTGGTCGAGGACAACGCGGTCAATCTCAAGGTCGCGCAGCGCATGCTGGCCCTGCACGGCATCGACGCCGAAGTCGCCGCACACGGCGGCGAGGCGCTGGAGCGGATGCGCAGCACGCGCTATGACCTCGTGCTGATGGATTGCCAGATGCCGGTGATGGACGGCTATGCGGCCGCGCAGACCCGGCGCAGCATCGAACACGAGCAGGGCCTTCCGGCGACGCCGATCATCGCGATGACCGCGAACGCCATGCCTGGCGACCGCGCGAGATGCCTGGCCAGCGGCATGGACGACTATCTGTCGAAACCGCTGAGCCGCAGGAACGTCGAGCAGATGCTGACGCGCTGGCTGACGCCCGCGGCCGACGACGCCGGACACATGCCCGCGTCGAATGACGTCAATGCGCCCGCGACCATGCCTGCACACGTCGTCGCAACGCTCGGTCCGCACGATGTCGACGCGCACGCGGACCGGAATTCCGCGAACTCGGTGGTACTGGATGCTGACACGGTGCGCGAGCTGCGCGAGCTGATGGGCACGGATTTCGCGCTGCTGGTGCGGATCTACCTCGACGAGACACCGCCCCGGATCGCAGCGCTCGGGCAAGCCGCGGCCCGTGACGACCGCGCGAGCCTGATCACCCACGCGCACATGCTGAAATCGAGCAGTGCGAACCTCGGCGCGGTCGCGCTCACCGAACTGGCGCGTGGTCTCGAGGAGAGCTTGCGCGGCGCACGGCCGATTCCGGCGCAGGAAACTGTCGACCTGATCGCCAGCGAGTACCGGCGCGTCGCCGAGTGTCTGCGCGCGCTGATCGACGAGGCGGGTTGATTCAGCTCTCGACTTTGGTCTGCAGATACGCGACTTCGCCCAGCTGCCCGATCAGCGCGAGCTGCGTCTCCAGCCAGTCGATATGCTCTTCCTCGGATTCGAGGATGTCCGCGAACAGCTCGCGGCTGACATAGTCGCCGAGCTTCTCGCATTCGGCGATCGCCGCCTTCAGATCCGGCACCGCGAGCATCTCGAGCTTGAGATCGCAGGCCAGGACTTCCTTCGGCGACTCGCCGATCAGCAGCTTGCCGAGCGCCTGCAGGTTCGGCAGGCCGTCGAGGAACAGGATGCGCTCGATCAGGCGATCGGCGTGCTTCATCTCGTCGATCGATTCCTTGTACTCGTGCTCCGCGAGTTCCTTGTAGCCCCAATTCCGGTACATCCGCGAATGCAGGAAATACTGGTTGATCGCGGTGAGCTCGTTGAACAGCGCCTTGTTGAGGTGCCCGATGATCTTCGGATTGCCCTTCATCGCGAGTCTCCGGAGTGGATGCGGCCGCGCATGGCGGCGCGGGCGCCGACTATAGCGCGCGCATCAGGACAACGAGGGAACGAAAATCGCACGCATTCGCGCGTGCGATCGACAGCCGGGTACAGGCGGATCAGGCGGCGGCGGCGAACTGCGGCAGGTCGAGCACGCGGCTGCGCAGCGCGTCGTCGAAGATCTCGCGCGCGAGATCCTCGCAACTGCCGCAACAGTCGGCGCAACCCGTGCGACGGCTCAGTTCCGCGAACGTGTGCACGCCGGTGCCGGCGGCTTCGCGGATCGTGCGGTCAGTGACGGCATTGCAGACGCAGACGTACATGGCTGGCACCCAGGAACGGATGCGCCATTCAAATGCAAATGCGAATGATTGTCAACTAGGAAGCCGCATCGCGTCATTCAGGTTGCGGCAGCCAGGCTGGACTCCCAGCGCTGTTCGCGCAGGCACACGCTGCAGCTGTTCTCGGCCAACCCGACCAGATGGCGCAGGGCCTGTTCGTAGACGCGACGCTTGAAGTTCACGACATGCGCGGCCGGGTACCAGAAGTCGACCCAGCGCCAGAGATCGAATTCCGGATGCTCGTTCGCGTCCAGTCGGAATGCGGATTCGTCCCCGACCAGGCGCAGCAGGAACCAGACCTGCTTCTGGCCGATGCAGACCGGCCGCTCGTGCCGGCGCACCAGCCGCGGCGGCAGGCGGTAGCGCAGCCAGCCCGGCGTCGCGCCGAGCACATCGACATGCTGCGGCTGCAGGCCGGTTTCCTCCTCCAGCTCGCGGTACATCGCCTCGACCGGGGTCTCGTCACTGCGCATGCCGCCCTGCGGAAACTGCCAGCCGTCGCGGCCGACGCGGCGCGCCCAGAACACGTGGCCGTCCGCGTTGAGCAGGATGATGCCGACGTTGGGTCGGTAGCCATCGGGGTCGATCATGGCTGATGGCCGATAACGTACATAGGCCGAATTCTTCCACACGGCTCGCGTATGCGGCAAGGCAGACGTCCGATTCAGGCCTGCCGCACCGACACCCCGCCACGCACGCCTCCATCGGACCGCCCGGATGCGCTTGGCCATGCCGTTCAGGTCGGAGCGCGGTACTCCGCCGACCGCGTACCGGTCGAAAAGAGATTCAGTCTGCTAGAAGGCAAGACGGACCCAGCGTGACGGCATGCGCTGGCGCGATGCGGGCAAACCCAAACTGGCCTTGCCGGACAGCGCATACCGGGCGAGCCCGGCATGCGCCATCAGGGCGGCGGAAGGTTATGGGTTCGCCGGCGGCTGCGGCAGAGCCAGCGTCAGCGACCAGGCAAAGTCGCGCAGCACATAGCCGGCGGGAGGCGGCTGTGGAGCGCCGATGATGAAGGCCGGATTGAGCTCCTGGCCCTGCGGGTTGATCGTGGACAGGTTGTGGCAGCTGATGCACGAGGAGCGCGTCATGGCCTGCGGATTGCCGGCGTTGTCGCCCTCGATGATGGAGTTGCCCAGCCGGGTCGGCTGGCCCTTGGCGTCGAGGAAGTCGGTCTGCACGCCGTCGAGACGGTAGTTCGACCACTCCGGCGCGAGCTTGGCCTGCTGCATCAGCGCGGCCAGGGCGGGCGTCTGCTTGGTCGGCGCGCCGCTGCTGGTCGCCGGGCTGGAGCCCCAGGGATCATTGCAGCCCAGCACCTTGCAGCGCTGCGAGTTGGTCGTGGTGTTCTGCGGCTCGAAGGTGGCCCAGATCCATTTGTCGATCAGCTTGGAGATGAGGTGGATGCCGCCCAGCGCATAGCAGACGCTGCCGATCTTTTCGACATGAACACCTTGCGGAAGGTTGTTGCAGCTCGTGAGCTGGATCCAGTCGGCCTTCAATTCGACCGCGGGGGGCGGAAAGACGAAGCTGTTGCCCGCCGTGATGAAAGCGATCTGTCCGGGACGCGTGTTCAACCCGTTGGAGGCAACGTAATGCTGCGCGTCGGCGTTGAGGCGCGCCTCTTCGCAGATCGTGCGCTTGCTCCACGTGTCGGAGTTGCAGTTCTGATTGGCGACCTCGGGTGCGGCGGTTTCGGAAGCGGCCCCCTTACTCTTCTCGTGCGCATGCATCTTGGCCTGGGCCCTCAGCATTGCGGCCAGTGGGCTCATATGGAAACGCGGCCGCTCGCCTGCGGCCAGGGCCTGGGTCGCGCCAGTCCCGTAGAGCTGGTTCTGCTCAATCCAGTTCTGCCAGGTGACATAGGGATACTTGTCCGCATTGACCGGGCAGGTCGCCGCGACGAAGAGCCGCCACGCCGTTTCCTGCGGCGTCGCCGCAACGGTTGTCGGCGGCGTGCAGACCGCCAAAGCTTCTTCGGCCCACGCCACGCGCACTCCCAAAGGCGTGCCCGACATCACCGCAAAGACCAGACCGAACGCAAGACGAGGTGCCCCTTTCATGGTGAATCCTCCAGTGTTGGCGTGGATGACATACAAGGGGCGACGCCCTCATCGTGCGGCGGGCGGCGTCCCACAGGGTTGCGAGTCGACACAGCGGATGGCAATACAAGGAACGTGGCAACGGCAGCGGACGCACGCCTGCCCGGAGCAGCCGGCGGCGCCGACAACAATTCGCGAGCGGGGTCTTCTCGTTGACTGCGGCGGGTACGGACCCGCGGCGTTAGGCTAGCCCGGCGCAACGGCCTGCAAAAGCTGCAATAACGTACAGTTGCAAAAGTGGCGATCTGACCTTTTGTTGTGCGTCGCTGCATCGTGCTCTTGGCGCCGTTGCCAGACCGTCGTTCCAGCGCCCGGCACCCGTATCTTCAGGCGATTTTCCGATGACTCGCATGGTTCGAAGGCGCCAAGACGTCCGCCCCGACATCGAGGTTTGCCTGCGGCATTCATTCCCGTTTCCGATGAGACGGCTCGGAAACTCACGCGCCAACGTTGCCGAGCGGCTGTTGCGGGGTGAATTGATCCGAGGAATGGGAGGCTGTTAGGAACGTCGCTGAGCACCGGTTTCACGGCAGTTGCCGGTTTACCGCGCTGCGACAAGCCTTTAGACTATGCGGCCCCATGGCTATGTAGCTCAGCCGGTTAGAGCACAGCACTCATAATGCTGGGGTCGGTGGTTCGAGTCCACCCATAGCCACCATCTTTTTGATCAAAGAACCTCGCGCATCTTCAACGCGTTACGCCTAGATGACGGCGATCACGCCGGAGAAGTTACGATCTTCAAAAGCGCTCTGTGGCATGTTTGTGGCAGGTTTTGTGACATGTTCGAGCGTCACAAGATCGAGCAAGACACCCCATTGACCCTGGCACTGTGTGCCACCGACTACCGCAGTGACGCCGAATTTCTGCGAATCTCCGGTCCGCAAGCGCCCTGCGGTCCGGTGACTAACGCACCATCATCGCAACGGCTTTTGCACGAGTGAGTGCGACATACACCAACTGAGCTGCATCACCGTACTGATCGTCCAGCATGCCGGGCGCGAACACAGCCACGCGATCGAACTCCAAGCCCTTGGCGCGATGCATGGTGGCCACACGCACCGCGATGGAGCTCGCAGAATCGACGGTGTCGGGTTCGATAACGCTGGTCGCCACACTGCATGTGGCTAAGCGCCGCGCGATCTCGTCGCGCTCGGCCTTGCTTCGCGCCATCACACAAACCGAAGGTGGTCGCTCCTTTCCGTCAACGGCCACCCAAGCGGCGACTCGATCCACAATCGTTGACATGCCAATCCCGGGATCCGCCGCGTCGATAACTTCGGGAACCGGACCATGCGACAGGGACTTGTACCGTCGATTGTCGTCACTGCCGCCGTCCAGATCGTCGATGTCACGCCCCTCCAGCAATGCTACAGCGACCTTGCGAATCTCGTCGGTAGTGCGGTAGTTCAAATACAGTTTGCGCGATCGCCCACGGATGTCGATACCGCAACGCCCGAGCACCGCATGATGCTTGGCATAGATTCGCTGGTGGCCATCGCCCACGAAGAACAGATCGTTCTCTCCCGACGGAACCATTGCGCGGATCAACCGCAACGCCTGCGGGCCAAAATCCTGGGTTTCGTCAACTACGATTGCGGCGTAAAGCGGATCGCGGCCGGCTTGCGACAGCAGGTCAGCGGCATCGCGATAGGCGTCATCAACATCCTTGAGACCACGCGAACTGAGCTGTCCGCGATACTCCTCGAACACCGGCCAGACCATGTCCCGCTTGGAGCGGGTGAGGATTGATTTGCGACCAACGCGGCTGATCTTGCGATAGTCGTCCAGGGACTGGACCCCCTGCGCAGCCACCACACGCTCCCACTCCTCAACGTAAAACGCCTCATCGAGGTCGAGCGCGGCGTCCGCAAGCTGCATGGATCTGCCCCATGCGCCTTCGTCACGACCATAAATGATGCGCTGAGGATAGTTGTGCTTGCGCAGATAGCCGTATACCCAGCGGTCGAGGTTGCAGACCTCAACCTTGTTCACATCCGGATCATCCAGGAACAACGATTTCAGATTTTGCTCAACGTCCACCGCAAGATTCCGCGTGAAGGTCGTGAACAGGACTTTCTGTCCGTCACCTGCCCGATTCTTGGCCAGCCATTTGGCTCGATGCAAAGCCAGAACCGTCTTGCCGGTACCTGCGCCGCCGAGGATGCGAACGGGCCCGCTGCGATCGCCAGCCGCGAGCTTGCGTTGGAGGGGATGCAGGAACACACGCCACTGGGCCAGCGGCGCGTTCAAGATCGCGGTCATCTCCGCATCGCTGCTGACCACGACAAAGCGCGATTGGCTCTCGGCTGTCTCAAGCGCGGCGGTGAAGTCTGTGGGATCAACCTGACGATCTACCCGCGTCTCGCGTTCGGATAGTACCTGCGAGACGGTATCGCCAGCGGCGACGAGGAACAGCCCTTCATAAGCCTCAACTGGCAACTGGGTCTGGATCGCGTCGAGTTCGCTTTCGACACCTATGCGCCGAACCAGTGGAATGAGCTCAGGCGGAGTGCCCAGTTGGATCAAGGCTTCATCCGACACGGTCGCAAACAATGGCGCGACCGAAGGCGGTATCGGTCCAGCACGTTGAACTCCCGTCTGCGGAACATCCGCGACCGTTTCAGGCGACTCGACGGCCTCCAGACTGATGATCTGCAAGGCACCGGTAACAGGGTTGACCGCCATCTTGCGGCGCTCGGCCCAACGGTACGCCTCATCGTGATGATCTACATGCAGCAGGATGTAAAGGTCGCCCAAACTCGGCTTGAACACGATACCCCGCCAATCCTGATCGATGCGCACTGAGCGCAGATTGGGATCACGTGCCGCCTTGATCGTTTCGTAATTGATGCCTGAGGATGTAGGGTCCTGTTGGAATTTCAACGCCCACCTGACCACACGGGCATGGACAGCCGAAGGCAACTTCGCCAGTCGCAGCAGGAAATCTTGAGACAGGGCCACGCGTGGGGCTACAGTCATTGCGCCTTACTCCTTGATCATTTCCGCGACGCGAGAGATCCACGCCTCATCATCAGCCAGCACCACTCGCCACCCGGCCGCTTCCCAAGCGGCGCGCTGATCCTCCTGATGCTCGACCAAGACAACCACGCGCGCTGAATCCCATACCAGCTCGGCTTCTGCGATGACCTCCCCTTGCGGGGATGCCAGCTCATAGCCGAAGTGATCCGGCATGGAATGTCCACCATCACGCAAGAAGACCAGCCCCTCGCACATCTCCGCCAGAGCCCCAGCCATGACATCGGCCCACGGATCCGGACCCGCAGATGCGGCAGCGGCGCTCCCCACCAAAGCACTGTAGTCGCCATGAGCGACGCCCTCGTCCTCGAGCATCCACATGCTGGGCAACACCTGCATCTCGTTGTACAACGCCAGCCACTCGCGCCATCCACGCTTGAGCTCATCCTCAGACTGCGCTCGCGATGGCGAGAGGTGCACAGCGCCAAATCCCGACTCGAAAGTCCCATCAGCAAACCCTCGCGGCCAGGCATAGCAAGCCACAACCGCCCCGTCGGCGTTGTGCGAAATCGCTGGTGCGGACATCACGGCATCGCTGCAGCCATCAGGCAGTGAGGAAGAAACTGCTTCCAGCACCTTTGTCGCCCGCGTTTGCTCAGCGCCGCCGGGGCGCCCCACCATGCGGAACGCGATTACAGCCGCCTCGCGCTGCCGACGCGTGAGACTTTGATCGTCCGCATTGATTCCCATGGGCATCGCGAGCCAGCGCAGCAGCCCGGCCACGGCGTTCTCTTCATGCCAGGTGGCGGGAACCCCAATTTGACTGGCCACCTGCGCAACAGGCGGCTCTTCGGCTCCCAGCCCCAGGTGGCCTTCGGTCAGATCGAGATTCGTCGCGGTCGATGCCACCAATGCAGCTTCGACGTCATCCCACGTCACGGACCAGACCCAGTATTTGCCACTGGCCACCAATGCCGACCGCTTGCGTGCATCGTCGCGCAAACTGTGACGGTGATAGGCCCAGCCGTCCGCAAATACGGCAATGGGGCGCCGGATCGCCGTCGATCGCACTGGCTCGATCAGGAAGTCCGGTCGACAGTTGGTCGCCACACCCTGCTCAGCACCCAGATCCACTTGCGGCCGAATCCAGTAGCGCTCACCGGCCACCTCCAACAAGTAGCCCGACTTGCCTTTCACCACCTCCTGCAGCACACGAACGGTCGGCAATCGACGCGTGGCAGTATCACCCTGCGCTCCACCCAATCGCCGCAGGCTTTCGACAAAGCGTGATTCAAGGATTGAATCAAACTGCGGATTGATGAAGATCTCGGAGATCGACTTGATGCGCTCCAGCTTGTCCAAAGCGCCGACCAGTCCGCCCAAAATCTCCAAAGCCGTTTTCCGCGACACTTGGGCCATCGCGCGGCCCTGCCGGTACTGATAGACGCAGCGGTAGCAGCCGTCTTTTTCCGGATCGGCTTGGCAGGTACACGACTGAATGGCCGCATGGGCCAACGTCAACACTTCACCCAGCGTCTGCGCCTCCTGACTCAGCAATTGGTGCAGGTATCCCGTACCACCCGGCACCGAATCGTAAAGCAGCACGTACTGACGCCGCGGCGATCCGTCACGGCCCGGCTCCTCTTGTGGCGTGATTCGCAGGTGATCAACCTTGCCGCCGAAGCGCTGCTTCAAGCCGAACTGCAAGGCCGCCATGAACGATTGCAACACCACTTCGTTCAGCGCCGAGCCAATGTTTGGGACAAGAATGCGCAACGCCTCGGAGGAAAACTCCCGATACAAATACAGACAATCGAGAATACTGGCAGGGTCGTCACCACCAAATGACACACAGTCACGCGCGTGCTTCTGTGCGGGAACGTTCTCCTGGTCACGGCGACGGCGGGGCGGCGTTTGCACCATTCCACAGTGTCGGCACAGCTTGAACCCAGGTCGCACCGCCTCCCGATCGGCTATGCGAAACGATTCGCCATTGCGCCCGCGCTCGCCGAAATTGATGTCGCGAAACGAGGCGCGGTTGATGAACTCGAAACCGAAGGGCACCGCTTCGGATGCGAGCTTCCAGGCGATTTCCACATCCGATGGCTCGAAATCGACCAGCAACTGACGCACGAAGAATCGAGGCTCCCGGTCCTCACTGCTGTCATCGATCCGCGACTTGGCATCGTTTGCATTCGCCATCGCCTGGCGAAAGCGCAGCAACGTGCGTTTCTGCGACACGTTCGTCCACATGGCATCGCCACAGCGCGGACACGCCGGATGCGCGTCGCCAGTCAGCTCGATGCTCTCGACATGGTGACAACTCGGGCACAGCCGCCATTGTTCGGCCTTGGCCAGCTGCATGTTGATCTGGTCGATCTCGACACGGCGGCGATTGGCATAGAACCGGCTCTCGGGCGCAAATTCCGAAAGCGCCGAAGATGCCGGCCGTTCGTAGCGTTCAGTCGGCAGGGTGACGTACGCCCCTGTTCCGTCCTCACCTTCACCACGCTTGCGCCACAGCATCGATTTCAGCTCGATTCCGGCCTCCGGAAAGGCGTAGTTCGGAATCAACCCGGCATCGGTAAGCGTGCCCAGAAGCTCCCTGCCACCGATCTCGCGCGACAGCTCCAGCGCCTTGTCGCGTTCACGCGACAGCTCGGCAACCAGGTTGCGCGTGGCCTCGTCCTGAGGCTGAGCCTTGATGGCCGTTATTCGTTTCTTGGTTTCCTCGGCACGACGCTTGTGGGCCCCTCGCTCCTTGGACAGCTCTTCGAGCACCTTGAGCAGCCCGACACGAAGGCCATCCTGATCTCCTTGCCCGTGCATGTATTCACGCAGGCGCACCTCTACCCGGGAATGCAGATCATTGCCGAGCAATGCAAAGAAACGCTCCAGCAAGCCGGCTTCGTGCTGCTGAATAAACGCCAGCATGTTGTAGGGGAAGCGCGCCAGATCCTGCTTGTCGATCGCGTCCAGAACGACGCTGGTCCTGTCGGGAAACGCGCTATCAGGAATCCCACTGGCCACCCAGGCGTCAATGCAGAACGCGAACAATTGCCGGCGCAACACTTCAGCCGCCTGGAGAAACACGCCAGGTGGATCCACCCGACCGGCCATCATCTCAAGGGGTTGTTCGTAGAAGTACAAATCGTGCGGACTGGCGCCATCGGCCAAGGTCACCACCATGGCGTTGCCATCGCGGCGCCCAGCACGGCCGATCCGCTGCAAATAGCTCGCCTGGGAGGGTGGGACAGAACACAGCAGCACGGACGACAGGCTGCCGATATCGACGCCCATCTCCAACGTTGGCGTGGCCGACAAGAGGTTCTCGAACCAGGGCTTGCTTGCCTCGGGCTTGGCTTTGAAACGCACCTCCAGCGCTTCGCGTTCGTCGCGCTTGAGCAACCCCGTGTGCTCGGCGGAAATCACGCGGCGAATATCCCCCTCGTGGAAGCGTCTTGCGATCCATGAATGAGCGTCTGCGGGTGCACCATGCCGCTCATAACGTGCCTGCATCGCATCGAGGCAAGGCATGCCCAGCAAGCGCTCGGCGAGGTCAGCGGTCACCGACAGCGTTCGCTTTCCACCATGGGTACTCAGCTGAACCACGCGCGTGTCCAGCACCAACCTTTCGGCATTGAGAGCGACTGCCTGCCCCGCATGGCCATCGCATGCAATCAGAACACCTTCGTCAATCAGTGGGGCAACAGCTGCAAGGTAGATATCCTGTTCGGCCTTGGGTGGCACCAATTGGCCTCTGCCCAACGTGACGCGGAGCCAATCCTCGAACCAGGTCCTTCGGCCACCCTGCACGATGCGATCAAAATCACGATGTTTACCCAGACTCAACATCACCGGATGCGGTCCGAACGTGGTCATCGGCGGCAACCAGTGCTCGCGTGCGCGCAGCGAGATGAAACTGTAGAGACCGCCGTCCTGGAAGTAACCGTCCATTTCCGGATGGCTGATCGCGCCGCGCTGTCGCAGTCGAAGAACGAATCCCCACAACCACTGCAGCACATCGTTGGCGGCGATATCACGCAAACCAAACTGCTCGGCGAGCACGCGCACCAATCGCTCGGCGACTCCATCCAGCGCATCGGCTGGAGGACCCAGGGTGGCCACTCCGAGACGATCCAGGGTTCGTCCCCGCCGACTCAGATAGGTGAACTCGGCCACCGCCTGCCAACCCAGGCGTTTGCGAACGCGCTCAAGCAGACGACCATCATCAGGCGCTCTGCCGGTCTCCTGCAGCCGAGTCCAGTCGTGCTGCCAGGTCATGTTCGGGCCGATGAACTCTGTTACAAACGTTTCAGCCGACATGGCATCGGCAGATTGCGAATCCAGAAAATGCTCAGGCAATCGGGCCAGATATTCGTTCCAGCCAACCACGGGTGCGGCGACAGAATCCAGAACCCGCGTCATCGCCATGCGCACATTGTTGAGGTAGGTGCGACTGCCGAAGAAACCCGCTCGATGCGCGGCGTCCTGCACCGAATCGGAAAAGGCGATCAGTTTCTTGTCGTCGTTGTAGGGAGTTGCCCAACTCTGCTCGATCAACTGCGCGCCCAGCGTGGCGTTGCGCGCACCGATCAGCAGCAGTCGGTCTTTTGATGCACACGCCGGACACGCCTTTTCGTGCCAGTTCAGCGTCATTCCACCGCGGACACTCTGCCGCTGCTCAAGCATGTGCCACACCTGCACCAGGGTCGGGTGAGCGCAGGTAGCGCAGGGAGCGGGGGCATCCTGCAGGGCACCGCAATGACCGCAAAGCTGCATCGCTCGCGCGTCACTTTCGGTACGCTCGACCCCGTCGCGGGGATACAGCCGCGCCACATCCGGTGAGGAGCGAAACCACGCGTTGTAGATCGTCTCCAGATCGACATCCAGCCGCAGCGTTCCTGCCGGCAGACGTGCCAGCCAACCGGTCGTGCGACATTCAGAGCACTGCACCAACGGCAGAAAAACCTGTCCCGCATCGACACGCAGATCGGCCGCTGAATGCAACTGGGCCTCATCAGGCTCCGATTCGATGCTGGCCACCAGACGCCGCAATTCACGCATCCACAACTGCACGCGAACCGTCACCAACGGTCGTGCGGTTGACGCCGGGTCGCGCGCCCATGCCACCAAACCCACCAGTGCTTCCAACACGCGTCCGGCATACGGGCGAGCCACTTCGGGCATCGGCGCAGCCATCTGCTCCTGCAATGTTGCCCAGGTGCCGATCCCTCCCTTGAGGAAGCGCAACAGATTCTGGAACAGCAAATGCTTCTTGAGCAGCAAACCCAACCGGCCACGCCAAGCCCAGTCGCCAACGTTTTCGGGTATGGGTTGTTCGGGGAAAAAAACTTCGAACCAGGCAGCAACCGCGGTTTCGGGCGTCGCGTACCGCGCTGGATCCAGTACCTCGTTGATGTCGGGTCGCGCTTGCAGGACGAACTCGATGGGCTCCTCGCCCAGGAACTGCGCCACCGTGTCACGCGTTTCGGCCACCACCGACTCTGGCGGAAACTCCGCAGCGAAAATCTGCCGGGCATAGTCTCGTAACGGCGCAGTGTCCACGTCACCGAGCGTGGCGGACGTACCGGCATAGATCAGGTGCCCATCCGGCGTTCTCAGCCGAGCACGCAGGCGACGCAACAACAAGGATAGATCGGTACCTTGCGCACCATCGAAGGTGTGCAACTCGTCGACCACGACGTAACGCAGTACGTCAGGTTCATTGTGTGCCCACAACTTGCGATCCTTGGGCCGGATCAGCAGGTAGTCCAGCATCTTGTAATTGGTCAGCAAAATGTCCGGCGGTGCTTTGCGCATCGCATCGCGATCGGTGATGACCTCGGTCGGTGTCATGACCGTCCCACTGCCAGGCCGGCCGCCTCCACCACCGACATACATGCCCACCCGCAGCCCATGGAACGCTGGCGTACGATCGATGACTTCGGCAAAACGCCTCGCTTGATCGGACGCCAATGCATTCATTGGATAGATGACCAGAGCCTTGATGCCGTGTACCTGCCCGTCCTTGCGCGCACGCACGCAATGGTCCAGCAGCGGATACAGGAAACACTCGGTCTTGCCGCTACCGGTCCCTGTCGCCACCAAGGTGTTTGCACCTTCCCGATCACTGGCCAAACGCTGCCACGCCAGTTCCTGGTGTACAAATCCGGGATGTTCCACCTCGAAACCCGGGAAGAAATTTCGCCCCCGGCTACCTGTGCGAAACGGCAGACCGATCTGCAGATACGGCCCCTTGCCAACGCCGCTATTGCCTTCGACGAAGCGCTGCACGATGCCGTGGAAGTAACCGTCAGAAGCCTCGTAGGCTGCGATCAGAAACCGGCGCGTGGCGTCGCGGATTTCGTTGGCCAGAATGGAGGGAAGCACGTTAGGTGCCCAATCCACTGGCGCAACTGTGCGGATTCATGCCAAAGGCACGTGCACGAGCCCGCCCGTTGGGCCACGCGATGATCCGGCAGACATACCCCATGGTGATGAACGATCGCATGTCCTTTCCCCGCTCCGCAAATATGCGTGATCAAAGCCGCCATTCCGCTGCCTGCATCCAAATTCCGGCGGCGCGACGAAAGGCGGCGGAAGCCCGACGGGGCCATCCGCATGACCATCGTCGCCAGATGACAAATTCCCTATCCAGCTTGGTTCCTACTCTGGAGGACCGGGATAGAGTCTGGCGGCAGCGTCAGCCAGACGGTCGCCTTGAGCCGCAATCTCCTTAATATCCCAAGCGGGACGATCTAGCAGCTGGACGTTAAGGCTTAGATTGGTGTTGCGGATCAGCAAATCGCGCTTGACCTGAAACTCCCGGTGCTGCGCCTCCCGATTGACGCTGAGATTGAGCAGCGTAAGGTTCCCAAGCGTCGGAATCGACAGCTCTCGCTCGCGGATTTGTTCTTGGGCGGCCGTCGTGGGCAATCCATTGCGCTCGGCCAGCAAGGCATGAGAAGCCTCCGCACTTGTGACTGCTGTGCCATCAGCCAGCGGCCAGTGCGTATACCAGGACCTTGGCATGATGTGATCAATGTCCAGGTTGGCCAGATTCGGAATTTCGGGTTCTTCGGAACGGTTGTGAGCACGCAGCTCGCCTTCGAGCTCTGTCAGAAGTTGCCGCATCTTGGGCGCATCAAGCCGCCCGTAATACAGCGGCGCTGTCTTGCAGGCGTTCTTGAACTCCGCATTGGTTGGCCAGCGCGAAATATCACTCGACGATGACGCCATGTGAGCGCGCAACGCTTCTGAGGTCGTGCCGTTCTTGGCCAAGTGCCGAATCATCGCCATGAAGGCGTTGTTATAGTTCTTCGGCGTCAACCCACACACGGCCCGGCGCACGATGTAGGACACCAGTTCATTAAACATGTGCGCCTTGTCCTGATCAGAGAGCGGCGAGGCCGAAATCAGCAGGGCCAGCGAGTGTATGGTGGTGGTTTCGTAGGCCGCAATTCGGCGCCCGAATCGCGCCACAGGCAGCGAACCTTGCCCAGTGGTCAGCGCCGTGTAGTGCACCGCATATCGATCCAACGTGAGCAGCTGCGCCTCGGCGGTGCGTGGTTGTCCACCGTTGAGGGCGTAGGCCTTGTAGTCCGCGTACAGCCGCGGCAGGTCCACTTCCGTGTGGGTCTCGGCCTGAAGCGCGGTATAGATCAGCCATTCCAACTTGGGCTTGAGAAGCCGCCCTCGGCGCTCCCGGGTCGACCACACATTGCTCTCGAACTGCGTCCAGCGACCGTCGTACAGAGCCTGGGCGTCCGCACCGTCGCGGTCGGCGCGCATGAAGATGAAGTTCCGAATCAGATCGGTGGCGTGCAGCGTGGCCCCCCGGCCATTCATCGTCTCGAAAATCACCTGCGCATCGTCGTCGGCCTCGAGGCTGATCAACACCAATTTGAGGTCTTGCAGAACCGCCATGGCAAGCGCTTCGGCGGCGGCGTCCTTACTTGCTTCAGACTTCTCGATGTAGGCGATGAACTCGCCAGCGAAAAACCAGATGGCAGCCAAAGAAGGCGGATGCACCATGCCGATGCGGCGCAGATCGCCAGTCCGGGTGAAGTTCGAAGAGAAACCGTCCTTGAGGTCACGCAGCGCCCGCGCGGCCATCGTTGACTCGTAGTGCGTCCGGTCTCTGAACGTCGGCCAGACCTTGTACCGCTCGATCTCGGGCTGGTTCATGGTGTCCGGATTTCCATTCTCCAGGCACTGATCGAGAGTGACATCCAGTCCCTGCACGCCAATCTCTCGAAACGCTATGAGCAGCGCGGTGAGGACGTACTGCAGCGTCGTCAGCCGCTGTTGTCCATCAATGATGTGGAAGGCGTCGACCCCACGGAGGCCGATGCGGGACTGCGGTTCCACGACCACCGCGCCAAGGAAGTGTGGGGTGACGGTACCGCCGTCCAATCTTGCCTGTGCCTTGATTTTGATGTCTTGCCACAGCGGCTCCCACTGTTCGATCTGGTTCCAGACATAGGCGCGTTGGTAGAACGGTACGCAGTATTGCCGCCGATCCTGAAAGATCTGCCGGACAGTCCATGTATCGGAACGCATTAAAATCCCCTTGATTGAACGTGGCTGGTTCGCAGCATCGGGGCCCTTGGCCCAGTGGATGATTGACCTTGATGGCGACCGACTGCACGAGTGGCATGTCGGTCACCTGGCGTTCCGCTCCGCGCGATTCGCATTCTTCAATGCATCGATGAACGCATGCGTGACTGCATCCGCCGGTCCGAGCCGCCAAAGGGAGTCATCGAACGAGAGCAATTCAGGGAATCCGCAGGACCCCAGCGTGCTGCGGATCAACGCCTTGGTGGACGGATCCAAAGTAAACGGAGGCGCGGGACACTTCAGGAACTTTGGGCTCGCCTGCCCTGCGAGCTTTGGGTAGTCGTCGGTGTCGAAGCCATTCGAAACAACGTGATGGACGTAAAACCAGCTGACATCGCCTCCCTTTCGAGGCGACCCATCATCATTGCAACGCCAGCACAAGATCCAATCGTGTGGCCGTACGTCGTCTTCCTCAAGAAACTGCAACGTGTACGAAAAATAGTCGTCGGGGCCGACTTCCCGGATCGCTGGTACGGCGCTGCGAATATGCGCCTGGCTGTATTCGTCCACGTGCGAACCGCACCAGACAATATGGATCCGATCGAGCTTGCTCTCGTACTGTTGGACTGATGGGATCTTGCTCCCAGCACTCACGAATCCGAACCATTGAGCCTTGTCGCACTGCTCCTTCAGTTCCCGAAGGCGGGCAAGCTTCTTCTGCCGCGTCGGATACAACGTCCGCGCCGCCGCTTTGTAGCGTTCGATCTGCATCGCAAGTTGCGTTCGGATTTCCTGGTCCGTCAGCAAGGTCGCCATTTCGAACAGGCCACCGTCGCCCATGCCGTTGTTGGACAGGTTGCAACTGCCGACCAAGGCGGCACGCGCGCCGAGATAAATCTTGGAATGTAGGTTGTCGAGGAAGTAGACATTCTCGTGCCCGAGCTTGTCTTTGCGCATCATTTCTTCGATCGCATAGGGGTTGGAGCCAAGTGTGGGCGAAACCACGATTTCCTTCAGGCGCTCTGCGGATACGTACTGCTCCCAGCCAGAACCCACGTAAGCGACCGCGATACGGGAAGGCTGCAGCTCGTGCAGCGCATTCCGGATTTCCTTTGCCCGCGTCAGAACTTTCATTGTTCACGTCCTAGAAGGGTCGAAGGTCTTGCGGGGGAACTCCCGTCCTGCCCGGGCCATCACGGTGCTTGCTACTGAAAGAAACCCCACGCAGTACGGTAGTTGTCCTCCCGGTTGGCGAGGGCGAAGGGGGCTTCGTAGCGGCGGGTTTTCTGGTGGGGGCCGTTGGGGAGGGTGTCGTCGGTGACGGTTTGTTCGATGACGGTGCCGGCGTGGGCGTCCTTGATGTCGTCCCAGCCGTGGTTGCCGCGTTGCACTTTGCCATCGGGATACGTGATGACGGTGGCGGGTTCCTTGCGCGCGCCCTTTCGCGGCAGGCCGACGCCAGGGAGCCCATTGCCGTTATTGGTGAAGACGATGCGGCCGTGGATGTCGTACCAGGTATCGCGCTCGTAGCCTTGCATCACCGGGAACTGCACGCGATAGATCAGCAGCAGTTCGTCGAGCGTGAGGCCGAGCGCTTGGGCGACCAGCACATCGATTTCGACCAAGGCCATGCGGCGGGCATAGTCGGTGCGCAGCGCGCAGTCGCGATGCCAATCGCTGGTGAGGTGGGCGAAGAAATCCTGCGGCAGGCGTGGGTTGTCGGGTTGGCTCCAGCGCTGATCGGTAAAGGCGAGATCGTAGACCTGTTCCCAAAGGTCAGCGTAATGGGTGGTGAGGCAGTTGAGGCTCGCAGTTCGCGATGCAACTTCCGCAGTCAAACCGATAAGCGGGAACTGTGAAAGCCCTTCACCATAGAGATCACCGCGTCCTGTCGTCTTGATAAAAAAATCGGACGAGAGCGCGCTGAGTAGCGCGACGGAACTGAGCAACACATTTGCGTCGTGAAAATTTGTTGCAACACAGGTATTCACGATGGCCGAACCCGGCGGCAACAACGCCGGTATCAAGGTGTGCTCGCTTGATTGCGCAAGGCGACGCCGATGCACAAGCCGGTGGTAATCCGTCACCGGTTTCGGCGCATCTTCACCCGGCTCAACCCAGCTCACGCGCGGCACGCGGCGCAGGTATTCAGCGCGATCGGACATGGGGTGGTAGTTGCTGCGCGGCAGGTAGGCGTCGGGCAGGGTTTCCAGATCGAGCGTGTCGTAGGCTTTGTTGGATCCACAACTCCGATATGGGTTTTTGTTATATGGGTTGGCGAGGAAGAAGTGTGGGCCGGACAGCACCCAATCGGACGGATCGGCAGGGAACGTGTTGTCGCCTGGCGCGCGACGGACAATGGTGCCGGTCTTCTGATCGATGGTCTCGTTCCACATCTGCGTGGAATATAGATCTGTGCCTAGATCACTGAGGCGGCGCGGGTAGTCGGCTAGTTTACGCAGAACGCTGTTCAAGGTGCTGGCATGCAGGGCGGGTAGGCGCGCGCGACGCGGCGGCGTGCCGGGTGCGTCGTAGAGCCGAGCGAAGATGGCCAGCGCGGCATCGTCCACGCGGACGATTCGGTCGCGGTGACCAGCAGTATTCCATTTGCCCTCGGCGTTCTTGTAGCCGCCCACGGGACCACTGCCATCGTGTAGGTAGCAGACGTCCACGGTAGCCGGCGTAAACAGGTTGGCGACCTGATCGAATCGTGGCGAAGATTGCACAGCAGCGTAGATATTGACGCTGTACCTCGTGTGGTTATCGACCTCAGCGAACAAAAGGATCTCGTTTGTGAACTGAAAGTGCGAGCGCAACCGCACATACAGCGCCTCACGCAGACTCCCTGCATTCGGATCGTCATACGGCCCCTCCGGATGCAGCAGGCCGGTCACCCCACTCTGCCCCGCCAGCCGCCACGCCAATGGCATAAAGCACTTGTACAAGTTGGCCTTGCTTCCCTGCAGCAGCGGATAGTTCTGCACCGCATTGAGCACATTCTGCGTACCTTCGGCCTCTTCCAGTTCGGCCGTCCAATCGGCTTTCAGGTTCGGAAAACGCTCGAAGGCGTCGGCGCGAAGTTTCATCAGTTCGCTGGCGCTGAACTTGCGGATGGCGAACAGCGGGTTGGCTTCGCCGAGCACGCCGGATTCGTTCCACTCCACTTTCAGCCATGGTGGATTACCGAGGATCAGGTCGAAGCCGCCGCGTTGGCGGAAGACATCAGCAAAGGTCAGCTCCCAGTGCATAAAGCGACGTTGCTTGGCGATGGCCTCGACGTTGCTGATGCGCGGGAATACTTCACGCAGCTTGGTGATGCGCAGGCGGCCAAAGCGATCATGCAGAGTGGCTTGCGCGGGTTGCGCGGTGAGTTCGAGTTGCGATTCGAAGCCGACCAGATCGCCTTGCGGTTTGGGTGCCAGCAGTTGTGGTGCGGCGGTGGCGTGTAGATCCAATGTGGACTGCGGTGCGAGATCGACGATATTGCCTTCAAGGATCGCACCGATTTCCATCCACCATAGCTCGCGCTCGGGTAGCGACGCACTTTGCTGGATCGGCCAGAACCACAGCGCGCACCAGTAATCCATCACCAGTTTCAGGCGGCGGTAGGGAGTGGCTTCATCGCCATCCTGATTGAACAGACCGCGCTTGCGTGTTTCTTCCTTGTCGGCGCGGCTGGTAACCGCCGCATCAACATCCGGCTGCGGCCAAACGCTGAGCGGATCTTCGGTGGCGGCGCGGTCGCGGGCGAGGATGCGCGCGTGTTCGGCCCAGAGTTCATCGACCTTGGCGCTGAGTTGTTGCAGACGACCAATCTCGTGGGATTCGAGCGGTTTGCAGAAGGTCTTGCGCCATTGCTTGAAGCGCTCAAAATCTTCCGGGTAGAGGCTCTTGGCGACCTTGTCGGTGTAGCTGGACATGCCGGGATCGGGCAGCAGAAAGTGATAGACCTCGCTGGGCTTGCGATCCGGCTGTTGCGGATCGAGGCGACGTGGCGCCTCCTCATGCCATTGCGGTTTTACGCCCTTCTTCAAGCGGCTGGCGTCGTAAACCTCGTTGCGCGCACCGATGAGGCTGTTGCCATCGAATAGCTGATAGCCGAACCACGGCACGCGCGCGGCGCGCGGTTGACCTTGCTCATCCACATCATCGCCAAAGATGGCATTGAGCCAGAGCGAGACTTCGGCCAGCTCGACGGCGATGGGGTTGAGATCGACGCCGTAAACGTTGCGATCGGCGAGGTACATGCGGGTTTTCTGCAGCTCGCGCGGATACAGATCGTGGGCGATGCGCTTGCCGGTCTCGGCCTGTTTCAGCTCCAGGTATTTTTCGGCGAGCTGATTAACCGCTTCGTTCAAGAACGCGGCGCTGCCCATGGCCGGCTCGACCACGGTGAGTTGCAGAATGTCGTCGGCATTCTTGCCAACCAGCAGTTCTTTCAGCGCGTACTTGACCAGACACTGGGTGAGCACTTGCGGGGTGTAGTAGCTGGCGCTCTTTTGACGGTCACGCCCGGCAAGGCGGTAGATAAAACTACCCTTGGGATAGCAGCGCAGTTTCTGGTGGCCGTTTTCATCCTTGTCGGCGACGCGCTCGTTGTCCTTGTAGTCGGCAAGGCGACTTCCAGGGACGAACCAGGCGCTGTCCATCATGTCGGTGCTGCTGCCGCTGCTGGCCTCGTCGTCGGCGCCCTCGTCGCCGTCATCGTCCTCATTGATTGCCTTGGCCTTCTTCGGCGCGGGCTGCACCTCGAACAGATCCTCCTTGGCGAAGAAGCCGCGGTAGGACAGCAGCGCCTCGTAGACCGCACCAAGCTGGTTGATCGACAGCAGCTGGTAGCTGACACGACCGCGGCGCTGGCGACCCTTGCCGCGGGTGAGCGACATCTGGCGGATGACGGTTTGCCAGACGTGGTTGGGGAACGCCAAACGATTCAATAGCGGTGTGGCGGCCGGATCGAACAGGCGGCTGTCGAGCGGAGCCAGCGCAAAGGCATCGCGCACGTTGGCAGCGTGACCGCGCAGGGATTGCTTGATCGCATCGCCACTGCCTTCGTGGATCAGGCGGAACAGGCGTTTCAGGCTGGCGTCGAAGTAAAAACCATCACGCGCCTGCGGGGTGTTGAGCGGAACTTGTTCCAGCTCGCGCAGCGATTCGAGGCTGTAGCCCTTGAGGTAGGTTTCGCTCTTCTGAATCGGCACGTAGCCGAGCTCCGGCCGCGCCTCGATATAGAACACGAATAGCAGCCGGTACATCAGGCGCAGGCATTCCAGGCTGAGCTGTTCGGCGTCGAGCTCTTTGCGGCCCTTGAACACCGAGAGTTTCTGGTCCTCGGCCAGCTCGCGCAGTTGTTGCGCGGCTTCGTTGCCGATCAACTCGATCGCTTCGCGGATTGCGTACTTCAGATCCTCGCTGACGCCGAAGGCGTGCTTGTGCGCGTTTTCGTCGAGGCCATCGAGCAGTACTGCGCCGTCGTCGGGAGCAAGGCTTTCACGGTGCAGCAGCACGGCGGCGGCTTCGAGCGTGGGCGTGTCCTTGCGGTCGAGAATCTCGGCCCAGTTGAAGCGCAGCGCGCGGTTGTTCGGCCACTTGTAGCGGTCGACCAGCAGCCAATCGTCCAGCCCCACCAACAGGACGAAACGCGGTGGATGATCGGCGCCGAAGACGGCCTCGGACAGCCAATCGGCCCAGGTAGCGTTGCGCGCCTGTTTGGGCGGATCGCCAGGATAGACGGACAGATCAATCGGCTGATCGAGAATGTCGTCATCCTGATGGCCGGGCATCGCCGCCGGAACGACCAGCAACTGGGGCGCATGGTCGGCGGGGCCGAGACGCTGCCAGATACGAATCGGCGCGTTGTCGACCAGCGTGAACACACTGGGCTGGAGCGTGTAACCGAAGGCTTGCAACAGCGGTTTTTGCAGTTCGGCAAAGTCCTTGGCGAACGTCGCGGCATCGCGCGATTGGCGCAATTTCTCGCGTTCGCGGAACCAGCGACCACCGATGCCGACGAGTACGCGCTGCGGACTGCGCCAAGATTCGCCGGCTTGTTTGGCCGCCTCTTCGCTCGCCTGCCAAGCATTGAGGCGATCACGGATATCGCCCTTGAAGACCTCGGACAGGTAGTGGTGGCCATAGAACTCGTTTTCGTTGGCGATGCCGACGAAAACCTGGGCGGTGTGGTCTGTTGCCATCGGGATGCGTCCTTGCCGAGCTCAGCGGCACACGGCCGCGAGCACCTGGATATGCGGGTGTGGCTCGGTCTGCAGGCTGTCGCGGACCCAGATTTCGTACTCGTCGAAAACCTTGCGGATCTGGCCGACGCGGTGCGCGCGCTTGCCTTGGCGCAGGTTCTCAAGGCCGCCCTGTTTGTCCAGGCGCAACTCAAGCTGCTCGATCTGGCGCTCCTGCATGCGCTTGAGGTTGGCCAGGGTTTCTTGAAGGCGCGTAGTCATTTCCTCGGCGAATGTCTGCTGGCGCTGCTGCATGTGGGCCTGCATGGTCGCAACCGCGGCGCGCAGATCGACCTGCAATGGCGCGGTGTCGATCGCTTTGGCCGGGTTGGGCAGCCGCCCTGCTCGCAAGCCGATGCGTTCGCAAAACTCGTCAAAGGGTTCCAACGCGACGGCTTGCTTGCCGCGCAGAACGGCTACTTTCCAATCCACCAGAAGCGGTTGGCCCTTGCGGTTGGGCACCAGGCCCATCATCACAATGGCGCGCTCGTCGTCGGCCAGCGCGTTCGATTGCAGCACCGGCGCGGTGTGGCGGCCAAAGTGGGTCAGTACACGATCTCGCAACCATTCGCTGATCGGATGTTGTGGCCACAGGTAGTGGACGGTCGACCAGCTTTCTTCCTCGCGCTTGGCTTGGCGCGCGTTCTCGATCGCGTCGGCCACGCGCTGGATCTGACCGCTGAGGACATAGCGATCGTTGGGGTCGCGCGCCTCGCGCGGGATCTGGTGCAGGCGTTGTTGCAAGTCGAGCGGTGCGGTCAGGGTCAACGTGCGTGAGGCATCATCCGATGTCCATTGGGCGATCGGGTGGACACGACCCAGTTCTTCCAGCGCGGTCTTGGCGAACGCGAAGTCATCCGGAAACAGCGATGAGGTCTGCGCGATCTGGCTGAGGGGATCTGGTTTGGACGCGGCTTTCGCATCGGCGCCGTTGAAGAGCTGCAACAGCCAGTCGCCCTCGCCCTCGATCGCCTGCGTTGCAGCCCGCTCCATGTCGTGTTCGATCTGGATCGCGCTGACGCCGTCGGCCATCAGCTCGCCGACCTTTTTCGCCTCCAGATCAGGATCGTGGAGATTGAGAAATGCGCTGGGATCGCCAAGGTCCCGATTCGCGCGATCGTCCTTCTGCTGCAGCACCTCAAGAATGCGCAGATCACCGCGGATCTTCTCCACGGTGGTTTCGGTGAGCAAGTAGGTGATCAGCGGCTGATGAGTCTGGCCGTAGCGATCGATGCGACCGTTGCGCTGCTGGAACACCATCAACGACCACGGCAGATCGAAGTGCACCAGCCGGTGACTGAAGTAGTGCAGGTTGAGACCTTCGGAGGCCACGTCCGAACACAACAGCACGCGAATCGGATCCTCTTTGCGGCCGAAGCGCTCCACCAGCGCCTGTTGCTCGGTATCAGTGAGGCCGCCATGCAGGACGCCGACCTGGTCGGTCTTGAGCTTGAGATCGGACTGCAGATGCTCGCTCAACCAGTGGATGGTTTCGATGCGTTCGGAGAACACGACCAGACGATCGTTTGCGTTCGAGGGTGACCAGGCGTAGTCGACATCACGCAGCAACTGCACAAAGCGTTGGTACTTGCTGAACTCGGCCGGCGTGATGCGCTCCAGGGCCTGCACGAAGAACTGCAGCGCGGCGATCTCCTCGTCTTCGTCATCGGTACGGGCGTCGCGATTCTGCAGCGTGGCGATGCGGTTGCGGGCGGATTGCAACGCCGCGGCGGGGCTGGAAAACAAGCCTTTCTGCATGCCCACGCGCTGCAATTCGTGCTGACGACCGGTTTGGCGCTTGCCGCCTTGCGTGAACGGAATATCGAGCAGCGCATTGAATGCCGCCTCTTCCGCGGTGCTCGCCTGCGCGCGATAGACCTGGGTCACGCGGTCGCGGAAGTCGCCTTCGACCTGGCTACAAATGTCCTTCTTGAAGCGACGGATGACCAGACCCTTGTCGCGGAAGTCCTCGGGCGTGTAGTCGTCCGGATCGCTGATGGCGGTGGGATCGAGCAGGCTCATCAACGAGGCGAACGAGCGCGCCGAACCGTCGTGCGGCGTGGCCGATAGCAGGATCAGCGAGTCCGAACGCGTCGACAGCAGGCGTGCGAGGCGCGCGCGCCGCGACAGACCGCTTTCTTGCGCCCGCGCGGCGACGTTGTGGCATTCATCAATGATGATGATGTCCCACCACGCGTTTTCGAGGTAGTTGCGGTACTCCAGATTGTTCTTGAGCGTATCGATCGAGATGATCGTACGGTCGTAGTGGTTGAACGGGTTGTGGTTGGCCGGGATGCGATTGCGCACCGCCGCCAGACCCGTGGAATCCAGTCGCACCAGCGGAATCGAGAACCGGCTCCAGAACTCCTTCTGGAACTGGGTCAGCATGCTTTTCAGGGTGATGACCAAGATGCGGTTGCCGCGGCCGCGCTGGATCAACTCGGTGGCGAGGATGCCGGCTTCGAGCGTTTTGCCCAGGCCCGTGGCATCTGCGATCAGGATGCGTTGCCGCGGTTGCTGCAACGCCTGCAGCGCCGGATCGAGTTGATACGGCACGAGGTTCATCACCGCGCGATTGCCGAGGCGGATGCGATCGTCGTTGGGCAGGTTCCGACGCAGCACGCTCTCGATGTAGAGCATCGAGGCATTGAAGTGACTAGAGTCGTCCGCGACCAGGCGCGTCTGCGCCGGATCGAGAACATCGACACGACCTTCAAGGCGCGTCAGGAACTGCGCCGAGCGCCCGCGCACGAGGTCGGATACGCCATCACACAGCAAGAGCTCGCCGCCATCGCTTGCGGGATCGACGCGACGCACCAGCCATTCTTCATCGCGGATCAGTACCCGTGCACCGGGCGCCACCATGTCTTGCAATGCAACTCCCCCTTTTGCTGGCCACATCCCGCGCGGAAATTGGAGTTGCCAGCTCAATTGTCGCTCACGCTCCCGGTCGACAACGCCATTAGCCGGTAACGCGAACGTGTCAGCCATCGCGCCCCATCAGATCGTCTTCGACATATGCAAGAAAATCGCCAGGTTGCCGCCCGAAGTATCGACAGAGCTTGTCGATGATGTCGGTGCCGATGTTCGCGCCGGGCTGGTTGGCGATCTTCGACAACGTCGCGCGGTGTATCCCCGTCGCTTCGGCGATTTCCGAGAGTGACACGACACGGCGCTCGGCGAAGGCCTTGTCTGCAATGAGTTCGGTTAGTCGAAAACGAATCATATGAATACTTCCTGAACAGTGTCGCGCATAAGCACCATCTGTAGTTGACGAACGACATTTATCGTCTATTATCGCCAGCACCTGTCGATCGTATGCGACAGGTGTCGAGCAACCGCAACGGAGAGCAGCTATGCAAACTTACCTGACGACAGACGAACTTGCCACTCGAATTCACTATGACGCACGCACGATCCGCACCCGCTTGAAGGACGCAGTGCTGCTAGAGGGCGTGCATTACATCCGTCCGTTCGGCGGCCGGAAACTGCTGTTCATTTGGGAAACGATCCAGCGCGACATCGGCGTTGCATCGTCGCGTCGCGCGCCGGCACCGCTGATCCCGATGGCCAACGGTGGTATGGCACATGGCTAAGGTCTGCACCCGCCCCGAGACTGGAACTTTGTACCTCGACTTCTTCTTTCGAGGAGTCCGCTGCCGCGAACAGACGGCGCTGCCCGATACCGTGGTGAATCGTAAGACGGTGCAAGCCTTCCTCAACCGCATCCAGAAAGAGATCGCGCAGGGGATGTTTGATTACGCGGCGACGTTTCCGAACAGCGCGCGCCTTGCAAGGTTTGCTGGAACGGCAACCGCGCAATCGGTAATAGGCGCTGCCGTGCCCGCGCCGATGATGATCTCTGCTGTTTCGGTATCAACGCCCTCGTGTGCGGACTTTTCGGTGACCTGGCGTGCGGAGATGGCCCCGCAGTGGCGTCGTCTGCATCGGCAAGGCGTCGATGACATCTTCAAGAAACATCTGCTGCCGACATTTGGAGAGCGTACCTTGAGCGAAATTACCAAGGCCGACGTGCTGACCTTTCGTGCGGGCCTCGCGCAGCGCAAGGGTCGCGGCGGCATGCCGATGTCGCCTTCGCGCATCAACAAGATCATGTGCATCCTGCGGCAGCATCTCAACGAAGCGGCGGACCGCTTTGGATTCACGCCGGCCTTCCGCGGCATCAAGCCGCTGAAAATGCGCCGTCCCGAGGTACAGCCGTTCTCGATGGAGGAAGTCGAGCGGATTCGGACAGCGATCCGTGCCGACTTTCGCGCCTACGTCACCGTGCGCTTCTTTACCGGCATGCGCACCGGCGAGATCAATGGTCTCAAGTGGAAGTATGTCGACCTTGAGCACGGTCTGATCCTGGTGCGCGAGACATTCACCGATGGCGAGGCCGAGGAGAACGCGAAGACCGAGCAATCGATCCGCGACATCCCGATGCTGCCGATGGTGCGGGAGGCGCTGGAGGAACAGAAGAAGGTTCGGCATCAGGACAGCGAATACGTGTTCGCCAACGCGAACGGTGCACCGATCGACGCACACAACTTCGCCAACCGCGTCTGGTATCCACTGCTGCGCTATCTGGAACTGGAGAAGCGCCGTCCGTACCAGACGCGCCACACCACAGCGACGCTGATGCTCGCCTCCGGCGAGAACCCGGAGTGGATCGCCAAGCTCATGGGCCACGCGAACACGCAGATGCTGTTCACCGTGTACTCGCGCTTCGTGCCGAACCTCACCCGCGAGGACGGACGCGCTATCACCGGCTTCATCAATAGCCGCAATCCGCCACCGGTGCCGGCGTCGCATTCGGAGCTGACACAGAAGCAGATCGAAACGATGGACGCCGATGCCCTGCGGCAGGCGCTCAAAGCCGCGTTGCTCGCCCAGAAGACCCCACCCAAGGAGAACTCACATGGAATCGCATAAGCCCATCACCCCCGTTCACACCGTCATGGCCGTCATCGACTCGCACGTCGAGGCCGCGTCCGACGATCTGGTTCCGTATCGCCTGAACCTGTATCGCGCCGAAGGCGTCCACGCTGCGGCAACCTGGGCCGGGCCGTGGTCGCTCGAAGACGCGCGCCGTGTCATCAAGGCGCAGGTCGCTTCGCTCGCCTGCGCGATCGATGGCGACACGCCGTGGGTCGTGACGAACATCCAGTACGCGCCGCACACGGACGTGTTCGACCTGATTCCGGATGCGCTCGGCACCGACGAAACGATCGTGCAGCGCTTGCGCCAGGTCGTCGATCGCATCGAATCGCGGCCCCTCTTCGTGCTGCTGAGCGACGCGTTCACCTTGCGCACAGTGTTCCACTTCTTCTGGACCTGTCCCGCTTCGCGAGCGCATCACCACGCCTGGCGCGGCGGCCTGGCATCCCATTCCATCGAGATGGCGGAATGGGTGGCCGAGACCCCGGGCCTCAGTCCCACGGATCGGGACATCGGCGTTGCCTACGCGCTGCTGCACGACCTCGGAAAGCTCTGGTGCTACGACGAGGCGGAGGGCGAACGCTGGGAGCGGCTCGGCCACGAGCTCATTGGCCTTGCCAAGCTCGGCGATGCCTTGAACGCGCTAGACACCGCATGGCCCGATGGCGCGATCGCGATGCATTCGCTGCTGTCAGGGCTGTGGAAAACCAAGGGGCACAAACCATTGCTCGCGGTCGGCAAGCTCGTCCAGGCCTATGACCAGACCAGCGCGGAGGCGGATCTGCGCGGGCGCGAAGGGCATCGCCATCAAGCGTGGGTTCCCACGCCGTATGGCGACAACGTGCGGGTGTTTCCTGTCCGGGCGTAACGGCGATCGCGCGTTGGGGCAGAAAAATGCAGGTGACGGGAACGCGCTAATTTGACAAAAACGTCCATCGTGCTCCGATAGAGGCAGGCATCAGGGAACGATGCCGGAGGCAAGGACGCCCATGCAGGCCGGCGCGCCGGCAAGGATGTCGAGTGCGCCACCATCAAGGAGGGCTCGTGATGACGCATGAAGTGGATGTGATCGATCTGAATGGCAACCGCCGATCGGTATCGAGCGAGCGCGATCGGCTCCAGCAGGCGATGTTCGAGTGCTTGCTCTATGCGGACGACGACGAGGCCTGGAACGCCATCGCCGACCGTCTGGCCGCGCGACGTGGCCACCTGAGGGAGGTCAGCCGATGAAGGACCTGCAGGACGCCCTCGATCGACTGAATGCCATCGAGGCCCAGCGAGATGCCGCGTGCCAACAGGCCTGGGCCGTAGTGAAGGTCGTCTGCCCCGTAGTGGCCGATGTGTTCTCCAAACTGTACGGCAAGGATGAACGGGCGGCTCGATGGATCTGCGGACCCTGGGATGCATCGGGTCTCACCGACGCCGAGCTCATTGCGGCCGGTCGCGCGAGCGACGTCATTCGACGGCTGGGTCAGATCGCCGCTGGCGACTACACCTGATGGGTCGTTGACGTGAGGAATCGGCAAAGAGGCAACACGTTTCGGAGCGGGTTGCAGGGCTACACCGGATGTTCAACAAGGAGGACCACCCATGGAACTGATCGGCAGCTATCACGCATCGGGCTACACGGTTGAAGCGTACTTTCCGGAGTCGGGCGCTCCTGACGTTTGGACGATCTGGATCGTCAAGGACGGCCAGGTCGTCGAGGCGTGCACCGCACGGATCGCGGTGAACTGCGTCTATGGCGTCGACGACCAGACGATGGCGCGCCTCGACGCGATCGCGACAGCCGCGGTGACGAAGGTCATGCGCGGGGAAGCGCGTAGTCGATGCACCGTCGCGCGGCGCAGCTTGGCCGTTGCGGCCTAGGAAGCGGGAAAGCGCAGGAGCGAGAAGGCCATGGAAGGTCATCAAGGACGACGCGGAAATCCCGTCGCGTCGCCTGCCGCCGACGAAGCGGTGGACAACGACGAGGCCAGTCCGACGCAGGGAGTGTCGGGCCGGACAAGGAGCGTAATCGGCAGGATGCCGCGCCCCACCGCTTTGCACCACAGCAGTCTCAACTTCTGAGCCTCGACAGGACGAGGCTCCGGCTTGGCCTACGGGATCTTCACTTCCTACCGCTCGAGCGTCATGAAATCCGAGTGTTGCTACCTTGCCTACTGCTACTACTACGCCACGGGTGAAGGCGTGACCGTGATACTCGCCATTGCCGGCAGCGCGTATAGGGCAGAACGCCTCTTCAAAGAACGTGCTGACCAATTCTTCCATCGGGGAATGGCCGTCATCCCGCTGGAAGATTCCGAGGATCCGGAAGCCAGGTATGCCCTCAGCCTGATCCCTGACCCCGTACTGACCCATTTGAAGAAGAATCCCACCGGCACGACGGAATACTGCAGCGAACTCCACTACAACCTGGCATGAGGGAAGTCTTCGATGCATCCAGGATCGATCCAACGCGGAGACCCGTGCAATGAACCAACGCGAACGGGATGAAAACGCGCGACGACTCGGCTGGACTGCCGAGCGCCAGTTGGAACTGCGCACGCATGTCGAGTACGCCCTGCGCGCGGCGGAATCCTGCATCATTGTCTTATGCTCGTACTCGCCGGCAGTGCGGTCCTCTCTGTGGAGTTCCCAGGATTCAGTGGACACTCCGTCGCCGAGCCTTGTGAGCTGCCTCGAACGCCTCGGGGCTTATGCCACCTAGATGGCTATGACGACGCGATCGATTGTAGAACGACTCAATGTAGTCGGACACATCAGCGAGCGCGTCCTGGCGGTTTTTGTAGATGTGCTTCTTGATCCGCTCCTTCTTCAGACTGCTGAAGAAGGATTCTGCTACCGCGTTGTCCCAGCAGTTGCCTTTGCGGCTCATGCTCAGCTCAAGATGATTGGAGCGACAGAAGCGTCGCCAGGCGTCGCTACCGTACTGAGTACCCTGATCGGAATGGATTAGCGTGCCTCGTGGCCGTCGTCGGCGTACGGCCTGCGCGACGAAGACTACCTGCGCTTGAAGGTGCTCACCTGCATGCTGCCAGAGTTGTGAAATTGGGCAAAATCACCCACACGACTTCAAGACCCAGAAAAACTTCGCCGAGCCTTGGCGCTGGCCACTTTGAGCGCGAAAGATTCAAACTGGCGAATCCGCAGCGGCGCATCCGCGACGTGCGGTTTCGGCTCTCACCCGATCACACGCAGCGCGTCGCCACCGCCGGCGGCACGCGCGACGCGCGCATCGCAGGACCGAGCACCGCGAGCTGACCCAGCGTCCACAGGCACACGAAGCCGATCGGCACGTAATACCAGGGCAGGCGTGGCAACTGATAGCTGTGCATAAGCCACAAGCTCAACGCATAGGCGAGGAAGCAGCCCGCGATCAGGCCAACTGTGGTGATGATGAAGTTTTCAAGCTGAAAATAGCACAGTATGTTGAATCGGGTCGCACCGAGCGCGCGCCGCGTCCCGATCTGATTGGTCCGCTGCGCAACCCAGAAGCTGGCCATGCCGATGATGCCGAGCGCCGTGATTCCGAGCAATGCAAGGATTACCGCGCCGAGAATGATAGCCATCGCACGGTCTCCGGCATAGGCGATGTGGCGCACCTCTTCCATACTGCGCAGCTTACCGATGATGCGGCTCGGGTTCGCGTCGGCGAGCTTTTGTTCGACGGCCTTCATGACCTCATTACGGCGGCCCGGTTCCGCTCGGACCAGATAGCGTGTGCGGTTGTTGCCAGAAGGCATGTATGCCGGAATGAATACGGCATTTTCGATGTTGGCGTCGTCTACCCACGGCTCCTGCGTGCGCTCGACGATGCCAACAATCGTGCTGGCTGGCGGACCGTCTTCGAGATATACCTGCTTGCCGACCGCATTGCCATCCGGAAAGAGTTTGTCGGCAAGCGCTTTGGTCACGATGATTGTCGGCGGCTGCACACGATCACCGAACGCGATACTAGCAACATCATCCGATTTGAAATCGCGCCCGCTCGAAAGCTTTGCGCCGAACGTATCCAATGCCTTTGCGTCGACGAAGTAGAACGTGCCCTGCGCAGTGGATGTTTTCTGCTTCGGCTGCAGTCCGATGCCACTCCTCCAGCCGCCACCGATCATCGGCACGCTATTGGTCGTGGTAGCAGCGGCCACACCTGGCATCTGGCGCAGCAGCGCCAGATCGGTCTGGAGCGTCGTTTGAGCATTAAATCCGTGACCGAAGCCGGTGCTGCCAAAGAAAAACGTATCGTCTTCGTTCATGCCGCTTGGCCGATTCATGAGGTCAAGGCGTTTGCCGATGATGAAAAGTGCATTGCAGACGATAGCCAAGGTCAGCGCGACTTGTAGGCCGATCAGGATCATCGACACCTTGCTACGCATCAGCGAGGAAACAATCGGACGGAATTCCATGTTCTTCTCCAGACCACACTGTAGTTTCAATCCGTCATGCCGGCGAATGCCTGGACCCATTTTGCTTTGACCAGCAAGATCGGAATGGATTCCGGCCTTTGCCGAAGAACGGCATGAATGCTATTACATCTTCAACTGTGTCCCCGGCTGCACGCGGCAGGCGCGCCAAGTTGGATAGAGTCCGGCCAGCACCGCCGAAACGATCGCGAGCACGACGGTCACGGCAACCATTGACCAGTCCAGATGAGCAACGGCCTGGTATTCTGTATAAAGCGCACGCACCGCGACGAGTCCCAATCCAGTCAGTAGCAAGCCGAGGAAGCCGCCAGTCAGACCGACCACACCAGACTCGATCAGAAACTGCGTGAAAACCTCGCGCCGACTCGCGCCGAGCGCGCGACGCAGGCCGATCTCACCGGACTTTCGCGTGAATTTCGCGAGCAGCAGGCCGACCGTGTTGACAAGGCAAACCACCAAGAACGCGAACGCGAGACCGGTCTGCACCTCGACGTCACGCGAGATCACATTCTGGTCGCGAATCCATTCATTCACGTTCAAAAGACGGTTGTTAAGCGGGCGCTGGAAGCGTCCGAGCTTCTTCTGTTCACCGACATAGTTGTCGAGGAACGATTTGTATTCGGCGAGACGCGCAGGCGAATCGAGTTCGGCCCACATCTGGATCCAGACGCAGTCGGAGTCGAGATAAGCGACCCAACCATCGGCCGGTGACGTCCAGCACCGGTTGCTGCCGCTTGAGCGCTGCTGGAGATCGACTGCGGTCGTGAACGGCATGAAGAATTCGTCCGGATCCTCGAAGGCTCCGTTGGTCAGGTCGTAGTAGAGGAAACGCAGATTCCAGTCGCCGAGCACGCCGACAACGCTGTAGTCAATGCTGTTCATGCGCACCGTCTTGCCAACACTGTCTTGTCCACCGAACAATTTCTCGTTAATTTCCTTGTTCAGCACGACGACGCGTGTGTGGCTCACGTCTTGGTCGTGGTTCCACGGTCCTCCGTACTTAAAGCTCGGCTCGAACATTGCGAAGAAATCCGCGTAGGTCACCCGGCCATGCGCCTGAAACGGTTTCAGTTCCTTGTTCTCCGGCTGGATCGGGAGTGCGAACGCGAACATCGCCGCCTGCTTATCAGCCTTGCCTGCATCCATCAGCGCGACCGCGTCCCGATAAGTGACCTGATCTGGCGGTCGTCCATCGTCAGAGAAGGGCTGGTCCGGATTCCAGTTGTCGAGCTGTACGTAATGCAGTTTGTCGCTCTTCCACGGAATCGGATCGCCGCCCAACAGATGCATCACCGTCAGCATAGTCATACTTGCCGCGATGCCGAGGCCGATGCCGACAACCATCAATATGGAGAGGATCGGGTTGCGCCTGAGGCTACGCAATCCGAGTTGCAAATAGTAAGCGAACATAGGTTTTCCTCGTGCTGATCAGGCAACCGCGACCGTTGCCGCGCCGTCGCCCAGCGACGACCTGCGCAAATGCTGTTCCTCGTCGAAGTCGGTGACCTGACCGTCGATCACGTGCACGTTGCGATGAGCGCGTGCGGCAAGTTCCCGGTCGTGCGTGACCATCACGATCGTCGTGCCCTGGCGATTGATTTCCTCCATCAGCTCCAACACGCCACGCGCCATCAGCGAATCGAGGTTGCCGGTCGGTTCGTCGGCAAGCAGTAGGCGCGGCGATCCGGCCAGCGCACGCGCAATCGCGACGCGCTGTTGCTGGCCGCCGGAAAGTTCCGACGGATAGTGCTTCATGCGCGAGGCGAGGCCAACCCGACTGAGCGATTCCTCGATGCGCTTCTTGCGATCAGCCGCGGCGAATCCGCGATAGCGCAGCGGTATGTCGACGTTATCGAACAGGTTGAGATCGGGGATCAGATTGAAGCTCTGGAAGATGAAACCGATCTTCTCGTTGCGCAGGCGCGAGCGCTGATCGTCGTTGAGGCCATGCACGTCGACGCCGTCGAGTTGGTACTGGCCGCCCGTGAACTCCTCGAGCAGGCCGGCGATATTGAGGAAGGTGGTCTTACCCGAACCGGACGGGCCCGTCACCGCGACGAATTCGCCTTCGCGCACCTGAATCGAGAAGTCGCGCAAGGCATAGGTTTCGATCAGATGTGTCTGGTAGACCTTCTGCAGGTGTGTCATTTTCAACATATCGACTCCTCGATCTTGAATGTTCTTGGCTTCGTCGACGATAACAGAGAGCTGGCCCACTCGTCTTTACAGCTAGCTCGGTTCGACAAGTGGACTCTCTGCAGGTCGCGCAGTCGAATGTCGATGCCGGTGTTTCCGGCAGCCAAGGCCTGACCAGCGCCGAGCGCGAAGAGCTGTCGCGCCTGCGCCGGGAGAACCGGCAGCTGAAGATGGAGCGCGATATCTTATCAAAGGCTACAGCCTGGTTTGCCGTGCACGGCGAGAAGACGTCCAGCGCGTCTTCGAACTCGTGATGGCGAACCAGGCCAGGCTCCCGGTGCGTACGCTGTGTCGCGTGCTCGACGTCTCGCCCAGCGGGTTCTATGCGTGGCGTGATCGCGCACCGAGTCCGCGTTCGATGAGCGATGCGGTGGTGACCGAGCGCATTCGTCATTTCCACGCCGCGTCCGATGCCACCTATGGGATGCCACGCATCCGTGCGGACATGATCTACGACGGCCATCCGATCAGCCGCAAGAGCGTCACGCGGCTGATGCGGTGCACGGGCCTGCGCTGCGTCAGTCGGCGGCGTGGCTTCGTGGTCACCACGCAGCGTGATACCCGCCAGCGTCCGGCGCCCGATCTCGTGAAACGGGCCTTCGTCGCCGAACAGCCCAATCAACTGTGGGTCGCCGACATGACCTACATACCCACTTGGGCCGGCTTCCTCTGCCTCGCCGTCGTCACCGATGTCTGAAGCCGACGCGTCGTCGGCTGTCGATGGGCGAGACGATGGCATCCGATCTTGTCCTGGCCGCACTCAACATGGCGATCGAACAGCGCAACCGACCGACGTCATCCATCACAGCGACCAGGGCAGCCAATACACCAGCATCGCGTTTGGCGAGCGCTGCAAGAAGATGGGCGTGCGGCCATCAATGGGAACGGTGGGTGATGCCTACGACAACGCCATGGCCGAAAGCTTCTTCGCCAGCCTGGAGTGCGAACTCATCGACCGCCGCAGCTTCCGCAGCAAAGCCGACGCTCGAACCGCTTGTTCTGCTGGATCGAGGGTTGGTGCAACCCGCGGCGGCGACACTCCGCACTCGGCTATCTGTCTCCGATCAGCTTCGAACGCCAATACGAGGAGAACGCCGCAAATCCGACACGATCTGCCGCTTGAGAATCAAACCCTCAACTGTCCGCGGAAGCGGGACAACTTCAAACGAACGCGTGTGTTAGTTCAGCGAGAGGCGCACGCTTGACGTGAAGCTCGAGAATGACTGCATTTTGTTCTATAGCCGAAAAAGCGAATTCGCTCATCGACCGAGCATTCGGGTGTAGATCGGCGCCTGAACCGTGACTAATGTGGAGGTGATGCCTCCTCAATAGGTACCCAATGGCGACTCTCCGCGCATGTTGCAACCTTGAAGGCATGGCTTACCCAATCACCACCCTCAATGTAAAACCCTACTGAGTACTCCTTTCCGCAGTCAGGCATATTGGCCGCAGTCATGAGCCCGGTCACCGGTCCCAGTTGCCCACTAAGATGCGCCTCACCCGCTTCCACGCTGAATTCTCGTACCAGGAAGTATCCAGCTGGAAGCGTATTCGCCGAGCCAGGTGGTACAGCGACAGTGGGATGCACCTTTCTTAGAGCTTGACGCGCCCTCTGATCAAGAGAAGCAGGAGCGACGATGGTGCCGATTTCGCCCTTGGCGTCAATTAGCTTGAACGTTGCCACGGCGATCGAATCAAAGTCATGCGGAGCCACTTGGAAATCCGTCATTCGTTTTGCTTGTCTGTACTGCAAGCCGTTACAAGCGACTAAGCCAATGCAAATGAAAGCAGCAATCATGAATCGCATAGTTTTGGACCGTGGGGCGTGAGGTGAGGGTGGGGTCGAAATGCAGTACTTTTCCTCACGACATGCGCTACATGCAATGAGACATCAAGCCTACCTCAGCTGCTCATGTTGGCGCAACGCCGAGCGTTGGTGAGAGTTGGCCCCGAAAATCTGCACGTCCCGATAGGTGGAATGGACTGCCGCCGAAATTAAGACACTTGCCAGACTCACGCCGACCGTATTTGGCGGCCGGTAGTTGTTCGAGCTGTGTGGACGCCTCTGCTTGTAGAGTCTTGTAATGACCCAGTGAATTCCTGCTCAGGTGTAACCTTTGAACGACACCGATGAGTGCAGTGATGGAAGAAGAGATCAAGCGTTGGACCGCGCGGCCATTCTCGGCTGCAAACGCCGCCTGCACATGGGTATCGAGTTGCCCACGTCGTCGCCCGCGGTAACGAGGTAGAACCCCACACGAAATTCCTGACAATCTCGCCAGCGGCGCGCCGGGACTGCGTGACATTCATAGCCTCCGTCAAGACTTTCTCTTCAGACGAATCAGCTGCTCACCCAAGCACTCCCGAAAATCATTCGCTGGGGGGCTACATAGTCCGGCCCCCTCCGCAGACCGAGTCATTGACGTGGGATTGCAGATCATCGCGCGCAACTCACGTTTACCGAAGCCAGGCATGCCCGTATGTTCCATCTTTAGATTGTCAATTACCAAAACGTCATTCTCCCGCCATGTGAAGGAAGAAAAATTCCGACGTACTGAGCGGGCCAGTATCTGTACATCTGCCTCGGTAAACTCGAAACCGATGCGCCGCGGCCGGACACGGGCCTCACCGTTCGCGGCCCTGTCTTCTGCTTCCGCCCCATACATTTCCCGCCAAGTCGCGACCGGATGTCGTAGAACTCGAGGAATTTCTTGGATCCATGGATTTCGCCAGACGAATCGATGGATTGTCCAACGTAGATCCGAAAAGTCCGGCCTAAACGCCTCCAAAACTCTAGGCTTAAATCCAAAATTTCGAAGTTCAACCGATATATTCGTAACCAATGTCTTTTCGCTAGTTATTGGATGCTCAAATACACACGGCTTATAAACTAAAACTGATCTCACCCCATGAACAACCGATAAGGGAAGGTCGGCCAAACTGCAAAATTCCTCAATCTCTGCAAGGTCGACCCCATACCTGCTCTGAAGATCAGCCAAGGGCAAGTAGTTACACAGAAACGTATTCTTCTCAAGCCGAGTCTTCAAGACAGTTGGTAAATCAGAATAAACGCCTGTCATGTCAACCAGTCCAGTTTCCCCTCCAAACAAAGACGGCTTCATGCAAAGAAAGGAGATAAAGCGCGGGACGTCTGGGGTGTAAAAATTTTCGCTGTGAAACCCCATGAAATCGAGACCGCCGCCAGTCTTATATTGAGTATTTGTATGTAAAACGAATCGAGCACCATCTGCGCGATCTCTCCCCGGCTCAGACATCAACACCTCGGCCATGCCTTGCATGCCCTTTATGCTTAGAATTACACGCTCGAAGTCATCGGACGATTTAATGTCGAAACCGCGGAATAGCACCGCTCCACATCTCGCAATTTTCTCCAGAACGAAGTCCGAATTTAACTTCAGGAAGCGTTCCAGCAAGCATCGATCTGACGAATTTTTCGGCTCGATTACCAGCGGAGTTTGCGTGTGGCTCGATGCAGTGCCACGCTCCTCTGGCGCGAGCGTTCTAATGACAACTTCGCTGTATCTATCTTCCATACGCGGCACGCCGAACCTATTGTGATTGTTTCTTGAGTAAGTCGCGAAGCCAATTCGCAATCACGCGAACGTGCGGGAGATCAAACGCAGTCATATGGTTCCCCGGCCCCTTCCAGTGCGACAAGTTAGGCGCCCAATTCCTCCAGCCTTCGATGAGTCTGCTCTGTTCCCTCCGGTCAGCGTCCTCATCAGATACTGGATTCTGAAGCAACACCAATCGAACTTGTCCCGGATAAACAGTAGCTGGCTTGTACTGGGTTCGCAAACAACTTGCGAACGTTCTTAATGTACCCATCAGGACGTCTGGTTCCGACCGTTTCGGCATTTGACCGAGCCTTACCATTTCTCTATGCAGTAGCTCAAGCTGGCGGCGCTCATTACATTCCTGAACATCGCTACGTCGGAGATTGATTGGCCGTTCGTACAATTGCTCGAGGACGGTCACCAACTCCATCATAACGTCCGCTCGGTCGTATTCGATAATCGCGTCCGTTTCAGACGGCGCCTCGCAATCGACAATCGTAACCGATGCTGGCGGGCGGCCTAACGCCGAAAGGCGGTTCGCAATCTCAAACGCTATCCAGCCGCCGAAGGAGTGGCCCAGTAAATGTATTGGACCATTCGGCTTAGCCCTTTGAATCGCGTTCAAACAAGTGTCGGCGGCTGCAAACACGGTCGAGTGCGGCGTGAGAGCTCCATCGACACCGCGAGGCTGGAGTCCGTAGATTGGCCAAAATTCGCTTAAGCAAGTGACGAATTTGCCAAAGGCTGCCACGTTCGCGCCGGCTCCTGGGACGCAAAAGAGCGTCGTTTCAGTCGGGCTTCCACGCTGGAGAATCATCACCGGAGAATAGTCTTTCTCTGGTGTCTCGACAGGATTCTTCTCAGCGTCCTTGAGCGCCTCATTCAACATAGAGCCAAGTTTATCGATATGCGGTGATTGCATCATTGTCATATGCGTGCCGGGTACGCTTTTTAGTCTAATGCGAGAGGGCGAAATCACCTCATCCCAACCCCGATATGGCCACTCTGGGCGATCGCCCTGCGCAGAGAACAGATATAATGGCACTGAAATCGGGCATGCCTGATATTCGTCCACTGCAGTTCTGACGATTTGTTCTCGATCGAGCACCGCTTGAATTTGAGGCAAAGCCATCCCCTCTAACGTGGCGGGCAAGATCGCTAGCTCTTTGCTCGTAGCGATTAGCGCAGCAAGATCTAGGCGCGCCGCTTGGGGCTCGAACGCAGCGATTATTTCGTCCGAGATGCCCTTTTCGACAGCGGAGTTATGGACAAGACTCAGAAAATTCGCATGAGGCTCGCTTGTTGGGTTCGCATACGCGGCGCCGGAAAGTTCGTTCGGAACGTAATAGGTATCCATCAGGCCGAGAAACTCAACCGCTTGGTTCTGGCCGATCAGTTGCACTGAGACTTCGTATGCGAGCGTCCCACCGACAGACCAGCCTGCAAGGCGATACGGTCCTTCAGCCTGGATGGCTCTGATGATTCGCACGATTCTTGTCGCCATCCCTTGCACTGTTCGTGGAAGGTCGTCCGGTTCCGGAATGCCGTAGATCGGGATTTCACGATCGATGAATGACCGGAGTAAGAAGGCGTACTGCAGCGATCCGCTTCCTTCCGGCAAGAAGAACAATGGGCGCTTGCTTCCGCCTCGGTTCATGTGCACCGCTTCGCTCAAAGGATGCAATTCTTTGCTAGCGATTCTGGCAGCGAGTGAACTGATCGTGGGGCGTTCGAACAAGTCTATGATGGAAATTCGCGAGCCCTGCTGTTCCAGGAGACTCACCATCTGCACGGCCAGCAGCGAATGACCGCCCAGCTCGAAGAAGTTGTCGTGGCGTCCCACCCGCTCGTGGCCGAGCAGCTCGGACCAGATCCGTGCCAGTGTCGTCTCGATCTCGCCTTGCGGCGCTTCGTAGC